>NZ_JBFTNJ010000015.1:0-79922 GCF_056397425.1 Arthrobacter sp. 05N33_2
GCGCCCACCGAGTCGGCGATCCGGCGGAACTCGGCGAAGTCGAGCTGCCGGGCGTACGCGGACCAGCCGGCGACGATCAGCTGGGGCTTGTGCTCCAGGGCCAGGGCCTCGACCTCGGCCATGTCGATCCGGTGGTCCTCCTCACGGACCTGGTACGGGATCACGTTGTAGAGCCGGCCGGAGAAGTTGATCCGCATGCCGTGCGTCAGGTGCCCGCCGTGCGCCAGGTTCAGGCCCATGATGGTGTCGCCCGGACGGATCAGGGCGTGCATCACGGAGGCGTTGGCCTGCGCGCCGGAGTGCGGCTGCACGTTGGCGTACCCGGCGCCGAACAGGGCCTTGACCCGGTCGATCGCGAGCTGCTCCACAACGTCCACGTGCTCGCAGCCGCCGTAGTAGCGCTTGCCCGGGTAGCCCTCGGCGTACTTGTTCGTCAGCACCGAGCCCTGCGCCTGCATCACGGCTTTGGCGGTGTGGTTCTCCGAGGCGATCATTTCCAAACCGTCACGCTGCCGGGTCAGTTCGGCGTCGATCTTCGCGGCGATCTCCGGATCCAGCACGGACAAGTCCGCGTCCAGGCTCGGAGAAACGACCTGCTCGAACGCCAGCGTCTGGGTGCCCGCGGCCGCCGTTGCGCCGCTCACAGCTCGCCACCGTTCTTGGACGCGTACTCCTGGGCAGAAAGCAGCGGGCCGTCGGACTCGGCGGCGACCTTGAAGAGCCAGCCGGCACCGTACGGGTCGCTGTTGATCAGCGCGGGGTCATCGACGACGGCGGGGTTGATTTCGGTGACCTCGCCCGTGACCGGGGCGTAGAGGTCCGAGACCGACTTGGTCGACTCGACCTCGCCGCAGGTCTCCCCCGCGGTCACGGCGGAGCCGACCTCCGGCAGGTCAACGTAGACGATGTCGCCGAGGGCATCCGTGGCGACGGCGGAGATGCCGATGGAAACAACGTTTCCGGCCTCGCGGGCAACCCACTCGTGCTCGTCGGAGTACTGCAGTTCAGGGGCAACTTTTGCCATGTGTTTTTCCTTTACGTTTGAAATGTCGTGGGCCACAACAATTGTGGTGGGTTGGGTGGCGGATGAGGCAATTCCTCCGCGTGCTCGCTCGTCCCTCGCTTAGACGCACGCTTCCGGAATCCCCTCACCCGCCGCTATTCAGTTCAGTTTTTGGGGCCAGCCGTTTCCCCGGAAGAAACAGTGGCTTTTCGATATCTTCCAGAGCCGGGGTGCTCCGAGGCTTCAAGGGTGTCATCAAGCTCAACCCCCAATGATCGGGCTTGGCGTGCCACCCTTTGGGACAGTCCTACCCCGCGGTAGGCGGTACATCCCCCAGCACTTTTGGCTTTCGAAGGCGCCCCAAACGACGCTTGGAACTCGAGGTGAGTTGAACCCGAGGTGAGCTGCAGGGCCCCTTCGGGCCCGACATCCGGGAGCATGCGTCTAAGGGAGCGTTACGTCCGCTCAGCGGGCGTCTTCGCGACCGAGCATGCAGAGGATGCCGGGTCCGAAGGGCTGACGCAACCACAGTCACGCAGCCCCCGGGACAGCTTCGGCTACTTTTGGCGCTTGTAGAAAGGCAGTGCGACAACTTCGAAGGGTTCGGCCTTGCCGCGGAGGTCGATGTCCAGTGCGGTGCCGGGCTCGGTGAATTCGACGTCGACGTAGGCCATCGCGACCGGGTAGCCCAGGCTCGGGCTGGGCTGGCCGGAGGTGACTTCGCCGACGACGTTGCCGTCCTTGAGGACCGGGTAGTGGCCGCGGGCGGCACGGCGCCCGAGGCCCTTGAGCCCGACGAGCTTGCGGCCCGTCGTGGCGCCGGCGCCGGTTTCCTTCTTGGCGGCCAAGGCGGCCTTGCCGATGAAGTCGCCTTCCTTGGACAGGGCGACGACGGGGCCCAGGCCGGCGGCGAACGGATCGCCCTCCAGGGAGAGCTCGTTGCCGTAAAGCGGCATGCCGGCCTCGAGACGGAGCGAATCGCGGGACGCGAGCCCGGCGGGGGTCAGCTCGCCGTCCTCTGCGATGGCGACGAGCGCCTGCCAGAGGGCGGCGGCGGCGTCGTTCGCGACGAAGATCTCGAAGCCGTCTTCACCGGTGTAGCCGGTGCGGGCCAGCAGGAGGTCCTGGCTGGCTCCAGCGAACATGAACGGGACGTCCACGGCGGCGTAGTACTTCAGGCCGGTGACGAGCTCGTGCTGCGCGGCGGGGACCAGGCGCAGCAGGATCTCCTGGGCCTTGGGTCCCTGCACGGCGATCAGCGAGATCTCGGCGGACGCGTCACGGACGGTGACGTCGAATCCGCCGTCCTTTCCGGAACCGGCGCGCTCGGCCAGGGCCTCGGCGACGACCTTGGCGTTGCCGGCGTTGGGGACCACAAGGAATTTCTGGTCGTCGCGGCGGTAGGTGATGAGGTCGTCGATGATGCCGCCGTCGGTGTTGCAGATCAGCGAGTACTTGRCCTTGCCGATGGCCATCGCGGAGATCTTGCCGACGAGGGCGTAGTCCAGGAAGGCTGCGGCGTCGGGGCCGGTGACCCAGACTTCGCCCATGTGGGAGAGGTCGAACAGGCCCGCGGACTTGCGGACGGCGTGGTGCTCGGCTAGTTCCGAGCTGTACTTCAGCGGCATCTGCCAACCGCCGAAGTCCGTGAAGGAGGCGCCGAGCTTCTTGTGCTCTTCGTACAGGGCCGTGTAGTTCTCAGTCATCGTTGGCTGTCCCTAGCTGTCAGAGTCGGAGTTGGCGGAGTCGTCGGAGTGGACTGCTGTGTCTTCTTCGAAGGCCTCGAGGGGAGGGCACGAGCAGATCAGGTTGCGGTCCCCGGCTGCGCCGTCGATGCGGCCGACGGGCGGGAAGTACTTGTCCTGCTTGAGCGTGTGGACCGGGAAGACGGCCTGCTCACGCGGGTACTCGCGGGTCCAGTCGGTGCTGATCACGGCAGCGGCGGTGTGCGGGGCGTTGCGCAGCGGGCTGTGCTCCACGGTGAATTCGCCGTTGGCCACCTGGTCGATCTCGGCGCGGATGGCGACCATGGCCGTGATGAAGCGGTCGATCTCGCCCAGGTCCTCGGACTCGGTGGGCTCCACCATCAGGGTGCCGGCCACCGGGAACGCCAGGGTGGGGGCGTGGAAGCCGTAGTCGATCAGGCGCTTGGCCACGTCCTCGGCGGTCACGCCGGTCTTGGCCGTGAGTTCGCGCAGGTCCAGGATGCACTCGTGGGCCACCAGGCCGCCYTCGCCGGTGTAGAGCACCGGGAAAGAGTCGTTGAGGCGGGCCGCGATGTAGTTCGCCGCGAGCAGCGCGGACTTGGTCGCCTCGGTGAGGCCTCGGCCGCCCATCAGCTTCACGTACGCCCAGGAGATCGGCAGGACACCGGCCGAGCCGTAGCGGGAGGCGGAGATCGGGGTGCCGTCGGCGCCATTGGCGGGATCAGCCGCGTTGCCCGGCATGAACGGTGCCAGGTGCGCCTTGGCCGCGACCGGGCCGACGCCCGGTCCGCCGCCGCCGTGCGGGATGCAGAAGGTCTTGTGCAGGTTCAGGTGCGAGACGTCGCCGCCGAACATGCCGGGCTGGGCCAGCCCGACCAGGGCGTTGAGGTTGGCGCCGTCGATGTAGACCTGGCCGCCGGCGGCGTGGACCGCGTCGCAGACCTCGCGGACATCGGCGTCGTACACCCCGTGCGTGGACGGGTAGGTGATCATGATGCAGGACAGCGCATCCTTGTGCAGCTCGATCTTGGCCGTCAGGTCCGCGTGGTCGATCGTGCCGTCCGAAGCCGTGGCCACGACCACGACCTTCATGCCGGCCAACACGGCCGAGGCCGCGTTCGTGCCGTGCGCGGAGGCCGGGATCAGGCACACGGTGCGCTGGGCATCGCCGCGGGAGAGGTGGTAGCCGCGGATCGCCAGCAGGCCCGCCAGCTCACCCTGGGAACCGGCGTTGGGCTGGATCGAGACCTGGTCGTATCCCGTGATCTCGGTCAGCTGGCCTTCGAGGTCCTCGATCAGTTCACGCCAGCCGGCGGTCTGGGATTCCGGGGCGAACGGGTGGATGGAGGCGAATTCCGGCCAGGAGATGGCCTCCATCTCGGCGGTGGCGTTCAGCTTCATGGTGCACGACCCCAGCGGGATCATGGTCCGGTCCAGAGCCAGGTCGCGGTCCGAGAGCTTGCGGATGTAGCGCAGCAGCTGGGTTTCGGAGCGGTGCGTGTTGAACACCGGGTGCTGCAGGTAGTCGGAGGTGCGCTCGACGGCGGGGTCCAGGCCGAACGCAGTGTCCGTGCCTGCAGCCGCGGCAGTCACGGACGCGCCGAACGCGGCAATGACGTCGGCGACGACGGCAACCGTCGTGGCCTCGTCGGCGGAGATGCCGACGGTGTCGGCGTCGATGGCGCGCAGGTTGACGCCCTTGGCGTCGGCTGCCGCGATGATCTCAGCTGCCCGGCCCGGCACGGAGACGGTGATGGTGTCGAAGAAGGAGGTGTGCAGCACGTCCAGGCCGGCGGCCTTCAGGGAGGCGGCGATGGTCTTGGCGTGGACGTGGACCGACTGGGCGATTGCCTTCAGCCCGTCCGGGCCGTGGTAGACGGCGTAGAAGGAAGCCACGATGGCCAGCAGGGCCTGGGCCGTGCAGATGTTGGACGTGGCCTTCTCGCGGCGGATATGCTGCTCGCGGGTCTGCAGGGCCAGGCGGTAGGCGGGAACGCCGGCGTTGTCCTTGGAGACACCCACGAGGCGGCCGGGCATGGAGCGCTCGAGCCCCTTCTGGACGGCCATGTAGGCAGCGTGCGGGCCGCCGAAGAACAGCGGCACGCCGAAGCGCTGGGCGGATCCGACGGCGATGTCAGCGCCCTGCTCGCCCGGAGACGTGATCAGGGTCAGGGAGAGGAGATCTGCCGCGACGGTGACGAGGGCGCCCCGTTCCTTGGCGTCGGCGATCACGGCGGTGTGGTCGAACACGCGGCCGGAGACGCCCGGCTGCTGCAGAACGACGCCGTTGATGACGCCGTCGGGCAGGCCCTTGGAGAGGTCGGCGACCTCGACCTCGAAGCCGAGGGCCTCGGCGCGGCCCTTGACGATCGCGATGGTCTGCGGCAGGCAGTCGGCGTCGAGGACGGTCTTGCCGTCGTGCGCCGTCTTGTTCTTATTCGCGCGGCGCATCATCAACACGGCCTCGGCCACGGCGGTGGCTTCATCCAGCAGGGAGGCGTTGGCGATCGGCAGGCCGACGAGGTCCTGGACCATGGTCTGGAAGTTCAGCAGCGCCTCGAGCCGGCCCTGCGAGATCTCCGGCTGGTAGGGCGTGTACGCGGTGTACCAGGCCGGGGCTTCGAGGATGTTGCGGCGGATCACCGGCGGGGTGAGCGTGTCGTAGTAGCCCTGCCCGATCATCTGCACGGCGGTCTTGTTCTTCGACGCCAGCTTGCGCAGCTCGGCGAGGACTTCGACCTCACTCAGGGCCGCGGCGAGCGCGAGGTCGGCGTCCTGGCGGATGTCCTTCGGAACGGCGGTGTCCACCAGGGCGTCGACGGTGTCGTAGCCGACAGCCTTCAGCATGGCGTCGACGTCGGCCTGGCGGCGCGCGCCGATATGCCGGTCAACGAAGGACGTGGAGGCTGGGGTAACAGTCACAAGGAACTCCATAACTCAGGCGGCGCAGGGTACGCCACATTGATTCGGGTTCCTCCCCGCTCTGTATTGGACCTGAGAGTTTCCGCGCAGCCCGCATTTCAGGGCTCCGCTTGCACCGTCGGTGAGCACAGCATGTCCGGGACACGCCTGCTACTTTCCAGAGATGCCTTGCCGCGGCGGTACATGGGCCTGAGAGATTCCTGGGGAGGGTTTGCTCCTACGGCGCCTGCTTGTACCTACTTGCAGGACTCTCCCGCCGCAGATCAAAGGCGTATTTAATTGGGTGTTCAATCGGGGGTGACAACAGTCACAGCTCTCATTGTCCTATGCCGGGCGCGCGTCCGCAAACTCCCTCCCGGCGGCGGACCCAGGTTACGGGCCACGAGCCACCCGGCGGCCAATCCGGCGGTGCGAATTCGCCGGAAACGCCCGGAGTCGCCGCAACTTTCCGGCGTACTCGAACGCTTCCGGCGAATTCGGCGGGGAGTAAGGGGGGTCGGAGGGGGTGGGTGTGGGCTTCAGCCGCGCAGGCGCTCGACGGCGGCCAGGAGGCTCTGGACGTCCGCCTCGACTTCCGGCGGCGGCCCGCCGGGACCCCGCGCCAGCATGGCGTTGAAGTACAGCCCGTCCCCCATGCACAGGACGGCCTTCGCCATGGCGGGCCCGACGTCGGCCGCCAGCAGTTCCAGCCAGCTCGCCTGGCCGGCGGCGAAGCGGCGGAGGGTTTCCCCGTGCGCCACCTCGGCGAGCCGCGTGGCCGCCACGAAGACCCGGTCCATGGGCGTGTCCGCCCACACCGAGGACTTGATGAAGTACGCCGCCGCCCCTTCCGGGGCTGCCGCCATGGCCGCAACATCGGCAGCCAGGAGCCGGTCCAGCCGTTCCAGCAGGACCGCGATCATGGCCTCTTTCGTCGGAAAATGGTAGAGCAGGCCGCCCTTGGAGACGCCGGCCCGGCGCGCGACGGCGTCCAGCGTCGCGGCGCGTTCACCGACTTCGATGAGCAGGGATTCGAAGGCATCGAGGACGGCCTCGCGGGCGACGGGTTTCCTGGGCATGCCTCCCATCATGCCCGTCCGCGCGCGCATTTCTTAACTGTACCGTCCAGACGGTACAGTTATCCTTATGAGCATTTCATCGATCACCGTAGCCACCAGCACTCCTGCGGCCACCGGGCCCCGGGCACCGTGGCGTGACTGGGTGGCGCTGGCCCTGCTGATGTTCCCCGTCCTGCTCGTGGCCGTGGACAACACCGCGCTCACGTTCGCCCTGCCGGCCATCGCCAGCAGCCTGACCGCCTCCGGCGTCGAACTGCTCTGGATCGTCGACGCCTACCCCCTGGTCCTGGCCGGACTCCTGGTCGCGATGGGTTCCCTGGGCGACAGGATCGGCCGGCGCCGGCTGCTGTTCGTGGGCAGCGCAGGCTTTGCCGCGGTGTCCGCCGTGACGGCGTTCGCGCCGAGTGCGGAATGGCTGATCGCCGGCCGCGCCGGGCTTGGCCTGTTCGGCGCCATGCTGATGCCATCCACGCTGTCGCTGATCCGGAACATCTTTCCGCAGCCCAACCGGCGCAGGCTGGCGGTGGCGATCTGGGCCGCCGGCTTCTCCGGCGGCGCCGCCCTCGGCCCGATTGTCGGCGGCTGGCTGGTGGAACACTTCTGGTGGGGCGCCGTCCTGCTGGTCGCGGTGCCGATCATCCTGCCGCTGCTGCTGCTCGGGCCGGCCCTGATCCCGGAATCCCGCGATCCGAAGCCGGGCCGGGTGGACGTGCCCAGTATTGCCCTGTCCCTGCTGGTCATGGTGCCGGTGGTCTACGGGATCAAAGCCCTTGCCACCCACGGGCCGGCTCCCGAGGCCTTCGCGAGCATCGGAACCGGTCTGCTCATGGGCTATGTGTTCATCCGGAGGCAACGCGCGCTTGCCCGTATCCACAGGACAGACCACAGCACCGCGCCGATGCTCGACGTCAGCCTGTTTGTCAACCGGATCTTCAGTACGGCCATTGTGGCCAACGTCCTGGCACTGTTCTCCTTCAACGGCTTCATTCTCTTCCTGGCCCAGCACCTGCAGCTGCTGGAGGGCCAGTCCCCCTCGGCCTCCGGCGTCGCCATGGTCCCGGCCCTCATCGCCACGGTTGTAGCGGGGCTGCTCGTGGTCCCGCTGGTGCGCAAGGTGCGGCCCGGCTTTGTGGTGGCCGGCGGCCTGCTGCTGAGCGCGGCGGGCTATTTCGTGGTGGCATTCGGCGACCACAGCCAGGGCCCGTCGCTGCTCCTTGCCGCCCTGCTGGTGCTCTGCCTGGGGGTGGGGGCCGCGGAGACGATCTCCAATGACCTGATCCTGGGCGCGGCGCCCGCCGACAAGGCAGGGGCAGCCGCCGCTATCTCCGAGACCGGCTACGAAGTGGGGTCCCTGCTGGGTACGGCGATTCTCGGCTCAATCCTGACGGCCTCCTACCAGGGCAACCTCCGGCTTCCCGCGGGCGTGTCCGAACTCGCCCCGGCGGCGGCCACCAGCCAGGCCGGTGAAACCCTGGCCGGCGCTGTGGATCTGGCCCGGACGCTTCCGGCGCCCCTGGCCGAGGCGGTGACGGCGGCCGCGCGCACCGCCTTCGACTCGGGCGTGCACGTCACGGCGTCCATTGCACTGGTCCTGATGTCCGGGGCCTGCGTCCTGGCCGCCGTCGTCCTGCGGTCGGTGCCGAAGGCCCAATAGGGCTCAGCGGCCGCCGTCAGCGTCACGCCGTCGTCAGCGTCAAGGGGTTCCAGCCCTTAAACAGCAGCGTCCGGCGCCGGGTATCCTCCCNGNNNNCCCGGCGCCGGACGCTGCTGTTTTTTGGGGGGCTGGTGGGAGCCGGTCCCTACTTGCTGTCCGGGGTGGTCACGCTGGCAGTGGCCCGCATGGTCTCGGCATTCACCATCCAGGCGTACTGCTCAAACTTGGCGATGAACTCGTGCAGCAGATCCGCGGTGGTGGGATCTTCCTCGTCCACTTCGTCATGGACCTTGCGCATGGTGCCGACGGCCGCCTCAAGCGCGGCGACAATCCGCTCGATGGCGTCCTTCGTGTTGATCAGGCCCTTCGGGAACTCGGCCAGTGCGGTGGACTTGGAAACCGTGGAGCTTCGGCCGTCCGGGAGGGCGTGGAGGGCACGCATGCGCTCGGCAAGGTCATCCGCGAATCCCCGGGCGGCGTCGATGATTTCATCCAGCTGGAGGTGAAGGTCCCTGAAGTTGGTCCCGACGATGTTCCAGTGTGCCTGCTTGCCCTGAACGTGGAGTTCGATCAGGTCCACCAGTACTGCCTGCAGGTTGGTCGTCAATGTGGGTGATGCTTTCATGAATCCTCCTCGATAGAACCGGTGCCGTGCGGGCCGCGCATGCCATTGCTGGCACCCCGGCCGATGCTTCCGACGCTACCGCAGCGCGGCGCCGGGCCGCGATGCTTCTGGGAGGAATTTCTCGGTCAGCTTACTAAGTCGGCTTACTAACCGTTTTTGGGGCGGTTTAGACGGCCTCGTTGAGGATGGGCCCACGCGGGAACACGGCCCGTGTGATGCCGCCGGAGGTGGATTCGGACAGCTGGGTGAGGTAGTCGTTGCGCCGCCTCGGGGTAATCCTGGACTGGGGCTGGAACGGCTGCTCGGGGTCGTCGGCGTAGTGGGCGCTCAGGCCGTCGCGCATGAGCCGGATGGCTTCCGAACGCTGCTGGGACACCGCTGCGTGCGTGGATCCGAGTTCCGCGGCCAGGTCTTTGACCGTGCGGTCGCCGAAATAGATCTCCTCCACCACGTAGCGCATCCGTTCCGGAAGGGATTTCACGGCGGCCCGAAGGTACTGGAGGCGTTCGTCCGCGAGCACGGAGTGTTCCGGGGTGAGGGTTTCGGCGGCCAGGGTGTCCACCACGGYCTCGTCGAGGGGCGTCAATGTGCGCGAGGCATCCGCGAGCGCGGCCTCCACAACGCTCTGCTGGACGCCCAGGGCAGAGGCGATCTCGTCCACTGTGGGGGTACGGCCCAGGGCGGACGCCAGGGTTTCCTGCACGGACATGGTTTCCTTGATCCGGCGGCGGGCGGATCGGGTGGCCCAGTCGCTGGCCCGCATCTCGTCTGCGAAGGCGCCAAGGATGCGCCGGCGCGCGAAAGCGCCGAACGGCACCCCGAGGCCTGGATCGAACGAATCGGCCGAGGTAATCAGGGCAATAGCGCCGGCTGACGCCAAGTCATCGCGAGAAAGGTGTGACGCCTTCGAGCACAAATCTGAGACGAGATACCCCACCAGCGGAAGGTGCTGCGTGACCATCTCGTTGCGTTCCACGCGATTCAATACTGTGTCCCCCCATGAGACCGGATCCGAAGGGTCCTCGACCCTTAAAACGCCGAGAGCCGCACCCAAAACCGACCGGTGCTCCCCCCATTGGAGTCAGCGTTCGCAAGTAGGGCGCAGCACCCATGGAGGAAACCTATCACCTGTTCCAAGATCTGCGTGTACCCTCAGGGAAAAGCTGTGCGAAAAATGCGGTGACCGCCCCGAAGCTGTGATTCACGGGGCGGAAAGAGAATGGGGCACATGAGCGCAAGTGATCTCTCCGCGGCACTGTGGCAGGAGCGGCGGCAGCTGGAGCTACTCCTCTTCAGGCTGGAAACGCAGCGCCTGCACGTCGTGGCCGGGAATCTGGAATGGCTGAGCTTCATGGCCTCCGAGATTGAAACCGTGCTGGACCGCCTGCGCTTCGAAGCCCTGGCACGGAGCGTCGAGTCTGCTGCCGTGGCGGCCCAATGGGGCCTGCCGGCACAGACCACGCTCGTCGAACTGATTGCGGCCGCGCCCGCCGGGCCATGGCCCGAGATCCTGCGCGAGCATCTGGACGCCCTGCACGCACTCCTGTCCCGGCTGGGCGAGGCTTCCAGCGTGAATGAGGACGCGCTGCGGAGCCTCCCGATGCCGGGACGCGCCGGCCCGGCGGGCACGGCCGGGCTTCTGGACCAGCTGACCATGGGAGGAAACCTGGAGCGGTCCCTGGCCGTGGTCCGGCGTTCAGCCCAGCCGCTCCTGGCCCAGTATCTCGGCGGGGACCATGTCTGATCCGGTGCGGGTCCTCAGCCGTCGGCGGGAGTGGCGCGCGGCGGCATGAGGCCGCGCAGCGCTTCCTCGGCGTCCGGGCCCGCTTCCGCCGCCGCGAGGTTCGCCGCCGCGATGGCTTCGATGACTTCCCGGCGCTGGATCGGCACACCGCGGGGCGCCTCAATGCCTATCCGAACACCGTCGCCGCGGCCTTCCAGAACAGTGATGACGATGCCGTCGCCGATCATGATCTGTTCGCCCGGCTTGCGTGTAAGTACCAGCATCCTCTCAATCTACCCTTCAGTCCGGGGAGCATCGTACGATTCCCGCCGGTTCTGCCATGTCGGTTCGGGCCCGGCGGGGCGCCCGTCGATCCAGCCCACGGGCAGTCCCAGGCCATTGACGCTTTCAGGCGACCCGGTCTCCGAGGCGCCGACCACCGCCACCGCGGTCACGTTGAGCTGGGCGGACAGCACGCCGACCCAGCGCGCCGTGTCCTCGTGCTTGCGTCCGGCATCGACCACAACCCAGACCTGGTCGGCGGAGAGCGCCGCCACGGACGGCACCCGGGCCAGGGCGTTGCGGGCTTTGCCCAGTCCGAACGCCACCAGGACGGTGCGCTCCGTCACCACGGCATGGGCGCGCGCGGCCGTGGCACTTTGGCGTCCGTCGACGTGCAGGTGGCCATAGGCGGAGAGCTCACCGGCGGTGCGCACATCGGCACCTCCGGAGGCCATGGACATGGCCAGGGCGGTATCCATCGCGTCCTCCCCCAGCCCGATCAGGAGCACGAGATCGCCGACGCCGGTCAGCGGAGCCGGAGCCGGGGCACCCGCAGCGTTGCCCGGCGCGACGGCGGCCGGGTGCACGACGGTGCCGACAACGACGGCGGCGGGGTGCGCGGGGCTCCCGACGGCGGCGGCGGGCGCTGCGGCGGGCGGATCTGTGGGGGTCCGGAGCCCGGTACCGAGCTGTTCCAGCAGCTCGGCGAAGTCCCGCGATTCGGTGGACACACCGGCAGGAGCGGGCCGGTGCAGGCTCAGCTCGGCGGCGTCCGCCTCCTCCAGGAGTGCGGCGATGGCGGCGCCCTGCAGGTGATGGGTCGGGGCGGCGGGCCGTGCCGGCCCTCCGGCCGGGCCCGCCTGCGCTGCGGTCCGGGCCGCCGGCGGGGCCGGTGCTGCCGCCACGGCTCCGGCGTGGTACTTCCCGGCGGGGGTCCCGGTGCCCGGAACAGTGCCCGCGGAAGCCGCCCCGGCGGCGGTCTCCCCGGCGGGACCACCAGTCGCCGGGCCGGAATCGGCCCCGGCCAGGATGTCGGCGTCAGGCACCACCTCGCCGGTGACGACCTCGTGTTTGGACTGGAGCTCGATCATGGCCTCGTAGCGGTCCTGGGCGAAGAGGCCGGCGATTCCGGGGCTGCTGACGCGTTCGGCGGACACGATCCGGGCCGCCGGACCGTACAGCTGTTCTGCCTTGCGGCGGATTTCCTCGAGCGAGGCTCCCTTAAGCCGATAGCGGTTCGGCATGGCGCACCACTCCTACTGTTTCGATCCGGACGTTGGCGGAGGTCACCTCGCGGTAGGACAACACGGGCACGGATCCCGGCTGCGCCCCGACGAGGCGGTAGATGGCGGGCCGGAGCGCGGGTGCACAGACAAGCACGGCCTGGCGGTTGGCGGCGGCCGCGGCGTCGACGGCGGACCGCACCGAGCGCAGCACGGCGTCGAGCCGTTCCTGCCCCATGACGATCTGACTGCCGCCCTCCGCGGGCCGCATGTCCTCGAGCATGTGTTGTTCCAGGACGGGGTCGATCATGATGACGTTGAGCACCTCGCCGTCCATGAACTTGGCCGTGAGGGCGGGGCCCAGGGCCTGCCGGGCGGCTTCCACGAGCGATTCGGGATCCGTGGAAATCTTGGCGCGGAGCGTGAGGGCCTCATAGATCCGGGCGAGGTCGTTGATGGGCACCTGCTCATCCAGCAGGCCCTGGAGGACGCGCTGCAGCTCGGCGAGGGAGAGCAGGGCCGGGGTCAGTTCGTCGACGGCGGAGGGGCTCTGCTTGCGCACGCCCTCGGTCAGCACGCGGACGTCCTCGCGGGACAGCAGCCGGGCAGCGTTCGCCGCGACGATCGAGGACAGGTGGGTGACCAGAACGGAGACCCGGTCGATCACTGTGGCACCTGTCATTTCGGCGTTGTGGCGCATCTCCCCCGGAATCCATTTCCCGGCGAGCCCAAACACGGGTTCGATCATCGCCGGGCCCGGGAGCGAGTCCAGGTTCTCGCCCAGGGCGAGCATCTGGCCGCTGGGGGCCGTGCCGCGGCCGGCTTCCACGCCGGCAATCCGGATGGCGTAGGTCGCCGGCGGCAGGTCCACACTGTCCCGGGTGCGCACCGGCGGGATGACCAGGCCCAGTTCCATGGCGATCTTGTGCCGCAGGGACCGGACCCGGGCCAGGAGGTCATCGGAGGCGCCGGAGACCATATCCACGAGGTCAGGTGCGAGCAGGATCTCCACGGGGTGGATGCGCATGTCTTCCAGCAGCTTCTCGTTCGGATCCTGTTCCGGGAAGTTCAGCGCGGTCGACTCGGCCTCCCGGGCCGTTTCCGCCAGCTGTTGGCTTGCCGCGGTCCGGCGGGAGGCGATGAACAGGCCGGCGCCTACGACGACGAACGGGATCGGGGGCATGCCGGGGATCAGTGCCATGGCGACGGCGGCGACGCCGGCGATCATGAGGGCGTTCGGTGACTGCAGCAGCTGGGTGGAGGCCGTCCGCCCCATGTCGGACTCGGCGTTGGACCGGGTCACGATCATGCCGGTGGAGACGGCCATGAGCAGTGCCGGGATCTGGGTGACGAGCCCGTCGCCCATGGTCAGCAGGCCGTAGGTGTTCAGGGCGTCGCCGATTTCCAGGCCGCGCTGGACCATGCCGATGGCGATGCCGCCGACGAAGTTGATGATGATAATGATGATGCCCGCGATGGCGTCGCCCTTGACGAACTTCGAGGCGCCGTCCATGGCACCGTAGAAGTCGGCCTCGGCAGAGACTTCGGCCCGCCGCTCCCGGGCCTGGGTGTCGGTGAGGAGGCCGGCGTTGAGGTCGGCGTCGATCGCCATCTGCTTGCCGGGCATGGCGTCGAGGGTGAAGCGCGCGCCCACCTCGGCCACGCGCTCGGCGCCCTTGGTGACCACGACGAACTGGATCACCACGAGGATGAGGAACACGACGGCGCCGATGATCATGGAGCCGCCGACCGTCACCTTGCCGAAGGCTTCAATGACCTGCCCGGCGTATCCGTTGCCCAGGACCAGGCGGGTTGAGGCGACGTTGAGGCCGAGCCGGAACAGCGTGGCCACCAGCAGCAGGGACGGGAACACCGAGAAATCCAGCGGTTTCTTGACGAACATGCTGGTCAGCAGGACCAGCAGTGCCAGCAGGATGTTGCAGACGATGAGGAAGTCGAGCAGCGGCGCGGGAACGGGAACCACCAGCAGGAGCACGATCCCCACGATGCCGATGGGCACCACCAGCCGGTTCAGCCTGTTGTTCATGGTGCTGTCCTTTCACAGACGCTGATTCCCGAAGTTTTCGTGCCGTGTTGCACGCTGTGGAGCCTGCCGTGTTTCATACGGTGGCCACCGTGGTGGTCATGCGGTGCATCCCGGCGGCAGCGCCCCGGGCCTTGAGTGCCATGACGAACGCGAGGACGCCGGCCACCGCCCGGTAGAAGTCCACCGGGATCTCGTCCCCCAGCTCACAGGCCCCGTGGAGGGCCCTGGCCAGCGGGATGTCCTGGACCATGGGCACGTTCTTTTCCTCGGCTTCTTCCCTGATCCTCGCAGCCACGTGGCCGGCGCCCTTGGCAACGACGCGGGGTGCGGATTTTCCGGGCTCGTATTTCAGGGCCACCGCCACGTGCGTGGGGTTGACCAGGACGACGTCGGCGTCCCCGATCGCCGCGATCATGCGGTTGCGGCTCATGGCCATCTGGCGCGCCCGGCGTTGGGACCGGATCAGCGGATCGCCCTCGCTGTTCTTGTTTTCGTCCTGGATTTCCTTCTTGGACATCCGCGTCTTCTTGCGGTTGCGCCGCATCACGACGAAGAAGTCGGCCGCGGCCAGCACGATGCCGGCGGCCACCGCGAACTGGACCAGGGCGGCTATCCCGCCGGCGGCGGCCTGCACTACCCCGGCGACGGGCAGGCCGCCGGCGGTCAGCAGCACCGGAACCAGTCCCTGCACGACGGTGTAGAGCACCAGCCCCACGACGCTTGCCTTGAGCAGCGCCTTGAGGCCGCCCCACACGGCCTGCGCGCCGAACAGCCGCTTGATCCCGGCGAGCAGGTTGAAGTGTTCGAATTCGAACCTGAATTTCTTCAGGTGGACACCGCCCTGGAGGGCCGAGCCGGCGAGGACGGCCAGGAATACGACAACCAGCAGGGGTCCGACGATCCCGGCGATGGACGCGAAGCCGGCTTCCAGCGCCCGGACGGCTTTGCCGGGGTCCGGGGCGGACACGATCCCGCGGATGCTGAAGAGCTGGTCCGTGGCGGCGTTGGCGGCCCGGTCCACCGTGCTGGGCAGCATCAGCGCGGCGGCGCCGACGCCGAGCCAGGCGGTGAGGTCCTGGGAACGGGACAGCTGGCCCTTGGAGCGGACCTCCCGCATCCGTTTCTCGGTGGCTTGCTCGGTCTTTTCCTGTGAATCCGCCATCAGCCCACCCCCAGTACGGCTTTGGCGGCCTGCCCGGCGAGGCTGGAAACGAGTCGGGGCAGGGCCAGGAACATGAAGCCGGCCAGCGTCAGGGTGAGCAGGATCTTCAGCGGGAAGCCGAGGGAGAAGGCATTCAGCGCCGGGGCCACGCGGGTCAGCAGGCCGAGCCCGACGTCGGCAAGGAACAGGACCACCAGGAGGGGGCCGGCGATCTGCACGGCGGCAAGGAACATGCCGGACACCGCCGCGATCATGGCCTGCACCGGCTGGGCCAGGTCGATCCCCGCGGCCAGCGGCAGGGCCGCAAAGCTGCCGGTAAGGCCGGTGATGACCAGCTGGTAGCCGTCGGAGGCGAAGAGCAGGGCCAGCGCCGCCATTTGCAGGAGACGGGTGAACTGTGCGCCGTTGACCATCATTTGGGGGTCGTAGGCCTGGGCCATCTGGAACCCGCTGAAAAGGTCGATCAGGCTGCCGGCGGACTGAATGGCGGAAAAGATGACGAGGACCAGGAAGCCCAGGACCAGCCCGGTGACGAGCTCCAGGACCACACCGGTGACGAACCCTGCGGTGTCCCGGGGCGTGTAGCCGCCGGCCAGGCGCTGCGTCACCGCCAGGCCCAGGCCCAGGCCCAGCATGGCCTTGACTCGCCCCGGAATGGCGTGGTGCGAGAAGGGCGGTGCCACGACCAGGAAGGCGGTCATCCGGACCGTGGCCAGCAGCAGGACTTCAAGCCAGGCCGGGTCGATGGGGATGCCCACCTCACAGGCCTCCGAGCAGGGACGGAATCTTCGCGAAGAGGTCGTTGGTGAAGCCCACCATCTCCGAGATCATCCAGTGTCCGCAGACAATCAGGGCCACGGCCACCGCGGCAGCCTTCGGCACGAAGGACAGGGTGGCTTCCTGCAGCTGCGTGATGGACTGCAGCAGGGAGATGGCCAGGCCCACCACCAGCGCCGTGACCAGCACGGGCGCGGAGAGCTTGGCGGCCACGATCATGGCCTGGAGGCAGATGTCCAGGACCGCGTTGGCGTTCATCCTGAACCCGCATAGCTCTGGACGAGCGCGGTGATGATCAGGCCCCAGCCGTCCACGAGCACGAAGAGCAGGATCTTGAAGGGCAGCGAGATCATGACGGGCGGGAGCATCATCATGCCCATGGACATCAGGGCCGCGGACACCACGAGGTCGATCACGAGGAACGGGATGAAGATGACGAAGCCGATGATGAACGCGGCACGGAGTTCGGAGATCATGAACGCCGGGATGAGGGTCTGCAGCGGCACGGCCTCAGGCGTGGCCGGGTTCTCGGCTCCGGCGGCACGGGACATCAGGGCGATGTCCTCCTCGCGCGTGTGGGCGAGCATGAAGTGCTGCAGCGGACCCGACGCGGCGCTGACGGCACCGTTGAAGTCCAGTGTGCCGTTGAGGTAGGGCTGGACGCCGAGGGTGTTCATCTCGTTGATGACGGGCCACATCACAAAGATCGAGAGGAACAGAGCCAGCCCGGCCAGGACCTGGTTCGGCGGGATGGAGGGCAGGGACAGCGCGTTGCGGGTCATTGCCAGGACCACAAAGATCTTGGTGAAGGACGTCATCATCAGCAACAGCGAGGGCGCAACGGCCAGGAGGGTGATGCTGATCAGGGTCAGGACAGCGGAGGAAGGTTTCCCGTCCATCCCGTTGATCTGGATGTTGATGTTCCCGCCGTCGGGATTGGCAGGGTCGGCCGGGGGCACCGGCGCAACAGGGTCGATCGGTGCGGCGTGGCCTGCCGAGGCATTGAGCCACAGCAGGAGGACGGCAAAGAGCACGGCGGCGAGCCCCAGGGCCAGGAGCCTGAGGGGTCTTGCGCCAGCTGGTCGCGGGCGGGTGGTGCTGGTGGGGAGCGGGAAGATCAATTGCGGCGTCCGCTCCTGAGCGCGGCGGCAGCCTGCTTCCAGGTGGAGCCGGCCAGGATGGAGCCGTGCAGCGGCGGATGGGCCGACCCGCCGGCGCTGCCGCGGCCGGCGTGGCCGCGGGCCGCGGAGCCCCGGTGAAGGGAGCTGCGGCGGGACGGCGGCAACTCCCGGACACCGTTCTGACCGTCGGCGAAATCGTCGGCGTCGACACCGTCCGCAAAATCGTCGCCGTCAGCGGCGGCATCACCTGCCGGCATGGCCGGCTGGCTGCTGAAGTGGTTGCCGGCGAGCGGGCTGGCGTCAGCGAGCATCCGGGCGAAATCGCCCAGGCCGCGGCTGGTGCCGGGGACCGCGACTTCTTCGGGTTCGGGCGGGATGTCCCCGGTGTGCAGGACGTTGACGGCGTGCTCGGTCACGCCCAGGAGGAAGCGCTGCCCGGCGGCGTCGACCACCACCACGGAGGCTTTTTGTCCGAGGCTCTGCCGGCTGACGATGGTCAAGGCGCGGTCAGCCCGGCGCCGTCCGGTGCCCTTGCCCAGCCGGTGCTGCAGGAACCACATGAGGCCAAGCACCGCGCCCAGGGCCACGACTACCCGCAGCCCGAGGATCAGTGCGTCCATTCAGCTGAGCCCCTCGGCCACGTCGAGGATCCGGGTGATCCGCACCGCGTAGTCCTGGTCGAGGACCACGACTTCGCCGTGCGCGATCAGGCGGCCGTTGAGCAGGACGTCGGCCGGGGCGCCGGCGGAGCGGTCCAGTTCGATGATCTTGCCCGGTTCCAGCGACAGCACGTCCCGGACCGACATCCGGGTGCGTCCGATCTCCACGGTCAGGGCCATTTCAATGTTGTTGATCCGGCCGAGCCGGCCGGCCACGGTGTCCCCGCCGGCGAACAGGTCCCCGCCGCGTTCCTGGCTGTTGCTGTGTTCGCGGAGCCGGACGGCGAACCAGGCCGCAGCGTTGCTGCCGTCGGAGAGTTCAAAGACGGCCGTGTCGGGATCCGAGAGGAGCCCTGAGACGTCAGATTCACGCAGGTCGGACAGGACACCGGCCCCGAAGACTGAGCTGGCGCTTTCCATCGCGGGGCGCAGCACGTCGGTCACGGAGACGTGGCCCAGCTGGGACCCCGCGCCGGCGGCCTCGTCAAGGAAGGTGCGGTCGCTGAGCATGAGGGCGAGGTCGGCGGTCACCGCGCCGACGAAGGTCGCCGTGACCGCCTGCCGGGCGTAGGCCGCCGCGGACCGGGCAGGCACCAGCGCGACAACCTTCAGGGCCACCGGGCTCGGGAGCTCCTCGACGAGCCGTTCCGCCGACATTTCGTGCTTGGTCAGGGTGATGCTCATCGTTGGTTCTCCTCGATTGTGACAATTACTGCGGCCGCGCGGGAGCCGTTGCGGGCCGGGGCGGCAGTGGCCAGCCGGGTTCCGTCCAGGGTGAGGTCAAAGGGCCGGTTCTCCAGGTGCGGCAGTGTCAGGACGTCACCGACGGCGAGACCCAGGACCTGGCTCGGGGTAACGAACGACGTCGAGAGCCGTACGGACAGTTCCACCGGGACCTGCTCCAGTTGGGCGCTGACGCGGGCGGCCGCGTCTTCGCGGGAGTCGGTCGGGTTGACCTTCTTGAGCCGTCCCAGCAGGATTCCGGCCGGAACGGCCAGGGTGGCGGGCGCGTTGACGTCGCCGACGCTCATGGTGAAGGAGGCAACGATCATCAGTTCGCTGGGTGCGGCGGCCTGGGCGAACTGGGAGTTGTATTGGATGGTGTCCACCCGGACGGCCTCGCTGAGCAGCGGGCCCAGGGAATAGCCGAGGTCTTCGAGGGCCTCGTCCATCAGGCCCTTGATCAGCGCCTGCTCGATCTGGGTGAACTTGCGGTCCGGCATGGGCGAATCGTTGGTGGCGCCGAGCATGCGGTTGACCCAGCCGAGGGCGGCCGGGCCGGGGAACTGCACCACGAGCTTGGAATCGTGGGCCTCCACGGTGCACAGGACCATGGCGGTGACGGCGGGCAGCGAGGCGGCGTACTCGTCGTAGCTGAGCATGCTGACGTCTTCCAGGCGCACCACGGACTTGACGCGGACCTTGGCGGTGAGCTGGGTGCCCCACTGGCGGGCGAAGGTTTCGAAGGCGAGCTCCAGCACCCGGCTGTGTTCGCGCGCGAGCGTCGCAGGACGGCGGAAGTCATAGACGCTGACGGTCCGCTCCCGTGCCACTTCCCGCTCATCCAGAACACTCACGGTTGCCACTATCGGCAAGGGAACTCGTGGCGTAAGCAGAACGCCTTAGGCAAAACACAGAGGCAAAATGCGGCAAGACACAGGAGGCAAAACACAGCCAAGGAAAACAGGCACGGAACGCGGACAGTCCGCCGTAGCCCCGAACGGCTACTTCTCGCTGAGTTTCAAGGCCTCCGGAATCAGTGCCCGGACGACGTCGGGCTTGTCGGAAATGACCACGATGTCCACCCGGCGGTTTCGCTCCATGAGCGCCGGCGTGGAGTCGTCGTTGACCTGGCGGGCAGAACCGAACGCGACGGCACCGATCGTGCCGGGGGCTATGCCGCCTCGGTCCACCATGTACCGCAGGACATTGACGGCGCGCGCCGAGGACAGTTCCCACGTCGAGGGGTAGGCCGTGATGCCGTTCGCGGCGTGGCCCTCGACCATGATTTCCATGCCGGCCGGTTTGAGGACCGGTGAGATGACCTGCAGCACCCGGGAGGCCCGGGAGGTGAGCTCGGGCCGGTCAGGTTCGAAGAAAGCCTGCGATCCGACGAGTTTGACCGTCAGGCCGCGCTGGTCGATCTGGAACTCGACGTTCTCGCTCAGCCCGGCTGCCGCCAGGCCGGCCTGCATTTTCTGCTGCAGCGCCTTGAGTTTGTCCACTTCCTTGATCGCTTCAGCCATGTTCTCGGGGGATGCGGTGGCCGCGCCCTTGACGGCGGCGAACGCCTCGAGGTCCTCTTTCACGAGTTCCGGCGGCACCACTGTGCCCGACGCCGTATCCACCGTTTCCGTCGCGACTGCGCCGAATCCCGTGGCTAGGGAGTTGCGGAGCTTTTCAAACTTGTTGGCGTCCACCGTGGACATCGCGAAGAGGACGATGAACATGCACATCAGCACGGTGACCATGTCCATGTAGGACGCCATCCAGCGTTCGTCGACGTGGTGTTCTTCCGGCTTCTTCCGCCCGCGCCGCCTGGGGCTCACGCTGCCTCGTCCATCCTGTCGGACTTGTCAGCGCCGGCCTTCTTGCCGGAGCTCTTGAGCTGGTGCTCGGGGACCATGGCGCGGAGCCGTTCGGCCAGCAGAAGCGGCTGGGCACCGGACTGGACCGACAGCATGCCTTCCATGAGCAGCGTCATCCGTTCGATGTCCAGTTCCGAGAGCCGGGCCATCCGGGCGCTGAAGGGAAGCCAGATGAAGTTGGCGGACAGCAGGCCCCACAGGGTGGCGACGAAGGCTGCCGCGATCATCGGGCCGAGGTGGTCCGGGGTGGAGAGGTTTTCCAGGACGTGGGTCAGGGATACCACGGTGCCGATGATGCCCACGGTGGGGGCATAGCCGCCGAGACTCGCGAAGAATTTGGAGTTGGCGTGATCGCTCCGGGACTTGGAGTCGATCTCGTCCTCCATGAGCATCCGGAGGTCCTCGGCGTCGGTGCCGTCGGCGATGTTCTGCAGTGCACGGGCCAGGAAGGGGTCCTTGACGCTGGCCGCTTCCTCTTCCAGGGACAGCAGGCCCTCGCTGCGCGCCTTTTCGGCGAAGCGGACCATCTGGTCAATGCTTTCCTGCGGCTTGGCGGTTTTGCCGAGGAACATCTTGGGGAGGGCTTTGAAGGCCTGGACGACGTCTTTGAGGGTGTTTCCGGCGATCCCGACGGCGAGCGTGGCGCCGAAGACCAGGATCATGGGGGCCGGGAGGAGCAACGCCGACAGGCTGGCGCCCTCGAGCGACACCATGGCGATAACGGAGCCAAAGGCGAGGAGCAGTCCGATGACTGTTGCGGGATCCATCGTTACTTTCTGGGTTGCGCGGGCGCCGTGGGACCGGCGCCGTCGTCGTAGGGGTCGTCGTCCGGGTCTTCAGTCCGGACCAGGCTGAGGGGATAGCCGGTGATGGCCGGAAAGTCCCGGGCTTTGCTCAGGATGTAAGCCCGGTACTCTGCGATGAGCTCGACCACCTCGGCGAGGCTTTCGAGCACCACGTAGGCGGCGCCGTCGAGTGTCACCAAGTGCGTATCCGGGCTCTCGTGGATGCGTTCAATGAGGTCCGGATTGACCGCGAAGCGCGTTCCGTTGAGGCGTGTGACGACGATCATGGGCCGATTCTGCTCTGTGAGGGGAAGGGTGTTCTCCTCCGTACTGTCGGCAGCCGGGGCCCCTTCGTTAGGCGCCGTCGTCAGGCGCGTTGTCAACGTGCCGGTGCCCGGGGGCGGCCGGCGCAGCAACATTCCTCGTGCCAAGGCCGCCGCGCGGCATTAGGGTGGGATCTGACGGGGCCACCCGGCCCGCCCCGTTGGACGTCTGCTCCACCGCAGTTCGTCCCGTGCAGTTGGCCCAGTGCCAGGAAACGACGGCCGCCCGCCTCATCAGGAAGGCCAGCCATGGCGTCATTTCCGGATTTTGAGCAGCCGTTGAACCCGTTTCCCCGCTACGCAGCCATGCGGGACAGTGAACCCGTTTTCCAGGACCCGGACACGGGCGTCTGGCACGTGTTCCGCTACGACGACGTGCAGCGGGTCCTGTCCGAGCACGCCACATTCTCTTCCCGGATGGGCGGGGACAACCCCTCAGAAACGGGCCAGCTCTTCGCCGCCAGCCTGGTCAACACGGACCCGCCGCGGCACCGCCAGTTGCGTTCGCTCGTGACGCAGGCGTTCACACCGCGGGCAGTCGAAGCGCTCGCCCCGCGCATCTCGGAACTGACCGGCGAGTTGCTGGAGCCGGTGGTGGCCGGCGGCGCCACGGACCTGATCGAACAGCTCGCCTATCCGCTTCCGGTGATCGTGATCGCCGAACTCATGGGCATTCCGGCCTCTGACCGGGACCGGTTCAAGCTGTGGTCCGACGTGATCGTGAGCCAGACCCGCCCGGGCGCCGACGATTCCGTCCACACGGCAGCCAACCGGGAAATGGCGGAGTACTTCATGGCCATGATCGAGGAGCGGCGGCACCGGCCGGGCAATGACTTGATCAGCGCGCTCCTCGCGGCCGAGATCGACGGGCAGAAGCTCAGTCCCATCGAGTTGCTGGGATTCTGCAGCCTGTTGCTCGTGGCGGGAAACGAGACCACCACCAACCTGATCGGCAATGCGGTGCTGTGCTTCACCGAATCGCCGGGCACGGCGGAACGCCTCGTCGCCGAGCCTGCCCTGCTCCCGCACGCCATCGAAGAGGTGCTGCGCTACCGCTCCCCCGTCCAGTCCATGTACCGGCTCTCAGCCGTCGACACGACCGTGCGCGGCCGCACCATCCCGGCAGGCTCGCCGATCATTGCCTGGATCGGCTCGGCGAACCGCGACGGGGAGCAGTTCCCGAGCCCGGACGAGTTCGACGTCGAACGCTCACCCAACCGTCACCTCGCCTTCGGGCAGGGCATCCATTTCTGTCTGGGGGCGCCCCTGGCGCGGCTGGAGGCCAGGATCGCGCTGGAGGCCGTGCTCTCACGGCTGCCGGGGCTTGCTGTGGACCCCGACGCGCAGTTGGAGCGGATGGAAAGCATGATCGTGTACGGGGCGAAACAGCTTCCCGTGACCTGGCAGGCTGCCTGACGGCGGGCACGGCGTCAGGGGCGGCGATCGTGACCGTCTCCGGTGGCCTCGAGGGCGGCCCCGAACCATGTCGGCAGGTGGCGGAGCAGGTCGTCCTGGTCGTCGCCGATCCATGCGACGTGGCCGTCCGGCCGGAGCAGGACCGCGGGCGCGTCCAGTTCCCCGCTGGTGTCCGCGACGTGGTCGATCCGGTCCGCCCATCCTGCCACGGAGAGTTCGCCGGTCTGGTCCAGCAGGAGCCCGCGGCCTTTGCGGGTGAGTTCGTAGAGACGGCCCCGCGACAGAGGAATGTCGCGCAGTCGCCTGCCGAGCAGCTCGGGTCCTTCGCCGAAGTCGTAGCGGACCCCGATCGCGGTAATCTTCTCGGCCAGGAAACGGCTGACGTCCTCGAAGTCCATCAGCTCGCTCAGCAGCCGCCGCACGGCCTGCGGGCCGGGCTCGGTGGACAGCAGCTCGCTCTGGGCGCGGGTGATGGTCAGCACGCCTTCGGCGACCGGGTGACGCTCGTCGTAATAACTGTCCAGCAGCCCGTCCGGCGCCCACCTTTTGACCTCGGCGGCGAGCTTCCAGCCGAGGTTGAAGGCGTCCTGGATGCCGAGGTTCAGTCCCTGCCCTCCCAGTGGCGGGTGGACGTGCGCCGCATCGCCGGCGAGCAGAATGCGGCCCACCCGGTATTGCTCGGCAAGCCGGGTGGCGTCGCTGAAACGGGACAGGGAGCGTGGTGAGTGGACGCCGAAGTCGGTGCCTGCGAACGCCMGCAGCTGCGTCCGGAACTCCTCCAGCGTCGGCGGGACCGAGCGGTCCTCGGCCACGGCCGCCGCGGGCACGACGGCGCGGTACAGGCCGTTTCCGGCGGGGCCGATGCCGAACCCCTTGTGGGTCTTGCGCACCTCCTCGGCCACCGCGGCCAGCTGGTCCGGCGCCGCGGTCACCTTCACCTCGCCCAGGAGCCACTCGGTCTTGGCCGGCTCGCCGGGGAAGCCGATGCCGAGCAGTCTGCGCACCAGGCTGCGTCCGCCGTCGCAGCCGACCAGCCAGCGCGAGCGCAGCCGTGTGCCGTCAGCGAGTTCGACGCTCACCGCGTCCTCGTCCTGCTCGACCCCTGCCACCTCGCAGCCGCGGCGGATCTGGGCGCCGAGCTCACCGGCGCGCTCGGCCAGCAGGCGATCGGTGACCGGCTGGGGGATGCCAAGGACGTAGCCGTGTGCGGTGTCCAGGTTCACCGGCCGGGGCTTGTCGATCCCGGCGAAGCGACCCACGCCGCCGGGATACTGTTGCCCGTGGGCGAGGAACCGGTCCAGCAGCCCGCGCTGGTCCATGATCTCGATGCTGCGCGGGTGCAGGCCGAGCGAACGGACCGCCTGGCTCGGCTCCGCGTCCCTCTCCAGCACGAGCACGTCCACGTCGTGCAGCCGCAACTCGCTGGCCAGCATCATCCCCGTCGGGCCGCCGCCGCTAATGATCACGTCGAAAATATGGAACCCCAATCCCAGGAACTGACTTCCCGGATTGCCCGGCTGCGTCCCGCACCCTGAAATGCGGGGGTGAGCCCGATCAGTACTCGCCCTTGATCACGAAGTAGGAGCCGCGAATAACGCCCGCCAGCTTCGACTTTTGGCGGGCGAACTTGAAGCGCGGCGCCAATTCCTCCGGAACTTCCATGCCGTCGGCAAGTTTGAACCCCACCGCTCGCTTCCCGCCGTCCTCGATGCTGTACATGACGTTGAYCGACAGCCCCGACTCGTARAAAACATAGGCCATCCGCAAACCGTCGACTTCGAAGGCGGTCGCCTCCAGCGGGCGGGAGCCGATCACGATCTCGCGTTCGTCCCGGAGGATGCGGCTCACCCGGTCAACCACGTCAGGAACTTCGCCCGCGGGGCTCACGGTGAAGGCGTGGCCGTACTTATTCCGGTAATAGCGGGCCTCGTTGGCGCGCAACCCGGCGAGGGCCTCGGAGACGGGGGATGATTCCAAGCCGACGGTAGAAACGGTCTCGAAGTCAACGATGTACGGCATGTGCCCTCCTGGACAGACGTGTTGGGACCAATGCTAACGCGACGACGTGCTGCCGGACGCCGGAACGCAAACGCCCCCTGAGGGTGTGATCCGGGGAGACAGCTCCGGGTCCGGCAATACCGGGAACCCGAAGCTGTCCCCCGAATCCTTAAGGGACAAGCATGATTCCGCTCATTAGCGCTTGAGCTGGGTCAGTTCCTGGAGAACCTCATCCGAGGTGGTGATGATGCGGGCGTTGGCCTGGAAACCGCGCTGCGCAACGATCAGGTTGGTGAATTCCTGGGACAGGTCCACGTTCGACATTTCCAACGAGCCGCCGGTCAGGGTGCCAAGGCCGGGGTCGCCCGCAGCACCGAGCTGCACGCCGCCGGAGTTTCCGGTTGCGACGTAGGAGGAGCCGCCGGCCTTCTCCAGGCCGCCCGGGTTGGTGAACTTGGCGAGGGCGATCTTGGCGAGGACCTGCTTGATGCCGTTGCTGAACGACCCGACCAGGGAGCCGTCGCTGCCCAGCGTGTAGGACTCGAGCTTGCCGACGGGGGCACCGTTCTGGCCGCTGACGGTCAGCGAGCTCATGGCGGCGTAGCCGGAAACCTTGGAGACATCGATGGTGATGCCGTTGACGGTGACGTTGCCGCCGGCGGTGGGCTTGCCGTTCGTGTAGGTCACAGACCCGGTGGCTGTGGTGCCGTTGTCGTCGGCGGCGATGTTCCAGGTGCTTCCGGCCTTGGTGAAGGTCATTGACACACTGCGTTCGGTGCCGGCGGCGTCGTAAACCTTGACGAGACGGTCCAACTTGGTGCCGTCGACGGCGTCGCTGGGCAGGTTTCCGTCCAGCGTCACCGAGTCGGTCTTCTTGGCCACCATGGTGTTGGGGTTCAGCGTAATGTCGCCCACGGGGCCACCCGCGTTGATCACACCGTTGGTGGCGGTCCAGCCCTGGAGGATGCCGCCGTCGGGGCTTACCAGCTGGTTGGCTGCGTCCGGGCTGAACGCGCCGGCGCGGGTGAAGAGCTGGCTGCCGCCCTTGCTGGTGACGAAGAAGCCGTCACCGGAAATCATCAGGTCGGTGGCCCGGCCGGTGCTCTGCGATGAGCCCTGGGAGAAGTTGGTGGTGACGCCGGCAACCCGGACGCCCAGGCCGATCTGGGCGGGGTTGCTGCCGCCGGTCGCGGCCTGCGGGCCGGTGGCGCCCTGCTGCAGCTGGGACAGGGTGTCCTGGAACTGGGTGGAGGAGGCCTTGAAGCCTGCGGTGTTGACGTTGGCGATGTTGTTGCCAGTAACGTCCAGCATGGTCTGGTGGGCGCGGAGGCCCGAGATTCCGGAGTACAGCGAGCGGAGCATGGGAACTGCCTTTCTACGGGTGAAGAACTGGTTAGGAAGCGGCCGGAGCCGTAAGCCCGGTGATGGAGTCGAGGGGAACGGAAAGGTCGCCGATCATGACGGACGGAACCGATCCCGCATAGCTGACGGAACTGGCGACGCCGGTCCCGGTGGTGCCGTCCGCGAGGGTGTAGCCGACCGAGTGTCCGATCAGCTGGGCTGCCGCCGTCCGCATCTGGAGGGAGAAGCCCTCCTTGCTGTTGGTGGTCAGTTCGGTCATTTTTTCCATCATGGAGAGCTGAAGGGTCTGGCTCATCATCTGGTTGGTGTCCATGGGCGCGCTCGGGTTCTGGTTCTTGAGCTGCGTCACGAGCAGGGACATGAACACGTTGGCATCCATGGTCTGCGAGGGTGTCCGCACGGCAGAGGCCTGGGTGGCGTCCCCCGCCGCCGTTACCGGCTGGGATGCGATCGGCTGAATCGTCATAAGTCGCGTTCCTTCGTGTCAGACAAGAATGTCGAGGGTGGTCTGGGGGCCGTTCAACAGCCTGGCGGTGCGTATGGCTTGATCATCGGCCAGCGCATCCCAGCGGTTTCCGGGCCGCGGCCCGTTCCGGTCGCCCGGGCCGGAGCCGCTGCCGCCGGGGCCCGAGCCGCTGCCGCCGGGGTCCCGGCCGGTGCCGAACTGGCCGCCGGTCCCCGTCCGGTCCTGGCCCGTGCCGTGCTGGGCCCCGTGCTGCCCGAAACCGGGACCGTTGTGGTCTGAGAGGTCAAGGCTGGCCGCGAATCCGGCGCCGTGGAGTTCCCTGCGGAGTTCGGGCAGGATTCCGCGGACGGCTTCACGTCCCGCATCGCCCGGGGCGAACAGCTCAATCCGGACGCCCGCGGCGTCGATCTGGGCCCGGACCGTCAGTGGACCGAGATCTTCCGGGCTGACCTTGAGGGTCATGATGTGCTGGCCCTGGGGTGCCCCCACGAGGGTGAAAAGCGGTTTGGCCAGCTGGGACTGGAGGGGCGCCGCGAAATGGGGCGCCGGCGGGGACGCGGACTGTAACGCCGGCTGCGCAGCGGCCTGGGCAGCCGGCTGGGGCACGGCCTGGGCCGCGGTTGCCGCCGCCAGAGTCGGCTGGACGGGGAAGGCGGCCGCCGTGGGGGCGTCGCTTTCCGGATTGGACCGAGCCTGGGCGGCGGTGGGCGTGGGTGCCGCGACTGGTTCCGTCAGGACGCCGGCGTGGAAAGGAGCGGGGGCGTGTGCGGGTCCGGTTCCGGTTCCGGTTCCGGTTCCGGTTCCGGTGGACATGCTGCCGGAGGATCCAGTGCCGGCTCCGGGGATGCCGGATGGCGCCGGACCGGACGGGGTCGTGCCGGGTGAGGTGGTGGGCGACGTCGGCGCTTGTCCGGGCGCGGAGGGAGCGACGGCGGCGACGTCTGATCCGTTGACCGCCCGCGCGGACGCGGCCGCGGTGGTGGCCGCCGGCGACGCACCATGACCAGCCCCAAGTCCCTGGGCGGTCTGCGCCGCCGCTGCCGCGCCCGGTGCCGCGGCGGCGGCCGGAGGTGTGGCGCCGGCCTGCGCCGGGACTGCCTGCGTTGGCCCGGCAGGTGCAGCAGCCTTGGGTGGGCCACTGAGCACCGGAACGGGACCGGTCGCAGGGGTGGTCCCCGCGGCGCCGGTGGCAGTCGAGGCCAGCGGCGAGGCCGCAACAGCAGCCAGCGGCGCGGCCGCAACAGTAGCCAGCGGCGCGGCCGCGACAGTAGCCGGTGCGGTGGCCACGGCGTCGACGGGCGCAGCCGTCGGGGCAGGATCGTTCCCATTGACCGGCCGGTTGACCGGTCCGCCGGCGGCGGCCTTGGGCCCGGCCAGCGGGACCGCGCCCGCCGTCTGCGAGGCCGCAGCGGCGTTCGGCTTACCGTCCGGCATGGTCCCAGCGGGGACGGCGGCCACAGTCTGGCGCCGCGTTGCGGCCAATCCCGGGGTCTCGACGGCCGGGGAATGCGCGGCGGCGGCCGGCAATTCGTCGGGAAGGACCGCCGAGGCCGCGGACGCAGTGATGGCCGGGGCGGCAGTACGGGAACCATCGTTGCTGTCCGACGGCGGGGCAACCGCCGGCGCCGACTGTCCGGGCAGCGCAGCCTGGCCAGCCTGACCAAGTTGTGTATAGGAGACAAACTGGGCCGGCGGGAATTCGGCCGTGCCGTACTGGGCCGGCGGGAATTCGGCCGTGCCGTACTGGGCTGGAACGTGCGGGGCTGGAACGTACGGGGCCGGAACGTACGGGTCCGGGACGTGGCTGGTGATACCGGACGAAGCAGCGTCGGTCCCCGGCGCGGCCCCGGAAGCAGCGTCGGTCCCCGGCGCGGTCCCGGAAGCAGCGTCGGCCCCCGTCACAGTGTTCGCAGCGGTGCCGCTCAGCGAAGCGGGGTCCGTGGCGCCGTCGGGCTGCGGCAGTTCGGCCGCCGTGTCATCGGCCGCCGGTACAGCCTTAGCGGCGCCAGGCTCTGCCGCGGTGCCGTTGCCCGCTGCGCCCTGGACGTCGTTGAGGACTGCGTCGAAGGACGCGGCGGCTGTGTTTCCGTTTTCGCTGCCGGGCCGCGGGTCCGCGCCCTGCCGGGCCGCCCGGACGGTCGCCCCCAGCGCGGCCGCAAGCTCCGTCGATGCCGCCGCCTTCATTATGCAGCCCCTGCGGGAACGATGCGCCGGATGGAGGTCAGGTTGGACTGCTGCTCCCAGGCGTCGCGGATCTGGATGGTCTTGCCCGGCACGGGTGCGTCGATCGCCTTGCCGTTGCCCAGGTAGATGGAAATGTGGTTGCCGCCGAAGCTCACCAGGAGGTCTCCGGGTTTCGCTTCTGCGAGGGACGCCACCGGGGTGCCCTGGCGCATCTGGTCGCTCACCACACGGGGAAGCTCCACGCCAAGGTCCTTGAAGACCCGCTGGGTGAAGCCGGAGCAGTCCATGCCGGAGGCCGGATTGGTGCCGCCCCACACATAGGGAACACCGATGTACTTCTTCGCCACGGCCACCACGTCATTGCCCGTCGCGGCCCCACCGGCATGTACGGTTCCGGCTGCCTGGGCGCCGGTGAGCGCGGCCGTCCCGGCCGCCGCAGCGCCACCTGGTCCGAATGTGCCGCCAATGCCCAGTGACGTGCCCAGTGAGGAGCCCAGGCCCAGGCTGTCCGTGAGGGAGGCGGCATCCGTTGCGCCACTGCCGCCCAGTGCCGCGGCAAGTGCCTGGGTGAACGTGGCGGAGTCGCCGGTGCCGGTTGCGGACGCGAGCGAGGTAGCCGCAGCCTTGGCAGCGGCTGCGCTGGTTTCCGCGGCCGCAGGCCGGCTCAATTCCGCGATCATCGACTGGATGCCCTGCATCCGGCCGATCGCTTCAGTCATGCTCATGGCTTCACCTGCTGCTCATCGCGGTGCCAGAGCGTCGAGGCGATCTCATCGAGGGCCGACTGCTCGGCGCGCAGGTCCGCGGAGTTGACCTCGGCGTCGTGCCGGGCTTGCAGTTTTTCCAGCCCCACGGACCGCGTGCGGGCAGCGATGAACTCGGCCCGGGCGTTGGCTTCGTCGGCCTCGGCCAGGTGGGTGAGGTTTTGCAGGTCCGCGAGCATGCTGTGCGCGGATGACCGGGCGGCCGCCACGGCGCGCAGTGAGGCCGAGCTGGAGATGGGGTCATCCGTGGCGGCAAGTTCGCGGCGGGCGGCGGCTTCGCGGACCCGGACGGAGCTGGAACGTGAGCGGGCGCGCGCCAGCCCGGTTGCCGCCTGGTCCTGCTGGAGCTGGCGGAGGCGCAGGAGGCCGGCCAGTGAGAATTCGCGGTTCATGCTGCTGCTCCCAGGATCGAAGTGAGGTGGCCGAGCCGTTGCCAGGACTCGGGGTGGGCCGTGGATTCGTCCATCGGCTGCTGGAGGAAACCGCTGACGTCGTGCTCGTGGTTCAGCGCAGCGTCCACCAGCGGGTTGGTCCCGGCCTGGTAGGCGCCGACGTCGATCAGGTCCTGTGCCGCCTTGCGGGCCGCGAGGACCCGGCGGAGCGTGGCGGCGGCGTCGAGGTGTGGCCGGGAATTGACCTTGCTGGCCACCCGGGACACGGATCCGAGCACGTCCACGGACGGGAAGTGCCCGGTGACGGCGAGTTTGCGGTCCAGCACCACGTGGCCGTCCAGGATGGAGCGGGCGGCGTCGGCGATGGGCTCGTTATGGTCATCGCCGTCCACGAGCACGGTGTAGATGCCGGTAACGGAGCCGGTCTCGGCCGTGCCGGCGCGCTCCAACAGCCGGGCCAGGATGGAAAAGGTCGACGGCGGGTAGCCGCGGGTGGCAGGGGGCTCGCCGGCGGAGAGGCCAATCTCGCGCTGCGCCATGGCCACCCGGGTCAGGGAGTCCATCATGAGCACCACATCCTGGCCCTGGTCGCGGAAGGACTCGGCGATGCGGGTGGCGGTGAAGGCCGCGCGCATGCGCATCAGGGCGGGTTCGTCGGAGGTGGCGACCACCACCACGGAGCGCGCCAGGCCGGCGGCGCCGAGGTCGTCTTCGAGGAACTCGCGGACTTCGCGGCCGCGTTCGCCAACGAGGGCGATCACCGAGACTTCGGCGTCGGTTCCGCGGGCGATCATCGAGAGCAGGGAGGATTTGCCGACCCCGGAGCCGGCGAACAGGCCCATGCGCTGGCCCTTGCCGAGCGTGGTCATGGTGTCCAGGACGCGCACGCCGGTCTGCAGCGCGGTGTCGATGCGGGCGCGTTTCATGGCGTTCGGTGCCTCGTTGTCGATCGGCACGCGCGGCCCGCTGAGCAACGGACCCTTGCCGTCGATCGGGCGTCCCAGGCCGTCAAGGACCCGGCCGAACAGGCCCCGCCCGGTGGGAACCAATACCGCGCTGCCTTTGGCGCGCACCGGGTCACCGGCAGCTACGCCGGCGAGCCGGCCCAGCGGCATGCAGCGCACGGAGCCGTCCAGCGCCGCGACGACTTCGGCGTCAAGGCCGGGGTTCCCGCCCACGGTCACGAGGTCACCAAGGGCGCAGTCCAGACCCGACACTTCCAGGCCCAGCCCGATGACCGAGGTGACGACGCCGACCCGTTGCGGGGCGGCCGCGGCCAGCGCGGCGGCATAGTCGGCGCCCTTCGGCCGCCACTCGGCGATCATGCCTGGCCCCGGTACGCGCCGGCACCGAATTCGGCCCGGCCGGATTCTCCCGGCACGGCGTCTCCCGGCACGGTGTCTGCCACCAGTGCATCTCCCAGCGGGCCCTCTGCCGACGCTGCCTCTCCCAGCAGCGCCATGCGGGCACGTCCCAGGGCGGTGCGGAGGCTGGCGTCGAACCAGCCCTGCTGGTATTCGACCTTCGCGTCGCCGCGGCCCAGGGAGGGGTCCGCGATCAGCGGCAGCCCGGCTGGCAGTTCCTGGCCTTCCCGGCTGAGGACGTCGATGTCCGCCGGGTGCAGCCGGATTGCCAGTACCGTGGCGGAGTCATTCCCGGAGAGGGCGCGGGCCAGGGCGGCCCGGGCGGTCCGGGTGCCTTCGGCCAGTTCGTAGCCGAGGATGGCCTCGGCCAGTTCCAGCGCCGTGCGGGCCAGGATTTCCTCGGCGTCCTGCAGGGCCTGCACGTTGCGGTGCGCAAAGTCTGTCCTGGCGACGGCGAGGGCGCGCACGGCACGGTCCAGGTCCTGCTGTCCGGCGGCCAGGGAGGCAGCCTGCTCGGCGGCCATCCGGTCCCGCCAGCGGCGCTGCTCTTTCGCTGCGGCGCGCACACCGGCGGCGTAGCCCGCGGCGTGGCCTTCGGTGTAGCCGGCCTGTTCGGCGGCCGGGCCGTTGGCCCGCAGTGACGGGAAGACGACGCGCGCCGGGGCGTTGGCCGCGCCGTTGTCAGTAGACATAGTCTTCTTCGTCCCCGCGCTGGATGGTGATCTGGCCTTCGGCCTCGAGCTCGCGGATGGACCGGACGACGGCGGCACGGGCCTCTTCGATCTGCGAGGCACGCAGGGGTCCCAGGGCGGCGATCTCGGATTCGAGGATTTCCAGGTTGCGCCCGGAGACGTTTGTGGTGATGGTTTCCAGGACCGGCTCGGAGGCACCCTTCATCGCCGTCGCCAGGACGGCCGCGTCGAGTCCGCGCAGCACCAGCTGCACGTCGCGGCGTTCCAGCTTCACGATGTCGTCGAATGTCACCATCTGGGCCCGGATCTCCACCGCGAGGTCGGGATCGAGCAGGTCCAGGCCGTCCAGCACGGACCGTTCCGTGCCGGCGTCGGTCCGGTTGATGATCTCCAGCAGCGGCTGGATGCCGCCCACCACCTTCGAGGCCTGCTGGGACACGGCGGCGCCGCCGCGGAGTTTGAGGGTGTCGGCGACGATCCCGATCGCCTCGGGCGCGCCGGATCCCATGGTGGCGATGCTGAGCGCGACGTCGGCGCGCAGCGAGCCGGGCAGCCCGGACATCACGGCCGAGGCCTTGCGCGGGCTGAGGTGGGCGAGGACCAGGGCGATGGTCTGCGGCAGTTCGCCGTCGATCAGGGCCAGGATCTGCACGGGTTCGATGTCTTCGAGGAACTCGAAGGACTTGCCGGCCATATTGACGGTCAGGCGGTTCATGAGCCCGGCGGCCCGTTCCGAGCCGAAGGAGGCCTCCAGCAGGCCCTCGGCGAGTTCCCGGCCGCCCCGGGCCTGGCGCGTGGTTGTCAGCGCGGCCTGGTGGAAGTCCTTCATGATCTGCTCGGTGACGTCAGAGTCCACCTTGCGGAGCTTGACGATCTCCCCGGCAATCTCCTCCGCCTCGGTGTCCGTGAGCTGGGCCATGACCTTGGCGGCGTTCTCGGGGCTCATTTGCATCAGGACGACGGCGGCGCGCTGGGTGCCGGTCAGGGGCGTATCGGTGGGTTTCATGCCGGTTGCCTGTCATCCATGAGGCTGCGCAGGTAATCGGCGGCCCGTTCCGGGTTGGCGGCGACCATGTTGTCGATTTCAAACCGGCGGCGCTCGGATTCCAGCTGTTCGGTGCTCGGGCCCGGAAGCGGGGGCAGGGCGGTGATCGGGATCGCCGACGTCGCCGGCGGAAGGGCCACCACAGGCGGGGCCACCGGCATGATCTCCAGGTCCAGGCGTTCGCCGAGGTCCACGGGCTCGCGCTTCTGGCGGCGCCGCAGGATGATCGTGACCACCAGGGCCAGGATCAGCAGGCCCAGCAGGATGCTGCCTGCGGTGACGAGGGTTCCGAAGAACGCGGCCTGCTTCTCGGCTTCGGCGTTGGCCTGGGCCTCGGCGAGCGCCTTGGCGGCGTCGTCGGCGGCTGCGGTGCTGAACGGCACAACCTCGACCGTGACAATATCGCCGCGCGCGGTGTCGGCCCCGGCTGCGGAGGTGACGAGGTTCTTCAGCGACGCCAGGTTCAGGCCGCCGGCGGCGGCCTGGCTGACGGCGACGGAAATGGTCTGCCGCTTGATGGCACCGGCCGGGATGGTCCGGTCCTCGGTGACCTTGTTGACCGCGTTGTTCTTGGTTTCGGTGGAGGAATCGAAGTTGCCGTTGCCGCTCGTGCCGCCGGGAACAGCGATGTTGTCCGGGCCGAGGACGCCCGCGGCGCCTCCCCCGGTTCCGGTGTATTTCTCGGTCTTGGACGATTCACTCAGCGGCAGGGCGCCCTCGGCATTGGAGAAAGTCTCGCTCTTCTGCTGCGCCGATTCGCCCGTCACGTCGGCGGCGACGGCGACCGTGGAGTTGCCCGGGCCCACCACGCGGTCCATGACCGCGCGGACGGCGTCCGAGGTGCGCTGCTGGTAGTCGCTGGCCTGCTTGGTGGACGATCCTGCGGTCCCGCCGCCGACGGTGGAGAGCACGTTGCCCTGCGAATCGACCACGGAGACGTTGGACGGCTTGAGGTTTTCGATGGCGGCGGAGGTCAGGTGGACGATCGCCTGCACCTTGTCACCGGTCAGGGCGGCGCCGGCGTCGGTCTCGATGAACACTGAGGCGGTGGTGTCCGGGGCCTTGGACACAAACACTGTTTTCTCGGGGATGGCGAGCCGGACGGCGGCGGTCTTCACGCCGTCCATGGCGGAGATGGTGCTGGCAAGTTCGCCCTCGAGGGCGCGCTTGTACGTGACGGACTGCTGGAATTCCGAAGACGTCACGCCCATCTTGTCCAGCAGGGAGTAGCCGGTGGCGGCGGCAGTCGGCAGGCCCGCGGCCGCTGCCTTGAGGCGCTCGTCGTAGACCTTGTCCTGCGGCACCAGGATGGTGGATCCGCCGTCGCTGAGTTCGTACTGAACGTTGTCCTTGCGGAGCTGTTCGACGATGCCGTTGGCGTCGGTGGTCTGGAGGCCGGAGAACAGCGGGGTGAGCACCGGGCGGGTAAGCCAGGCGGACAGGGCAACAATGCCCACCACCAGCAGGGCAGCGCCGATCACGGCGATGGTGCGCTGGCCGGCGGTGAAGCTCTTCAGGCCCGCGCCGAAGCGCTGGAAGAAAGCGTTAATCTGCGGAGGCATCAGGCCTGCATCCTCATGATCTCGTTGAACGCGTCAACGCCCTTGTTGCGCATGGTGGCCATGAGCTCCAGCGTCACCTGCGCCCGGGTCGCGGCAAGCGTGGCGTTGTGGATGTCATCCAGGTTGCCGGTCACGGCGGACACAGCCAGCTGGTTCGACGTCGACTGCAGCTGCTGGAGGTTATCCACCGCGCCGGTGAGGGAAGTGGCGAAGGCGGAGCCGTCCGTGCCGGCAACGGGTGCCGCTCCGGCGCCCGTCACATAGTTTGTCGGCAGGACGCCCTGGACGGGGGCGATGGGGGCGACAGTCATTAGGAGCGTCCAATCTCAAGGGCGGCCATGTAGGTTTCGCGGGCGCGATCCACCACCTGCGCGTTGGCCTGGTAGCCGCGCTGGGCGATGATGAGCGCACCCATCTGTTCGGCCATGTCAATGTCCGGGTACTTCACGTTGCCGTTGGCGTCCGCCAGCGGGTGATCCGGCTGGTAGACGATCCTGCCCTCGGCGTTGCCGAGCTGGGTGCTCTTGACGTACACGCCCGAGCCCTGCGAGCCCTCCGCGGCCTCGACATACCGGGCCTGGAAGGCGGGGCCGGACGTGGCGGAGGCGTTGTTCATGTTGGCGAGGTTGTCCGAGACGGCATCGAGCCACTTGCGGTGGACAGTGAGGGCGGAGCCGGCGATGCCGATCATGTCGAAGGTCATCAGCTGGTCCTCAGGGCGGAGCGCACGGCGGTGAACTCGGTGTTGACGGCGCGGGCGGCGAACTGGAAACGCAGCACGGTGTCGATGTTGGACAGGGTCTCGGTGTCCAGGTTGACGTTGTTGCCGTTTAGCTGCGTGGGCTCCAGGGACTCCGCCGTGGTTGCCTGGACGCGGCCGTTCCCGGACTGCACCGACGCTGCGAGGGCGTCCTCGAAGCTGACGCGCTTCGCGTGGTAATTCGGCGTGTTGACGTTCGCGATGTTGTTCGCGATGGTCCGCTGGCGCAGTGCCAGCCCGTCCATGGCGCTGGCCAAGGCGGCGGAAGTCACGGATTCGAGCACAGAGTCCTGCCTGGGAAAGGTGGGGGTGGCCGATCCGTGGCCGGTAATCGAGCGATCCGTGCTCTTATAGTGGTTATCGGCACTGGTCAGCGCCGCGTTAGGCGAAATCAAAAGACTATTTCAGATGTTTTGGAACCCGGGATTCCTAGCCGTTGACATCCAGGTACAGGGCTCCGGCGGACTCCCCCACGCCGGGCACCGACGATACCGCCTGCAGCTGCCGGGCGACTCCCAGCCGCGCCTCTTCCAGCCGGAGGGCAACGCGTTCCTGGGCGGCTGCCAGTGCGACGGCGCGACGCCGCGCGGTCGCCGGCAACGGCCCGTTCATCGATGGCGGAGACCAGCGCTTCTCCGGCCGGGGTTCCGCCACCGAACCCGCGGGAGCGGCGAGCGGGCCCAGCGGATCCTTCAGGGTCCGCTCGGCGGCCTGCACCGCCATTTCAAGCACATCCAGGACGGCCATCCAGGCAGCCAGGGTGGTGTCTTCAGGGATCTTGCCGGGAAGGGACGAATCGGCGTCGTTGGATCCGGTTCCCCCTGGGCCAATATCCAAGTAAGCCTGTTCAGCCAAAGCCGAGACTCCCGCCGCCTGTTCCGGGCCCGGTGTTCCAGGCCCCTGCTGCCGGGAAACCGGCTGGAGCTGCGGAGGGAAACGCCGCGGGGCTTGCGGGCGCTGGTACCGCGGCGGCGGCCTCGTGCCAGGTCTGCCGCAGGGGCTCCAAGAGTTCGATTGCTTCCCGGGTCAGCGCCGCGTCCCGCTGGATGTTCGCGTTGGTCAGTGCGGTGGAGACGTAGTTGTAGACCCCCAGCAGCCCGTTTGCGCCGTCCCACGCGTCGACCTTGAGCGAGGAGGACAGCTCGGACACGATGRCCTGGGCGTGCAGCAGGTTTTCCGATGCGGTGGTCCAGTCGGCAGCGTGCTGCGCCGTTTCCGCCCGGCCCAGGTCCAGCAGGAGGCGGTCGTAGAGCATGGTGAGGAGGCGTGCCGGCGGAGCCGACAGGACCGAGTCGGCCAGGTACTGGTTCCGCTGGCCGGCATTGCCGTAGCCGCCGCCGAAGGAGGTCAGAGTCATGATGAAGAGCTTCCTGAAGAGAGTCCTGCGAGTTGGGAGGACAGCCAGGACGACTGCGCTTTCATGCCGCTGAGAGCGACCTCCAGCGCGGAGTAGGTCCGCTGCAGCGTGGTCCGACGCATTTCCAGGCGGTCATCCCAGTCGGCGATCTGGTCGGTGTAGTCCTTCGCGGTGGACTGTTGTCCCTTGATCTTGGTGCTGAGGAGCCCCGTGGAGGGATCGGAGGCCTGCTTGGCGGCGTCCGCCACGCGGCCCGCGATAGTGGCCACGGCCGCCATTGTTCCGGCCGGGTCCTTCGCCAGGGCGTCGCCGAATTTGGTGGCGTCGAATTCCATCGTCCCGGTCTTGGYCACGCTGATGCCAAGCTCAGACGGCGATTTTCCGTTCAAGGGCTGGGACGCAGCGGCCAGGATCGCGGCATTGACGGTACGAACGGTGCTGTCTCCGGTGAACACGCCGCCTGAAGTGACCGGGTTGCCGGAGGCGTCGGTGCTGCTGACCACGGCGCTCTTGGTGGCGATCTGCGCCAGGACTCCGTTGACGGAGCTAACCAGGTCAGAGGCGGCCCTGCTGATCTGGGCGTCGTCACGGGCAACGGTGACGCGTGTTGGAGTGGCAGAGACCTCGGAGACGCTGATCGAGACTCCGCTCAGGACATCCGCGAAGGTGTTGGTGGCGGAGCTGAGCGTCGCCTCGGCAGCTGTTCCCGCCCACAGCTTGATCTGCGCGTCCTGCCCAGACTGAACTTTGGTCAGCCCGGCGGTGCCGTCCGGATCGGCGATGCTGAACCCGCCGGCGACGCCGGTCTTGGACGAGGCAAATTGCAGCCGGTACTCGCCGCCGCCCACTGAAACTTTCGATGCGACAATCCCGGCGCCGGAGAGGTTCACGGCGGAAACGACGTCGTCAAGAGATGAAGTGAGTGGCGTGACCGTGATGGCCTGGCCGCCTTCGCCGGTGACCGTCATAGTGGTGTATGGCCACGCGGCGAGGTTCTTGCTCACGGAGACCTGGGTCTGGGCCAGCTGGGAGACGGTGAAATCAACCGCACCCGGTTTCGCTCCGGCACCGACCACGGTGGTGACCTTGGCGGAACTGCTCGAGGCCGAATACAGTTCCAGGCTTTTGGGGTCGGAGAGCTTGCCGGCCTTGGTTGCGAGGTCCGCGACGGCGGTATTGAGTCCCTGCAGGGCCGAGATGCGGGTTTGGACCGTTGCGGCCTTGTTCTTCATCAGGCTTTGTGGGATTGCTTCCACGGCCATGAGGGAATTGATCAGGGCCGTGGTGTCCAAACCGCTGGAAAGTCCGTCGATAGAAAGTCCCATGCCTGCAACTCCTTAGAACAATGGCTGGCTGAATCAGTAATGGCTGGTGGTACTGCACAGCGCCCGGGGAGAAGAATTCTCTCCCCGGGCGCCACGTGCAATCTGAACTACCTAGCGGAAGTCACCGGAGTGATCGCTTCCCGCTGTGTTTTAGCGCAGGAGCTGCAGTACACCCTGGTTGGACTGGTTTGCCTGGGCCAGCATTGCGGTGCCGGCCTGGGACAGGATGTTGTTGCGGGTGAACTTGACCATTTCCTCAGCCATGTCCGTGTCGCGGATACGGGAGTTGGAAGCCGTCAGGTTTTCCTTGGAGACGTTGATGGTCTGCACTGCGGATTCAAGGCGGTTCTGGGTCGCACCGAGTTCGGCGCGGGCGGTCGAAACGTACTTGATCTGGGTATCAATAGCAGTGATGGAAGCCTGGGCTGCGCTGGTTGAGGAGAAGTCAAGACCCGTCCCGCTGACCACGGTGGCGCCGCCGTTGAACACACCCGAGCCGGACGGATCGGTAAGGTCGATCGTGCCGCCGTCGTTGGACCGGATGATGATGCCGTCGCCGGTGCCGTTTGCGCTCTTCGAGACCGTTGCCGTGAAGCTGGAGTTGAAGTTCTTGTCCGCGTTGAGCTTGGAAACGAAGTCATCAGCCGTAGTGGCTGCGGCGGTGGTGGTAACGGCCACCGTCGTCGTAACGCCACCCTTGACCGACTCAAAGTTGTAGGTACCGGCGGCGAGTCCCTGGGGGGAGCCATCAGTAGCGCTGAACGCAGCAACCTTGAATGTGGTGGAACCTGACGCCGCCGAACCCAGAGCAGTGGCAACCGACCCAACGTTGGCAGAGGACAGGTTGACGTCGATGATGCTGTTGGCGTCCGAGTTGGCGCCGACCTGGAGCGACATCTTCGGCTTTGAGCCGTCCAGCAGCTGTGCACCGTTGAAGTTGGTGGAGCCGGCGATGCGGTCCAGTTCCTTTACGAGGCTGTCAGCTTCGGTCTTGATGGCGCCGCGGGATTCGGCGTTGTTGGTGTCGTTGGCTGCCTGGACGCCCAGGTCGCGCAGACGCTGCAGGATGGAGTGGGCCTGGTTCAGGCCGCCTTCTGCGGTCTGAACTGCGCCGATGCCGTCCTGTGCGTTGCGGGCGGCAACCGTGAGGCCACCGATCTGCGACTTCAGGCCCTCGGAGATAGCCAGGCCGGCCGCGTCGTCGCCGGCGCGGTTGATGCGCAGGCCGCTGGAAAGCTTCTCCAACGACTTGGACAGGTCGTTCTGGGTGTTGCTGAGGCTGCGGTAAGCGTTGTTCGCAGCCATGTTGGTGTTGATCTGCATTCCCATGATGTTTCCTCCATGATTGGGACGATGTGCGACGGCCCATCCGTGGGCCTTCAGAAGTAGTTATCGCCATTTGGCCAGCACACGTAAGGAAGATTCCAAAAAGAGTTTTCAGTTCAACGCCCCGTCTGTTATCAGCCTTATTGCCGCTAACGAATCCTGCGCCCCTGCCGATAGTTTCTACGAACCCTGCTGGAGGCCAAATCGTCCGCACGATGAAATCGACGCCCCGGCACCACCGCACCAGTCATTTGCACCATTCACACATGAGGGAGCCGTCCGGACCATGGCCATCCACGAACTTTCAGCCCTGCTGTGGCGGGAGCGTGAACTCCTGGACGTTCTCACCTTCAAGCTGGAGGAAGAGCAACTGCTGCTCACCGCCGGCAAATCCCGCTGGCTTCCCCACGGCACAAAGGAAGTCGAGCAGGTTCTGGAACACCTCTCCAAGGCGAGCCTCGCCCGCACCATCGAAGCCGCCGTCGTGGCCGAAACCTGGGGACTGCCCACTGACGCGTCCCTGGGTGAACTCGCCGCTGCCGCGCCGGAAGGCGCCTGGTCCGAAATCCTCACGGCCCATCTGACGGCCTTGACCCACCAGACGACACTGATCAAGGAACTGCGCGACTCGAACGAGCAGTACCTGCGCACCGCAGTCCGTTCCACCCAGGAATCCCTCGCGGATCTGCGGCCCACCGCTGCGGCCGGCACCTATGACGCCCAGGGCAAGACCGGGGAAACTGCAGCCTCGCGTATTTTCGACAAGCAATTCTAAGGAAGCGACCATGAGTACCTTCGGCGCGCTGAACACCGCCTACCGTGGCTTGACCGCCGCCCAGCAGGGCATGAACGTGGCCGGGCAGAACATCGCCAACGCCGCCACCGAGGGTTACACCCGGCAGCGCGTCCAACAGTCTTCGATCGCGGCTCCTGCGCAGGGCCTGTTCGGTTCGGGCCGCCCCGAGGCCGGGAATGGCGTCTCCGTGGACGGCATCGCACGCTTGGGCAGCAGCTTCCTTGACGGAAGCGTCCGCTCGACGGCGGCCGAGTCCGGCTACGCCAGCGCCCGGTCCTCGGCGCTCCAAGGGATCGAGGGCATCCTTCAGGAACCCGGCGAAAACGGCATCTCCACCGCGCTCCAGGGCTTCTGGTCGGCCTGGCAAGGCGCCGCCAACCACCCCAACGACTCCGCCGCCAAGGGACTGGTCCTGCAGGCCGGCAACGACCTCGCCACCAAGGTCTCCTCTTCCTACCGCTCCCTTGAGGGCCAGTGGAGCAGCGTCCGCGGCCAGGCCCAGGGCGCCGTGGACGCCGTCAACGCCGCCGCCACGCAGGTGGCCGCCTTCAACACCAGCATTCGCTCAACCCTCGCCGCGGGAGGATCGGCCAACGAGTTGATCGACGCGCGGGCCAAGCTCACCGAGACCATCTCCCGGCTGACCGGCGGCACCGTCAGGGAACAGGCTGACGGCACGGTGGATGTCCACGTCGGCGGAAACGCCCTCGTGATGGGCAGCTCCGTCCGGACACTCGCTCTCTCCGGAAGCCAGACTGCGGACAAGCTCGGCACAGCCGTGCAGCTTGAGTGGGCGGACCGGCCGGGTGCGGCAATCGCCGTCGCCGATGGGGAAATCGCCGGCGCGTTGTCCGTCCTGGCTCCTGCCGCGAACGGCGGCGCCATCGATTCGGCCGCACAGTCACTGAACAAGTTCGCCGGCGACCTGCGGGACGCGGTCAACGCCCTTCACTTCGGCGGACGGACCTCTGACGGCACTTCGTCCGGCAACTTCTTCGACCCGGCCGCCGCGGGCCCTGCCGCGCTCGCTCTCGCTGTTGTGCCCAAGGCCGCCGCAGAGATCGCGGTCGGCGTGGCGGGTGCGGGGAACCTGGACGGCAGCCTCGCCGACAAGATTTCACAGCTTGGCACTGGGCCGGGGTCTCCGGACAGCGCCTGGGCAAACATCGTCACCGGGATCGGTGTGCAGTCACGCGGCGCCCAGCAGCATGAAGCGTTGAGCTCGGCAGCGGAAATCTCCGCGCAGTCCAACCGCTCCTCGCAGGCGTCCGTCAGCCTGGACGAAGAAAACGTCAGCCTGCTCACCAACCAGCACGCTTACCAGGCCGCGGCCCGCGTCATGACGGCTGTGGACGAAGCCCTGGACGTCCTGATCAACCGCACCGGACTGGTAGGAAGGTAGACATGCTGAACCGGGTAACCAACCTGACCATGAGCGCAGCCGCCCAGCGGACCCTGCAGGCCCAGCAGTCCAAGCTGGCCCAGCTGCAGGAAAAGGCCACCACGCTGGACAAGATTTCGCGCCCGTCCGACGATCCTGCCGCCACGGCGCAGGCTCTCGATACGCGCGCGCGGCTCGCCGCCAACGCCCAGTACGGCAGGAACATCGACGACGGCGCCAGCTGGCTCAACGCGGCCGACTCCGCCCTCAGCCAGGCCACCAACGTCATGAACCGCATCCTCGACCTCACGGTCCAGGCCGGCAACGGCGCGCTCAACCAGGCGGGCAAGGACGCGATCGCCGTCGAGCTCGAAGGGCTGAACAAGGATCTGCTCTCAACCGCCAACAGCAAGCACCTTGGCCGGAACATTTTTGCTGGAAGTTCGGACGCGGCCACGGCCTTCAGCCCAGCCATCCCGGCCGACCCGAGCATCCCAGGAGACACCGGAACTCCCCCGGTCTTCAACGGCGTCGCCGGCGGCTCAGTGGAACGGCGCATCAGTGCCGACAGAACCGTCCGGGTCGACGCGGACGGCGCCGCGATCTTCGGCAGCGGCTCCGGCTCCGTCTTCGACGCCGTCACCAAGACCATCGAGTCACTGCGCAAAGGCGAGGATGCCACTGTGAACCTCACCAACCTGCAGGCATCTTTCAAGAACATCGTCAGCGGGCGTGCTGAAATAGGAACACGGCAGGTGCAGCTGGAACGCGCCGGCAACGTCAACACCGAACTGGAGGCCACCTTGGATGCACAGAAGATGGGCATTGAAAAGGCAGATCTCGGCAGCGTCATCATGGACCTGAAGCTTCAGGAAACCAACTACCAGGTGGCCCTCGCGGCGACGGCCCGGGTGCTTCAGCCCACCCTGATGGACTTCCTGCGGTGAGCACCCCGGTCATGGACACTCCCGTCGCAAGCCTGCCCCTCACATTCACCGCACCCATGCCTGGCTTCGAGGAGCTGCACGATTTTGCGCTGCGGAGCGTCGAGGGCGCGGCCGGACTGTACGCCCTGGAGGCAGGTTCCAGCCCGGTGCGGCTATTCCTGGCCGATGCGGCCGTGTTCGCACCGAGCTACTCTCCGCCGATCCCGGCAGCCTCGCTGGAGGCCCTCGAACTCGACGGGCGGGACGCCGCCCAGGTACTGGTCGTCGTCAACCACTCGCCCGGTTCCACGACCGTCAACCTTATGGCCCCGATCGTTCTGAACCGCGCCACGGGACTCTGCACGCAGCTGGTGCTGGACGGCCGGGACTTCCCGCTCCGGGCCGAGCTCGGCTCGCTCTAGCCGACCCGCCCGGCAAGGCGCGCAGCCCTGCCTTGCGACCGGCTTCACCAGCCTCACCAGAAATGCGCCACGTCCACCACGAGCCGGGACCCGGTGCCCGGCCCGGGCAGGGCCAGGACCCGGAACGGCAGCCGGGCGCGGACCCCCAGGCCAATGGTCGAATAGCCTTCGAAGCTGCCAGCCCACGCCACCTGCCGGAACGTCTGGTAGCCGGTCACGTCAGCCAATTCATTCTTGTTCGCCGGGTTGTAGGTGGGATTGCCGGCGTCGTCATATGCGGGTGCATTGACCRTGAGCTGAATGAAGGCCTGGCCCCGCAACGGGACCGGCAGGCCGGACCCGTCCTGCACCACCGCGGGTACGTAGCGGACGCTGTAGCCTGCCACGGGGCCGTTGAGGTCAATGACCAGCCGGTCGAAGCAGTAGTGCTGACCGGTGCGGACGTTCACCACCTTGGCCTGGCTCATGGYCGGATCCATTTTGCTCAGCGACCCCCAGGCCAGTCCGCAGTACGGGTCTGCGGCGGCCGGCGCCGGCGCAAGAATCCCGAGCGCGGCGGCCATCAGAACAGCCGCGAGCAACGCGTTGACCTTTTTCAACTGGGTCTTCTTCAACTGGGTCTTCTTCAAGGCCGCCACCCCCTGGTGCTGCCTGACCCTTGGGCTGGCGGAACAGTCAGCGCAGGTCAGACGCTTTCAGCGTAGGCGGGCCCGGCCCGGCGGGCGAGGTCCTCCACAGTTTCGGCGCCCAACCGTTAGCGTGGCCCGCTGCTGGTCACGGACGGATTGCACGGACCCTGTTCGTGAAGGTCGTTCACGAACAGATAACACCGCCAGCAGCAGGCCTGGCCGGGAACGGCGAAGCGCCGGCACCCTCGCGGGTCCGGCGCTTCGTACGGCCTGTCTGTTGCCGGAAGGTTTTAGCCTTCGCAGTCGCGGCAGTACTTCATGCCGTTCTTCTCAAGGGCCACCTGGGACCTGTGACGGACCAGGAAGCAGGAGGAGCAGGTGAATTCATCGGACTGCTCCGGAACAACAATGACCGTCAGCTCTTCGCCGGACAGATCCGCACCGGGAAGATCAATGCCTTCAGCGGTGTCGTTCTCATCGACGTCGATCACAGCGGTCTGCGCGCCGCCGCCGCGGGACGCCTGAAGGGCCTCCAGCGACTCAGCGGGAGATTCTTCTTCTGTCTTGCGTGGGGCGTCGTAATCGGTAGCCATATCGGGGTTCACTTTCGTTGCTGCGCAGCGCCATTTCAGGCACCTCAGTGAAGCAGTTTAGGACATTATGCATGGAGTAGAGCAATAGTGTGGCCTATCAGACAGAATGAGTCGGACGGGCCCTGGAAACCCGGGCAGCGGCCCCCGGCCGGGGCCCCTCCGCGCGGCGGCCGGGCAGTGCAGGTGCGGCATTTCAGTCGACCGGCCAGACCACGAGCGTCTGCCACTTCGCTGGATCGGGTTCGACGCCGGGATCGGTAAGGTAGTACTCCCACATTGCTGCTCCCGGGCTCGCGCCGTCCTGCCGCATCCGCGCCATGATCGCGCCGTAAGTACGCTGCAGTGATTCGTAGGGACCGATGTGCATCGCCTCGTAGGCCTGGCCTGCGGGGAGGGTGCCGGCGACAACCGCCGTGTCCGCGCCACTGGGGTTCGTGAAAGGCGCGGCGAGGGGGAACCCCGCTTCGACGTCGACGACGTCGGTCGGCATGCCGCGGTACAGCGCGAACGGGGGTCCGGCCAACTGGACATGCTGCTCCTGCACCGCACCCATGACGGCGGCGAAGGCACGGCCGAAAAAATCCCGCAACGCATTCATCGGGACTGTCTCATGCACCACCGCCGTGGGCTGTTCCTTGAGTTGGGCGGCCCTGATGTCCGGGGCCGGCCCCGGGTTCGTTTGAGTCATACCCCAGACTCTGCCGGGACTAATCCACGGTCTAGGGCCTTACGGCCCGCAGGGGAGGTCCGCGCCGTGGTCCAGTAGCGGTCCGGCTGCCGGCCCGGGGACGGCGCGGGTTCCACCCCGAATAAATAAATGAACTTTATTCATATTAGGTCTTGCCCCGTGCGGCCATCACCCTCAAACTAAATGAACAACGTTCATTAATGTGACGCCCGTCTCACTGGAGTAGCCATGATCGAAATCACGTCCCTCGACACCCCGCCCTCCCTCGCCCGCACGCTGCCCTCCAGCCGGCCGGCTCTGCGGATCGGCGTCGTGCAGCATCGCTGGCATCCTGACGCCGCGGCCCTGCACGCCGAACTGGACGAAGGCATCGGGCGCGCCGCCCGGCTGGGAGCAGCCGTCGTCTTCCTCCCCGAGCTCACGCTGTCCCGCTATCCCGCGGACACGCTTCCCGAAAATGACGCCGCCCGCGGCGGGACCACGCGCCCGCGGCCCTCGGACATTGCCGAGGATCTGTTCACCGGCCCCACGTTCCGGTTCGCGGCGGACGCGGCCCGGAGGCACGGCATCTGCGTCCACGCTTCGCTGTACCAGAAGGCGGAGAACCCGGACGGCACAGACGACGGCCTGGGCCTGAACACCGCCATCCTGGTGTCCCCCGGGGGCGAACTCCTGGCCCGCACCCACAAGCTCCACATTCCCGTCACGGCAGGCTACTACGAGGACAAATTCTTCCGCCAGGGCCCGGACGGCGACGATGCCTACGAGGTCCACTCCCCCGCCGAACTCGGCGGCGCACGGTTGGGCATGCCCACCTGCTGGGACGAGTGGTTCCCGGAGCTGGCGCGGATCTACTCCCTCGGCGGCGCGGAACTCCTGGTCTACCCCACAGCCATCGGCTCCGAGCCCGACCACCCCGACTTCGACACCCAGCCGTTGTGGCAGCAGGTCATCGTCGGCAACGGCATCGCCAACGGGCTGTTCATGGTGGTCCCCAACCGCTGGGGCAGCGAAGGCACGCTGAACTTCTACGGTTCCTCCTTCATCTCCGATCCCTACGGCCGGATCCTTGCCCAGGCACCGCGGGACGAATCCGCGGTGCTCGTCGCGGACCTCGACCTCGACCAGCGCCGGGACTGGCTCACGCTTTTCCCCTTCCTGGCCACCCGACGCCCGGACACGTACGGGCGGCTGACCGAACCGGTTCGCCCCGACGCCCCGCTCGGCGCCGACACCAGCAAGGCCACCGCATGAGCGCGTGGCGGATGCCGTCCGAAACGGCGCCCCAGGACCGTGTCTGGATGGCGTTCCCCACSGGCGGCTACACCCTGGGCGAAACAGCGGCAGAAGCCCACGCCGCCCGCTCCGTCTGGGCCGCCGTCGCGAACGCCGTCGTGGAATTCGAACCGGTCACCATGCTGGTGGCGCCGGCGGATGTGCAGACCGCGGCGGACTACCTCCACCCGGATATCGAGGTGGTCCCCGCCGCGCTGAACGACGCCTGGATGCGGGACATCGGCCCCACGTTCGTCCTCGACGACGGCGGCCGGCTCGGCGCCGTCGACTGGGTCTTCAACGGCTGGGGCGGCCAGGACTGGGCCGCCTGGGACAAGGACGCGCTCGTGGCGTCGGCCGTCGCGGCCCGCTCGGGGGCCAGCCACCTTGTCTCGCCGCTGGTGAACGAGGGCGGCGGCATCCACGTCGACGGCGAAGGCACCGTCCTCGTCACCGAGACGGTCCAGCTCGATCCGGGCCGCAATCCCGGGCTCAGCAAGGCCGACGTCGAAGCCGAGCTGGGCCGGACCCTGGGCGTAAGCCACGTCGTCTGGCTTCCCCGCGGCCTGACCCGGGATTCGGAACGGTTCGGCACGCGCGGCCACGTCGACATCGTTGCGGCCATCCCGTCCCCGGGCACCGTGCTGGTCCATTCCCAACAGAACCCGGCACACCCCGACTTCGAAGTCTGCCGGGCCATCATCAGCCACCTCGCCACCACCCGGGACGCGGCCGGCCGCGAATGGAACATCATCGAGGTCCCCGCCCCGGAAACCCTGACGGATGAGGAGGGGTTCGTCGACTACAGCTACATCAACCACCTGGTGGTCAACGGCGGCGTCATCGCCTGCACCTTCGGCGACCCGATGGACGAAAAAGCCTTGCGCATCCTTGGCGACGCCTACCCCGGCCGCAGGGTAGTCGGCATCGACGCCCGCGAGCTCTTCGCCCGCGGCGGCGGCATCCACTGCATCACCCAACAGCAACCATCCGTCCCCCAGAAAAAAGGTCAGCAATGAGTCAGACTATCGGCCGCGAAGACGGCACCATCACGCACGACGTCGTCGATCCGGCCGGTTCCAAGCACGGCATCTCGGGCAAGGGGCTCAAGGGCGGCCAGCTGGGCCTGCTCGCCGTCGTCGTCCTCGGCATCTCCTCCGTGGCACCCGCCTACAGCCTGACCAGTTCGCTGGGACCCGCCGTCGGCGCCGTGGGCCTGCAGCTGCCGGCGATCTTCATTGTCGCGTTCATCCCGATGATCCTGGTGGCGTTCGCCTACCGTGAGCTCAACGCCGATTCACCGGACAGCGGCACCACCTTCACGTGGGCCACCAAGGCGTTCGGCCCGTTCGTCGGCTGGCTGGGCGGCTGGGGCCTGCTGGCCGCCAACATCATCGTCCTGTCCAACCTGGCCGGCGTCGCGGTGGACTTCTTCTACCTCTTCCTGGCCCAGGTGTTCAACAACCCGGACCTCGCGGACCTGACCTCCAACACGGCCGTAAACATCGCGACGTGCCTGGTGTTCGTGGCACTGGCCGTCTGGGTCAGCTACCGCGGCCTGCACGCCACCAAGCTGGTGCAGTACACCATGGTCGGATTCCAGGTCCTCGTCCTGGGCATCTTCGTCGTCATGGCACTCACCCACGCCGCCTCGGGCGACTCGGGCACCGCAATCGCCTTCAGCTGGGACTGGTTCAACCCGATGAAGATCGGCAGCTTCGAGCAGTTCGCCGCCGGCATGTCACTGGCCGTCTTCGTCTACTGGGGCTGGGACGTCTGCCTCACCGTCAACGAGGAAACCAAGGGCGGCAAGGGTACCGCCGGCCGGGCAGGAACCACGACGGCGGTCGCCGTCCTGGCCCTTTACCTCGTCGCGATCGTGGCCACCATGATGGTTGCCGGCACCGGAACCGACGGCATCGGCCTGAACAACCCGGACAACCAGTCGAATATCTTTGCGGCACTGGCTTCCCCAGTCATGGGTCCGCTGGCCATCCTGATGTCCCTGGCCGTTCTCTCCGGCACCGCGTCGTCCCTGCAGTCCACCATGGCCTCTCCCGCACGCAGCCTGCTGGCGATGGGCCACTACGGGGCACTGCCGCCGCGCTTCGCATCCGTCAGCAAGCGGTTCGGGTCCCCCGGTTTCGCAACGGTGATTGCCGGTGTGATCTCCGGCGGCTTCTACGCCGTCATGAAGGTAGTCAGCGAGAACGTCCTCAATGACACCATCATGGCCCTGGGCCTGATGATCTGCTTCTACTACGGCCTCACGGCCTTCGCCTGCACCTGGTACTTCCGGCACAGCCTGTTCTCCAGCGTCCGCAACTTCTTCATGCGGCTGCTGTTCCCGGTCCTGGGCGGCCTGGTCCTCACCGTGGTCTTCTTCCAGACCGCCGTGGACAGCTGGGCACCGGAATTCGGCAGCGGCTCGGAGGTCTTCGGCGTGGGCCTGGTGTTCATTCTGGGGATCGGCATCCTCGCCCTCGGCGTCGTGATCATGCTGGTCGCCGCGAAACTGCATCCGGGCTTCTTCCGGGGCGAGACCATCCGGAAGGACACCCCCGCCCTGGTGGTTCCGGAGTAGCCTCCCAGCGGTAATAAACAGGCGCATGGCTTTGTCCCCTGCTGCAGGGCAAAGCCATGCGTTTGTTGCAAATAGGGCCGAACGATTCTTACTAACGCCGATACTGCGGCGTAGCGTGACTCGCGTCAGATCCTGGTCTCGACCCGCTTCGCATCGAGAGAAGGAATACAATGGAACGCCGGACATTTCTCGCATTACCACTGGCCGCCCTGACCCTTCCAGGGGTTCTTTCAGCGGCTCCTGTCCCCGCGGCGGCTGCTCGGCCCCTGGCCCTCAAAGGCGCAGCCTGCGGCGGCACAGACGCACTGGCGCTTCGGCAGATCCGGGCCCTCAACGCCAGCTGGTACTACTCATGGGGATCGACATATACCGTCACCACCAACCCAGGATTCATCCCGATGGTCTGGAGCGGGAAAGCCCTGATCAAGAATAATTCTATCGGCGACGTGATCCGCCAGCTTCCCGTGACGAGAACCAAGAACCTTCTCGGCTTCAACGAGCCTGACTACTCCAGCCAGGCCAACATGTCCGTTGACGAGGCCATCCGTCTTTGGCCCCAGCTCCAGTCCACCGGCCTCAGACTGGGGTCCCCGTGCACCGTCAGCTCGACCAGCCCGTGGTTGGATAAGTTCATGACGAAGGCGGCCAGGGCCAACCTGCGCGTCGACTTCATGACGATGCACAGCTACGGCTGGCCAAATGCTGAGAGCTTCCTTTCGAAGGTCAGGAATCTGCACGACAAGTATGAGAGGCCTGTGTGGGTTACCGAATTTTCCGTCGCGGACTGGTCTGCGACCCCCTCGCGCCCCTCCCGGCACACACGCACAGAAGTACACAGTTTCATGCGGGCTGCTGTCGCCGGGATGCGGGCGATGCCATTCGTCGAACGGTTCGCGTGGTACGCCAGGGAGCCCTCCGATCCGGCCCTGGGCCCTTCGGCCCTCTACCAAACGAACGGCCAACTGACAGCAGCCGGCAGGATCTACGCATCGCTCTAACCCGGACTTGTCGCATCCGCGTCGCCTGAGATCCGTCCCGGGCGGCCAGAACCGCGGAAGGACACCCCCGTCAGTGGGCCCTACTGACGGGGACTACCAGCCAATTTCTTGCTAGGGCGGCGCTCACGACCCGACGTTCAGCAATTCTGGCTCTGGCCCTGGCCCTGCCGCTGCCGCCATGTGGGCGCTATTGCGTCTACGCAGGCGCCTCTCCACCGCAAAACCCGCCAGGCCGAGGAGCACGAAAACTACAATCACTGCGTAGTTTTGGTACCAGGTCGCTTCTGGCTGCCGCGGCCATGCGATATTGATGATCTCAAAAGCCAACCACAACAGCGCGGCCACGTTCACTACTGGGCCAAGATTCAGTAGTCCGGATAGAGCTCCTCGGACGCTGTAACTGGATTGAGGGGCTCGGCAATCAATGCAGGGTCACCGAGTGCCGCTTCCGCGAGCGCTTCGCACGTCGAGAAGCGGACATCGCCTCGTTCCAGCGCAGTTTCGATCACGGTCCGCAGCGCCTCCAGCCGTCCTGCCCGCCCAGTGAGGAACGGGTGGCAAGTGAGCATGAAAAGAGCACCATGACGTCGCATTGCGTCGATCTCATGAATCCACATGTCCGCCACGACAAGTGGCGACTGGATGATTTCACCGATCTTGGGTTCCGGAAGGAAGGCATACTGCTCCCAGTCATCCAGACTCCAATGTGGGGGGAGCTCCGCAACTGTGCCTGCGGGGGTTTCGATGAGATAGGGGACGTCCGCGTCCATCAGGCTGGAATCGTATTTCAGCCCGTATTCAGCCACCAACGACGGTGTCTGCCACGAGGGCTCCCACAGTGCGGCGCGATGCCCCTTTGGAGAAATGCCGAAACGCCCGAGTGCAGCTAGCGCCAGATCGAAGTCGGCGCGTTCGTCGTCGAAACTCATGTTCACCGCGGTGCGGTGAGTGTGTGAGTGGTGCGCGATCTCATGACCCGATTCCAGGACCTGTTCCACCATGCGGGGATACCGCTCCGCGGTTACTCCTGGAATGAAGAATGTCGCCGGCTGCTGCACATCCTTCAACATCTGGAGAATCCGGGGAACACCCACCTTGGGTCCGAACGCCTGGTGGGTCATCGCCATCGCATTGTCGGCGTAGCGCCGGCCGGCGGCCAGGACGGGCGACTCGGCGTCGACGTCGAAGGTCAACGCGGCAACGCAGGCCGCCCCCTGCCTCCAGCCGCTTCTATCGAATGTCATGTTCGTCCCTCTTCGAAGAAATGAGTCAGTTAGAAGAAATGAGTCAGAAGAAAGGGGTCAGAAGTCATGGGTGGAGAGCCAGTCGGCGTAGTCGGCGAGGGCCCGCTGCAGCGGCCAGAGCGATTCGTAGCCGAGATCCGCGGCTGCGGAAGCGATGCTGAAGTGGCCCTGCAAATCCAGGGTTGGATCCGTCCCGGGCCCGATCTCCACGGAGGCGTCCGGGAATGCGATTCGAACTTCTTTGACGACGTCGCTGAGTGTCCAGTACTCGCTGCCGGAGATGTTGTAGGCCAGGGGCCTGGCCCGGGCCGTTTCTGGTGCCTGGACTGCCGCCAGGACGGCAAGAGCGACGTCGCGGACGTAGACAAGGTTGTAGCGGTGGTCGGCCCCGTGGTCCTGTGAGAATGAACCGTCGCGGACTACGCCGCGCATAATGTCCCGTATGACTTCATCCATGCGGTTTCCGGGTCCGTAAACCTGGCCGATGCGCAGGGAGATGACGTCGACTCCATACCTGTCGCCGTAGACCCGTCCGAGCCATTCCCCGGTAACCTTCGTCACGGCGTAAGGCGTCGTCGGATTTACTGGCTCCGATTCGAGAACCACCGGTGCTGAGGTCTTTCCGTACACGCACTCGGAAGAGAAGTTGATGATCCGTTTGACGCCGTGGAGTCGTGCCGCCTCGAAAACCGCCACCGTTCCCTCGACGTTGGCAGCAAACGTAGCCAGGGGAAAGCTCAGGGAATAGGTCGGGTGGGATATGGCGGCGGTATGGACGATGGTGTCGACGTCGTGCTCCTTGAATACTTCGAGGAGACGGGGGATATCGAACAGTTCGCCCTGGACGGAAACGACGTCGGGGCGTGGCGCCTCGATGAAGTCCCGGTTGTAGCTGACTGTTTGATGGCCGGCGTCGGCGAGTTCGTTGACGATGTGGCGTCCGGTGAATCCGGCACCACCTGTGACCAGAACAGAGCTCATGTGATGTTGCCTTTCACTAGGTGCGTTGGATGTGGGATTCAATGTCCGAGTGGGAACGTCGTGGTCCGACCACCATCGACAACAAGGTTTGTTCCCGTGACATACGAGGATTCAGGACCCAACAGCCACAGCGCCGCGGCTGCAATCTCCTCGGGCAGGGCGAACCGGCCAAGCGGCACGGACACTTCGTCCCGGGCGCGTTCTTCTTCGTTCGCGAACTCGGCCGCAAGCATCGGGGTATCTGTCGTGCCCGGCGACAGTGCGTTGACCCGGACGCCGGCCGGTGCGAGTTCGGCGGCCAGTGACCGCATCATCGACAGCACGCCGCCCTTGGTCGCGGTGTATGCGGTGTAGCCTGCCTGGCCGACGAGTGACAGCTCGCTGGCAGTGCAGACCAGCGATCCACCGCCGTTGGCCGAGAGCGTCCGCGCCGCTGCCCGGGCGAAGTGGAAAGTGCCGGTTAAGTTCACCCGGATCAGTCTCTGCCACAGCTCGTCGGATGTTTCGGCGATGGGCGCAACACTGGAGATTCCTGCGGCGTTGAAGGCCCCGCTCAGGGGCCCGAGTTCTGCTTCCGCCCGGGCGAAGGACCCATCGACCTGTTGGGACTCAGATACGTCGGCTTCGATGAAGATCACAGCGCCCGAGACTTGGCTTTTTGCGTCTTCAAGCAGACGGTCCGGGAGACCGACCGCTGCAACCTTTGCCCCTTGCGCCAGAAGGGCCCGGGTGGTCGCGAGACCGATGCCGGAGCTGGCTCCGGTGACAAGGTAGGCCTTGTCCTGAAAATGGCTCATGTCTCCTCTTCCCCGTTGGATGTGGAAAGGCGGGCAGCATGCCCCCGGTCACGATTCGGGGGGCATACGCCGGATTTGCCGGTTTAACCTTGATGGCTGATTTAGCCAACGAGCGCACGAGTGTGGTCGTTAAGGAACATGCCGCGGGGGTCGAACTCCCGGCGTATCTGGATGAAGGTGTCAAGCTCCGGGTAGAGACGCTCCAATCGGCTCCTCGTCATGAAATGGATCTTTCCCCAGTGCGCGCGGGGCTCGAATTCCTGCAGCACCGCATCCGCATCCCGGAAGAAGGGCCAGTAGTCGGTCCCGGGTTCGGTGGTCAGGGTGATAACGGTGGTGTCGCGTCCTTGGAACTGGGACATGTAGCCTTCGTCGGCTTTCACCCAGCGGACCTCAACGGGGTACTTCTGGTCGGAATGCTTGGTGCGGATCAGCTCCTGGACAGCCTGGACGGCCGCCAGGCCGTGTTCGCTGGGAACGAAGTACTCCAGTTCATGGAACGGTGTGGTGAATCCGCCCGGGTAGATGCGGTACGACCGGTCCAGCCGGGCACCTTCCGTGCGGGAAATTTCACGCTCGTCCTGGACCTGGGCGACGTTGTACCGCTTGGTGTAGCTGCGGTTTGCCATGCTCTGGCCCGGCGAACCGGGCAGGTCCAGGAGCTCACAGGAATCGTTGTCCGGGCACCAGAGGAACGAGTAGTGCCGGTTCCCGTCGATGTCGGCCTGCCAGGTTGCCGCGGTCTCCGCCCACGTGGGATAGGTAATCTCCTCCTGCAGGTAATAGCGGTCCTCGACCGCCAGTTCGACCTCCAGGAAGATTCCGAGCGTCCCCAAGGCGACCTGGGCGGCCCTGAGTTCGCGGAGTTGCCCTTCGCCGATTTCGACGATTTCGCCGTAACCGTTGATCAGCCGGACCCAGCGCAGTGCCGATGAGAAGCTGCCCAGGTTCTTTCCGGAGCCGTGGGTGCTGGTCGCGAGTGCCCCGGCGATCTGCTGCTTGTCGATGTCGCCCTGGTTGCCCAGTGCCAGCCCCTGCTCCCACAGCGGATCGCCAAAGGCGTTGATGGTGGTGCCGGCCAGGGCCCTCGCACGGCGCCCCATGAGGTCGGTTCCGGTGATGGCCGAGAGTGCGGACATGTCCATCAGGACTCCGCCCGTCTGGACAAGCGGTGAGGACGAATGCCCTGAGCCGACTGCACGTACGGGGAGGCCTTCGCGGATGGCGAACCGGACGGCGTCGAGCRCCTCCTGTTCGTTCCGCGGCCGGACGGTGAAGGCCGGCGTGGCGCTCTGGTTGCCGCCCCAGTTGGTCCAGGTTACGTCTGTCCCGAACGGAGCGGACGGGGTTGCGGCGCGCGCCGACGACGCGGAGTGGGGATGATTCGTGGTGGTCATTGCTGGGCTCCGATGCTGGTCTAAACGCTCATGCGCCGTGGTTGATCATGACGTGCTTGGTCCGGGAGTAATCGTCCAAGGCATACAGCGAGAGGTCGCGGCCGTAGCCGGATCCCTTGAATCCGCCCCACGGAACCTCGCAGGCCAACACCAGGTGTGAATTGACCCAGACGGTGCCGAAATCGAGCTGCTTCGGAATGCGGAGCGAGAGGCTCGAATCCCGGGTCCATACCGAGGCGGAAAGCCCGTAGGGACTCTCGTTGGCCCGGGTGATGGCCTCTTCAGTGGAGCTGAAGGACTCGACGGTGACCACTGGGCCAAAGATTTCGTGGGTAGCAATATGCGCCCCGGCCGGGACGTTGCTGATTACGGTGGGTTCAATGAAGTAGCCGGGGCCTTCCAACGCCGAGCCGCCGATGGCCACCTGAAGGCCCGCAGCTTTTGCCTCGGCAAGCGCTTCCTTCACGCGTTCGAAGTGCGGGCGCGAAATCATGGGACCGATTTCCACGTCTTCCCCTGCGCCCGGAGCGCCGACGACGAGCGTGCTGACTTCGCGTACCAGGTGTTCGGTGAACTCCTCGGCCACGGACTCGTGCACGAGCACACGGCAGGCGGCGCCGCAGTCCTGGCCGGCATTCCAGAAGCCGGCGTTTCGCACGCCGGCGGCTGCCGCGCGGAGGTCGGCGTCGGGGAAGACAACAACCGGGGCCTTGCCGCCGAGTTCCAGATGGACGCGCTTGACGGACCTGGCCGCGGTCTCCGCCACTGCCTGTCCGCTGACGACGCTTCCCGTCAACGCAACGAGGGCGACATCAGGGTGTTCGGAGAGTCGCTGCCCAACGGTTCGGCCCTTTCCCGTCACGACGTTGAGGATGCCGTCGGGGATGCGTCCGGCGACAAGTTCTGCCAGCTTCAGCGTCGAGAGCGGCGTCTGTTCCGAGGGTTTGAGGACGATGCTGTTTCCGGCGGCGAGGATGGGCGCGATCTTCCAGGCAGCCATCAGCAGCGGGTAGTTCCAAGGGGTGATGACGCCGACGACGCCGACGGGTTCCCTGAGGATGACCGAGGTGTGTCCGGTGGCGTAGTCGCCGCCTGCCATGGAGGTCAGTGTGCGGGAAGCCCCGGCCATGAACCGGAAGGTGTCGATGGTGCTGGAGACATCGTCCTCCGCGACGGTTCGCGGTTTGCCGGTGTTGGCGGACTCGATGATTTCGAAGGCTTCACGGTTGGCTTCAATGATGTTGGCGATCAGGGAGAGCACCTCGGAGCGTTCCTTCGGTGTCGTGGTGCCCCAGGACTTCTGGGCCGCCACGGCTGCTTCAACCGCAGCGTCCACATCCGCGGCCGTGCCGGCAGGAACCGATGCGATGACCTGTTCCGTGGTGGGGTCGACGACGTCGATCAGCCGGGTCGCGGAACCGGAAACAAACGTTCCGCCGATGAAGTGCCCCGCCGGAGGCAGGAAGCTGGCGCAGCTTTGCTCCTCGGAGGAACGTCGGACTGTGAACTGCTCGGTGTCAGTGAGTGTCATGATATTTCGCCTTTGTTTTCTGCGCCGATCGCGGCGCCGGGAGTTTGGTGTGGGGGCGGGCGGTCTGTGCCCGGGGTGCGCGGTGTGCCGGAGCGGGCGTTACGCCCGCGGCGCCTCAATCAGGTCACCTGCGAATGCGGGCGACTGAAAGGGGGCGGCTTCCGGCGTTTTCCGGAACATGCGTGCCGCGAAGTAGTACAGGGGTGCAACAACCACCAGGCCGACAATCCAGGAGAGGTCCACGCCGTTCATCGCTGCGGCAGCGGGGCCCGTGAACATCGCTGTCGCCGAGAACGGAACCTGGATCAGTGCGCCGGCAACATAGGCTCCGATCGCCACCCAGTTGAACCTTCCGTACACTCCGCCGTCGCGCTTGAAGAAGTCTTCAACCCGGTAGTCGCCGTGCCGCAGGAGGTAGTAATCGACCAGGTTGATGGCCGTCCAGGGAACCAGGACGTACATCAGGAAGGAGAGGAAGTTCGTGTAGAAGAAGATGAAATTGTCACGGGCGAACAGCGCGATCATCAGGGCTAGGGTGAAGAGGAGGATTGACGCAATGGTCCGGGTCTTGGCGTGGGGCAACCAGGCCGGCCTGAACGTCTGCCCAATGGTGAGGGTGCACAGGACCCCGCAGTAGAGGTTCATGGCGTTCGACGCCGCAACGCCAAGGCAGAAGATTCCGATGATCACCATGGTCCATGGCCCGAGCAGGGCTCCCAGGCTCCCTACTATTTCGACGCTGCTGCCATCGTTGATCAGCGCCAGTGCGAGCGTTCCCACCAGGGCACCCAGGACCATCGGGAAGAGTGTTCCCAAGACGCAGCCTGAATAGGACGCCCAGAACGCCGGGGCCGAGCCGGTGCCCTGAGGCATGTAGCGGGAGTAGTCCGAGACGTAGGGAGCGTAGGCGAGCTGCCAGAGGGCGGAGACGGAGATAGTGGCCATGAAGCCGACCCAGTTGAAGTTTCCCTGGTCCAGGAAGCTGGCCGGCAATCCGTGGACGGCCAGGATCCAGACGAAGGCCAGCACCAGCGCCAGACCGGCCACGATGCTCAAGATGCGTGCATAGGCGTGGATGAGCCGGTAGCCGAAGATGGTGGCCACGACGCTCACGACGCCAATGACAATGATGCCTGCATCGACGCTGATGCCCGGGGTGACCGCGGCCAGCGCTTGGCCGCCAAAGACGAGGTTCGCCGCAAAGAACCCGATGTACATGACCACCACGATGACCACGATCAGCAGTGCCCCGTACGAACCGAACTGGCCGCGGGTCTGAATCATCTGCGCCACGCCCAGCTGCGGGCCCTGGGCCGAATGCAGTGCCATGAAGATGCCACCGACAACGTTCCCAATGATGATTCCGACGATTGCCGGCACAAAGCTGAGCCCGAACACCGTCGTCGCGAGTCCCCCGGTCACGATGGTCATGATCATGATGTTGGAACCGAACCAGATGGTGAAGAGGTCCCGGGCCTTGCCATGGCGTTCGTGGGCCGGGATGGGTTGAATGGTCTTGTCCTCGAGCCGGGGTACTTCGGCTGTGACGGCGTGAGTGGGTCGAGCGTTCATGATGCGTTCCGGGAGTTCATGGGAACCTCTTTGTTCTGTCCCGGCGCTTCGTCGAGCACGGGATCTGATGTATCAATCATTCGTGACTTTTGTCACAGTGGTAATCCGGCGATTGAATAGTTGCCGTAGACCTGTTYATACATATGTATAAATCAGGCGCGAGAGCCCAGCAGTTGTGGTCAGACGGTGGCCGCTTGCAGCTCCACAGTGACGTTGGCGGTGGCCTTGCTGCGGTTCACCATCAGGGCGAGGAGGTCGAAGACCAGCGTCGCCGCGGCGACTGTGGTGATGTCTGCATGGTCGTAGGCCGGAGCGACCTCGACGACGTCGGCGCCCACGATGTTGATGCCGTTCAATCCGCGGAGCAGCGCCAGCAGTTCGCGGGAGTGGAGCCCGCCCATTTCCGGAGTGCCGGTGCCCGGGGCGTAGGCCGGGTCCAGGACGTCGATGTCGATGGAGACATAGACCGGGGTGTCGCCCAGCCGGTCCTTGACGCGCTGGATCGCGGCCGGAACCCCGATGACGTCCAGGTCCGAGCAGCGGATGATCTGAAAGCCGAACTCGTGGTCGCGAAGGAAATCGTTGCGGTCATAAACCGGGCCGCGGATGCCGACGTGCATCGACTTGTCCTCGACCAGAAGGCCTTCCTCGAAGGCCCGGCGGAAGATGGTTCCGTGCGTGACCGGCTGGTCGAAATAGGTGTCCCAGGTATCCAGGTGTGCGTCGAAGTGGAGCAGGGCGACGGGGCCGTGGACCTTGTTCAAGGCCCGCAGCATCGGGAGCGCGATCGTGTGGTCGCCGCCGATGGAGATGAGCCTCTTGCCGGAGCCGGCGTCGCCAAGGAGCGGGAGGGCCTGTTCCTCGATCTCGCGGACTGCGCGGGCGATGTCGTAGGGGGTACAGGCGATGTCGCCGGCGTCCACAACCTGGGCTTCGTACACCGGCTCAACGTCGAGCTCAGGGTGGTAGCCGGGGCGCAGGAGCCGCGACGCTTCACGGACAGCGGCCGGACCGAAGCGGGCGCCGGGGCGGTAGGAGGTACCGCCGTCGAACGGGACACCGACGATCGCAATGTCGTAGTCCGGGACCCGGTCAATCTGAGGAAGCCGGGCAAAGGTGCCCAGGCCCGCGTAGCGGGGAACTTTTGTTGCGTCGACGGGGCCGATTGGCTTGTGCGTGGTCATGACTGGGGTCCTCCGGTTGCTGTGGTTTCAGTCGGCCTGGCAATTTCTTCCTGCGCCGGTCGAGGTCTATGCCTTAACTATTAGTGATCTGAGTCACGCGGTACATCCGCCGATTGACTACAAAGAGCCGAGAGGCTTATACATATGTATAAGCGGCCTGGGGACGGCCTCCGGACTCATGAACAGGAACCGCGCATGGCGATCACCGTGGCCGAACTGCTTGCCGAACCCCAGCTGGGACTGAGCCTTCTGGCGGGTTCCGCCGGTCTGGGCAACCGGGTCACCTGGGCCCACACCTCCGACCTGCCGCGSCTGTGGGAATGGGTCACCGGCGGCGAGCTCATGATGACTAACGGGCTCTCCATTCCGGCCGATCCCGAGGGGCAGGTTGAGCTTGCCGAGGCACTGGTGAACGCAGGTGCCAGTGCACTGGCGATCGGCGAGCAGATGCATGCCCCTGAACTCTGTCTCGAGTTCCTCGATGCCTGTGACCGCTTGCCGTTGCCGCTCATCAGCATCCCCTACCCGCTTCCGTTCATCGCCATCGCACGTTCGGTCGCTGAGTCTTCGTTGCTCGAAGAGTCCCGCAGGCTGCGCCAGACGGCCCGTATTTATGACCTGCTGCGGCTGGCGGGGCCATCTGAGGGCAACTGGCTGGGACTGATCCTGGGTATCGAAGCCGAACTCGATGCCAGCCTCTTCGTCATTGATCGACGGTGCCTGCACGCCTGGCATCCCGGAGGCCAGCCGCTGCCACCGGGCCTCAAGCAGCAACTTGAACCGCTGACCAGCAAGTCACCGGTGGCCAGCAAGAAGTTCCAGTGGCATCGGTTGGGGGAAGGCCACCTTCTGATGATGGATATTCCGACTCACGCCAACGCGCTTCTGGTGGTGCTGCCGAAATCCGAACCGCTCCCGGACGCGGTAGTGCTGCTCCATGCGGCCACAGTCCTGGGACTCGAGCTGTCGCGGACGGTGCTGTCTCTCGAGAACCAGCGCCGGCTGGGTGCGGAGTTCCTTTTGCAGGCCTTTGACGGGCGCCTGGGCATAGCCGACATTGAAAGCCGACTGCCTGAGTTCGGGATTTCGTCACGGGAATTCCTCATCATCTCTATGTCCAGCGACGACGGTGAGCGCCTGGCAGGGATCCACGTTGATCTCTGGCGACACGGCTACCCGACGGCGTGCCAGCGCAGATTCGACACAATCCATTTGGCTGTCGCAGCAGACTGCACCGATGATCTGCTGCGACACACGGTCCCCTTGGACGTCAGGATCGGGATCAGCCGGCCGTCCGCGGCCGCTGGTGTGCAGAGAGCTCTTCAGGAATCGATGTGGGCACTTGGGACGGCGTCAAGCACCGGCGAGCGGTTGGTCCGCTATGCCGAGGGACCCTCGTGGCTCGGGCTCACCAGCTTTGAGGAAGGCCACGCCCTGGTCCAGCGGCTCCTCGGACCCATTTTCGAGTATGAACAGCGGGAAAACGGGGACCTCATCGTCACGCTCAAGACGTTCCTCGACACGCAACGGTCCTGGCAGAAAACGGCGGCCGCCCTGTTCGCGCATCGGCAGACCATCATCTATCGAATCCGAAAGATCAGCGAGCTGACGGGCCTCGATATGACCGAAACCTCCACTCTGGCGCAACTGTGGTTTGCCCTGCAGATCCATGAAGCCATGGACCTCCACGACAATCCGCGGCGCCTGCCGTCGGCTGAGGTCAGCACTCCACGACGGCAGTACCGCTGACCACGACGCTCACCATCACGTGTCTGCCTCACCACGGAACCGGGCGGACCATGCGCACGGCCGCCCAGCTCAGTCTGCTCGGCTACACCGTGGTCCCGCACATCGCGGCCCGCAGCCTGGCGGATCGCACCCAGCTGGCCGGCATCATCCGGGAATGTGCTGGGTACGGCATCTCAGAAGTGTTCGCGGTTGGCGGTGACGCCCCGCAGCCCGCGGGTCCCTTCGCCGATGGCGGCGAGCTGCCGCGCGAGATCGCCGAAATCAGCGGCGGCCAGATGGCCGTTGGGGTCGCCGGGTATCCGGAGGGTCATCCCGGCATCGGCCCGCTGCAGCTGCTCGAATCATTGTTGGCCAAGCAGGAACTTGCCTCCAACGTCGTCACGCAGATGTGCTTCTCGGCAGACAGTATCCATAGCTACACGGCGATGCTGCGTCGCGAGGGAGTCATGCTTCCAGTCCGGGCCGGGGTTGCCGGGGCCGTCCCAAGAACCAGGCTGATTGCACTGGCAACGAAGATCGGCGTCGGAACGTCCCTCCGGTTCCTTAGCCGGAAACGACCGCTCGCCCGCCGCCTCCTGAGCGGCGAACGCTACTCGCCCGGGACTCTCATCAACGAGCTGACCGCCCAGCCTGTCGTCGACGGCATCCATCTCTACAGCTTCAATTGTTTTGACGAGTTACCCGGTACCTTCGCCGCTTCGTCGACGGAACCCTCCGCCACAGGGCTGGAAACGTTGACTGGAAATGCGTCGCCCGGCTAGTCGCCTGTTTTAGGACATAAGAAAACCCCTCCGTCCCGGCCAAATTCGCCGGAACGGAGGGGTTCGTGGGGCCCCCTGTCGGATTCGAACCGACGACCCCCGCTTTACAAGAGCGGTGCTCTGGCCAACTGAGCTAAGGAGGCATTCCTGCTTCCCGACACAACTCCGGGCCACAAAATGGCGCGGATGCCAGGACGCTAGACAAGATTAGCCCACCGACGCCCGGTGAGAAAAACCCAGAGAAAAACGCTCAACGCCCCTCCCGCCCAGCGAAGGCCGCAGCGAAGACTAAAAGCAATGGCCCGGCCCCGGAACGATCCGGGGCCGGGCCATCAACTTGTGGCCTTCAACGGCATGTGCCCTTGTGCGGTTACTTCTTGGCGTCGACCGCGGCCTGCAGGTACTGGTCGAACGGGGTCTGGGCGCTGTCGCCGACGCCCCACTGCTTGCCTTCAACGAACACGGTGGGCGTGCCGGTGATGCCGATTACCGTGGCCTCCTGGGTGGTGTGCTTCACCCACGGACGGTAGGTCTTGCCATCCACGCACGTCTCGATGCTCTTGGCCCCGGCGTCGGTGGCCAGCGTCTTCAGCTCGTTGTCGGAGAGTCCGGCGCTGCCTTCGGCCGGCTGCTTGGCGAACAGCAGGTCGACGAAGTCCGAGTACTTCTCCGGGGATTCGTTGACCACGCAGGCTGCGGCGTTGGCCGCGCGCGAGGAGTAGTTCGTGGTGGACCGGCTGTCAAGGAATCCGAGCGGGCGGTACTCCACGGTGATTTTGCCCTCGTTGCGCAGCTTGGTGAGCGTCTCGTTGTACTGCGCCTCGAAGTTCTTGCAGACGGGGCAGATGAAGTCGATGTAGAGGACCACCTTGACCGGCTTGCCGGCCTCAGCCTCGGCGCCCGGGGCCGTGACCGGAGACGGCGGCGTGGCCGGAGCGGACGGGAGGTCGGACAGCTTCACGGTTGCGGGATCGGTCTTCGCCACCTCGGTGTTCGCCAGCAGGGTGACACCGCCGTGGATGTTGCCATTGGCCGGCGTGGGTCCCTCGTCTGCAACCGGGGCGTTGTTCTTGATGTTGGAGGTGACAACCAGCGCGACGATCACGATGATGGCGACGACGGCGGCAACGATGCCCCAGCCGATCAGCAGCTTGTTGCGCTTCTCCTTCTTCAGCTGCGCATCGCGGATCTCGCGGGCTTTCTCGCGCGCCGCGGCAGTGCGCTCTGCCTTAGACAGTCGGGGTTCGTTTGCGGGGCTCATTGGTTCCTCGGGTCGTTCGGCCAGGGACGGTCCACTCAGTGGCAACGTCATCATTTTAGGGGAGAAACCCGAGAACTTGCGCTTTCAAGTTTCCCTTCCGCCTGCCCAACGGACGAATAGCCCGGAAGATTCCGGGCGGCTAGGGTTGATGAAGAGCCACGAGCGGACCCCAGGGGGCACCAATGGAAGCAACGGACAGCGCCGGCCACGGCACACAGAGCACCACTGAAGCGGCGCGGGCGGCCACCGACGGCGCCGCGGCAGGGGATCAGTTCGACTTCATGGTGGTGTCCAACCGGCTGCCCGTCGACCGCTGTTCTGCCGACGAGGCCGGCTGCGAGGGTGGCTGGCGCCGCTCCCCCGGCGGACTCGTGACAGCCCTGGCCCCGATGATGACCAAGACCGACGGCGCGTGGGTGGGCTGGCACGGGGCCCCCGATGAGACGGTCAAGCCTTTCAGCCACGGCGGCATCGACCTGATCCCCGTCCAGCTGAGCACCGAGGACATCGAGCTTTTCTACGAGGGCTTTTCGAACGCCACGTTGTGGCCGCTTTACCACGACGTGATCGCCCCGCCGGAGTTCCACCGCACGTGGTGGGATTCGTACCGGAAGGTCAACCGGAGGTTCGCCGACGCCGTCATCCGCCATGCGGCCGAGGGTGCCACCGTCTGGGTGCAGGACTACCAGCTCCAACTGGTTCCCAAGCTGCTCCGGGAGGCCCGGCCGGATCTGAAGATCGGGTTCTTCAACCACATCCCCTTCCCGCCGCCGGAGATCTTTGCCCAGCTCCCGTGGCGCCGTGCGATCATCGACGGCCTGCTGGGCGCGGACCTGGTGGGCTTCCAGCGCAGCAGCGATGCCGGAAACTTCATGCGCTCCGCACGGCGCTTCCTTGGCGCGAGCGTCAAGCAGCAGCAGGTCCATGTCAGGGGCGCCGACGGCGAGACCACCCACATCGCGAGGGCCCAGGCTTTCCCAATCTCCATTGACGTCAAGCAGATCAGCGAGCTGGCGAAGAAGCCGGAGGTAATCGAGCGGGCGCAGCAGATCCGCCGGGACCTCGGCAACCCCAAGACCATCCTGCTCGGCGTCGACCGGCTCGACTACACCAAGGGCATCCGGCACCGGCTCAAGGCGTACGAGGAACTGCTGCAGGACGCCAAGGTCACCGTCGAGGACGCGACCCTGATCCAGGTGGCCAGCCCCAGCCGTGAGCGTGTGGAGCAGTACCGCCTGCTCCGCGAGGAGGTCGAGGGCACAGTGGGCCACATCAACGGCACCTTCGACACCATGGAGAGCACGGCCGTCCGCTACCTGCACCACAGCTACCCCATCGAAGAGATGGTGTCCCTGTACCTGGCCGCGGACGTCATGCTGGTCACCGCCCTGCGCGACGGCATGAACCTCGTCGCCAAGGAATACGTCACGGCCCGGACAAACAACGACGGAGCGCTGGTACTGAGTGAGTTCGCCGGCGCCGCCGACCAGCTCAAGCAGGCCCTGCTGATGAACCCGCACGACATTGACGGCCTCAAGGACACGATCATGAGGGCCGTCAACATGCAGCCGGCCGAGGCATCACGCCGCATGCGGGCCATGCGCAAGCAGATTCTGGACCACGACGTCGACCTCTGGTCCTCCGACTTCCTGAAAGCCCTCGCCGAAAAGGTTGTACGCGATGACTCCTGACGCCGCCGGAACCCACGACTCAGAGACCAACACTCCAAACCCGGCCCCACTCTCGCTCTCCCCTGAGCTGCTGGCAGCCGTGCGCCGCGTCGCCGGCACCGGGCACCTGCTCGTGGCGATGGACTTCGACGGCACCATGTCACCGCTCGTGGACCATGCGGCCGACGCCCGTGCGCTCCCGCGCTCCGCCGCCGCCTTCGCGGCGCTGGCGGAACTTCCCCGGACGACGACGGCGCTCATCTCCGGCCGGGCGCTGGACAGCCTGCGGGCCGTAGCCTCCCCGCCGGAGGAGACGCTGCTGATCGGCAGCCACGGCGCAGAGGTCTGGATGGGGCCCGGCTCCTCGGAGCTCATGCTCGACGACGCCCAACGCGAACTCCTGGCCGAAGTCCGCCAGGAGCTTGAGGGAATCGTGGAACAGGCCCCGGGGACCCTTTTGGAAGACAAGCCGGCCGGCGTCGTCCTGCACACGCGGCTCGCGGCGGACGACGTCGCCGAGGACGCCGTCGCCGCGGCGCGGGCGGTCCTGCAGGACCGCAGCGGCGTCTTCCTCAAGTCGGGCAACCGCGTCCTGGAGACCTCCGTCGTGAACGCCTCCAAGGGCGAGGGCATTGCCTTCCTGCGGCAGGCTGCCGGAGCCACGGCTGTGGCTTTCGCCGGAGACGACACCACCGACGAGGACGCCCTGGCCAGCCTCGTCCCGGGCGATCTCGGGGTGAAGGTGGGGCTCGATTTCACCCAGGCCGAGTTCCGGGTGGAGGCGCCGGTGCACATCTGCGAACTGCTGGAGGCCCTCCTGCGGGAGCGGAAGAAGGYCCTCGACTCYGGGAGCTAACGCGGGCCTACGGAGCGGTCAACCGGGCGTCGGTCACGACTCAGGTTCGTAGCCGATCAACCAGTGCAGTCCGTGACGGTCGAGGACCTGGCCATCTGTTGCGCCCCAGGGCTTCGGGGCAAGGGGGTCGATCACCCGGCCGTCAACGGCGAGCTTGTCGAACCACTCGTGGAGAACTGCCGGTTCGGCGGTCCCCAGCAGCGAGAGCATGAGGCCTTCGAACCGGACGCTTTTCTCCCCCGGGGCCGCATCCGACCCCGCCAAAGCGACTGCGCCGTTCAGCTGTCCGTGGGCAATGGCATCCGGCGGGCCATCGCTGCGGTTGAACTCCTCGTAGGTGAACAAGGCAAGCTCTCCGCCGAAGACGTCGGCGTAGAAGCCAAGTGCTTCACGCGCCGTGCCGGGGAAACTGACATAGATCTGCAGTGCCGTCATGCGCACAGCATACATACCCACTTCTGGCGCCATGTGACTGACCCCACGTGTGACATCCGTAACTTTTTAACCCATTTGGCATATATCTGACATACTCTGTTTGTGATGTGGCGCACAACTACCGTGCGGCGTCACTGGGTACTCCTCGGCTTCGGCCGAGGAGTATGCGTATGAAATCCCACAATTGAATTACCAACTGCATAAAACGACCATTCACTACGGATCGTCCGGCACGTACCTGCCGGTGAAGGGATTGATAACTGTGGCTACAGTTACTTTTGATAACGCAACACGTCTGTACCCGGGCACCGAGAAGCCCGCTGTTGACAAGCTGAACATTGATATCGCCGATGGCGAATTCCTGGTCCTCGTTGGACCCTCCGGCTGCGGAAAGTCGACCTCCCTGCGCATGCTTGCAGGTCTCGAGGACGTCAACTCCGGCCGCATCCTCATCGGCGACCGCGACGTCACTGACGTCCCGCCGAAGGATCGCGACATCGCCATGGTGTTCCAGAACTATGCCCTGTACCCGCACATGACCGTGGCGGACAACATGGGCTTCGCACTGAAGATCGCCGGCGTCAGCAAGGAAGAGCGCGCCGAGCGCGTCCGTGAGGCCGCCAAGCTGCTCGACCTCGAACCGTACCTGGACCGCAAGCCGAAGGCMCTCTCCGGCGGCCAGCGYCAGCGCGTTGCCATGGGCCGCGCCATYGTGCGYAACCCKCAGGTCTTCCTCATGGATGAGCCGCTGTCMAACCTTGATGCCAAGCTSCGCGTSCAGACCCGCACSCAGATCGCGTCCCTGACCCGCCGCCTCGGCGTCACCACGGTCTACGTGACCCACGACCAGGTCGAGGCCATGACCATGGGTGACCGCGTCGCCGTGCTGAAGGACGGCCTGCTGATGCAGGTCGACACCCCGCGCAACCTGTACGACAAGCCCAAGAACGTCTTCGTGGCCGGCTTCATCGGCTCCCCCGCCATGAACCTGCTSGAACTSCCCGTYGTCGACGGCGGCGTGCAGTTTGGCGGAACCGTTTACCCGGTACCGCGCGACGTCCTCGAGGAAGCCCACGGCCAGACCGTGACCCTCGGTTCCCGCCCGGAAGACCTTGAGACTGTTGCCCAGGGTGAAGGTCTCCAGGTCGAGGTCGACGTCGTCGAAGAACTCGGCGCCGACGCGTACGTCTACGGCCACACCACGCTCGATGGCCAGAGCCACGACATCGTGGCCCGCGTCGACGGCCGCCGCCCCCCGATGAAGGGTGAGTCCATCTGGGTCCGCCCCCAGTCGGGCCATGTACACCTGTTCGACACCAAGACCGGCCTGCGCCTCGGCGACTAGTCCCCACCGGCTCCCTAACCTCGCTTCGCGTCGGTCGGGGAACCCTGCCGGCGTGGGCCCATCCACCGGCTCCCTAACCTCGCTTCGCGTCGGTCAGGGAACCCTGCCGGCGTGGGCCCACCCACCGGCTCAGCAGACGGCGGTCCTCCCCAGTGGAGGGCCGCCGTCGGGCGTTAACAGCCCTGCTTTAGGTGCGGCCCGCCAAATACGGAAGAATTGATTCATGACCGAGGAAACCCCATGACCGAGGAAAACAGTGCCCAGTGGCACGACGAGCCCACCGACTACGGTCAGATCGGGAAACTGCCCCGGTTCGAGGCCGCCAGCGCCAATGACGACAAGGCCGCGATGGTGTCCAGCTCGCTGAGCATCACGGCCGCCGCCACCGAGCCCGAGCTGCTGGACCTGCCCTGGCACATTGCCCTCGAGGACTGGCCGGCCGAATATCTGGCAGCCCTCCCCCGCGGCATCTCACGGCACATCGTGCGCTTCGCCCACCTCGGCGGCTCCGTGATCGCCATCAAGGAAACCTCGGAGCACGTGGCCCGCCACGAATACCACATGCTGCGCAAACTCGCCCGGCTGGACGTTCCCGGCGTGGAGCCGGTGGCCGTCATCACCGGACGCACCACCCCGGAGGGCCGGCCGCTGAACCCCGTGCTGGTCACCCGGCACCTGAAGTTCTCCATGCCCTACCGTGCGCTCTTCTCCCAGATGCTGCGCAAGGACACCCTGACCCGCCTCATCGACGCCCAGGCCCTGCTGCTGGTCCGGCTGCACCTGATCGGCTTCTACTGGGGCGACGTCTCACTCTCCAACACCTTGTTCCGCCGCGACGCCGGCGCGTTCGCCGCCTACCTGGTCGATGCCGAGACCGGCGAACTGTACCCGGATTTGTCCACCGGCCAGCGCGAGTACGACCTCGAAATCGCCCGCGTCAACATCGCCGGGGAACTCATGGACCTCCTCGACGGCGGCCTGATCGAGGAGAAGGTGGACCCCGTGGCCACCAGCGAGCTGATCATGGACAGCTACCGGCGGTTGTGGACCGAGCTGACGGCAAAGGAATCGTTTGAGATCGGGGAACGCTGGCGCGTGGCCGCCCGGATCCGGCGGCTCAACGAGCTGGGGTTCGACGTCGAGGAATACGCGATCAAGACCACGCAGAACGGCTCGACCATCCAGCTCCAGCCGAAGGTCGTCGACGCCGGGCATCACCAGCGCCGGCTGCTGCGCCTGACCGGCCTGGACGCCCAGGAAAACCAGGCCCGCCGGCTCCTGAACGACATGGACTCGTTCCGGGCGGACAACAACCCGGGCATGGACGAGGAATACAGCGCGCACCTGTGGGTCAGCCAGATCTTCGAACCGATCGTCCGGGCCATCCCCCGCGACCTCTCCGGCAAGCTCGAGCCGGCCGAGGCGGTGCACGAGGTCCTGGAGCACCGCTGGTACATGTCCGAGAAAGAGAACCGGCACATCCCCCTGGCGGAGGCCGTCCAGTCCTACATCGACAACGAACTCCGCCACCGGCGGGACGAGGCCGCGATCATGCTCAACCCGGACACGGGGTTGCTCAAGATCCTTGAGGTGGAGACCGAGGAATCACGCTACGGCGCCGACGACTCAGTAGACGAATACCCCGACTCCGACGACTAAGCCGCGCGCCGGGCATGTTGTGGCACGCCCGGGCTAAATCGCCTTGAGCTAAATCGCCTTGCCGGGGTTCAGGATCCCGGCCGGATCGAAGAGTTCCTTGATCCGGCGCTGCAGCTCCCGCACGGGTTCCTTCTGCTCCAGGCCAAGCCAGCGCAGCTTGTACTGCCCGATCCCGTGTTCGCCGGTGATCGTGCCGCCCATGGCCAGGGCCACGGCAATCGACCGGTCCAGGGCGGCGCCCAGGCGGGCCATGGCATCGGGGTCCACGGCATTGTCCGCCCGGTCGACCCAGAAGGTGGGGTGCAGGTTGCCGTCACCGGCGTGGGCCACGACTTTGAGCTGCACCCGGTGTTCCGCCGCCATGGACTCAAGCTCGGCGACGTAATCCACCAGCCGCGAACGCGGCACGGCCACGTCCTCGCCCACCCGGTATTCGTCGTCCACCTCGGTCCCTCGGCTGTTGCGGCGCAGTTCGACAAGCTCCTCTGCCTCCGCGTTGGCCTCCATGGTCACCACCGCTCCTCCCGCCACCAGGACCGGGCGGATGGCCGCGGCTTCCGCCGCCGCACCGAAGCCGTCGGTCTGGATCAGCAGCAGGGATGCCCCGCGTGCGGCCAGGTCCGAGCCGTGGAGGTCATCGAGTTGGGCGAGCGAGCCGCCGTCGAGCAGTTCCATGATGGCCGGCTGCACGCGGGCCCTCCCCACTGCGAGGACCCCGGCCGCGGCRCTGCGGAAGTCCGGGTAGAAGGCGGCGATGGTGTGAACATCGCGCGGCAGGTACTTCAGCCGTACGGTGACACCGACCACGATCCCCAGGGTCCCCTCCGAGCCGACGAACAGCCCGGTGAGGTCATAGCCGGCGACGCCCTTGAAGGTCTGGTGGCCGGTATGGATGAGGGAGCCGTCCGCGAGGACGACGTCGAGCGCCAGGACAGAGTCGCGGGTCACCCCGTACTTCGCGCAGCGCAGCCCGCCGGCGTTGGTGGCCACGTTGCCACCGATGGTGGACATCTTGAAGCTTGCAGGATCCGGGGCATACATGAGCCCGTGCACGGCGGCGGCCGCATTCAGGTCGGCGTTAATGACGCCGGGTTCCACGACGGCGGTCTCGTCATCCGGGTTGAGGTCCAGGATGCGGTTCATCCCCTCGAGCGTGAGCACCACGCAGCCCGCGCTCGCGTGGGCGCCCCCGGAGACCCCGGTACCGGCCCCGCGCGCCACCAGCGCGACGCCAAAGGCGGCGCAGGCACGCACAGTTGCCTGCACGTCGGCCACCGATTCGGCGCGGACCACCGCCTGCGGGAGCTGATAGTCCAGGACGGGAGCCTGGTCCACGGCATAGGCGGCCAGGGTGGTGGCGTCCACGGCAATTTTCGCCGCGCCCAGGGCGGTGGTCAGCTCGTCGATGATGCTGCGCATGCGGTCTCCAGTTCGGTCGAATCCGGTTCCCAGTCTAAGACTGCGGGAGCGGCAGCCGGGTCCCGGGCAGCACCCATGCGGCAGCGGCCGGACCCCGGGTGCGGATCAGGGCGGATCGGGCGGCCTCATCCGCCCTGATCTTCCCGGCAGAAGCGTCCGGCGATGGCTCCGGCGCCCYGCCCGGCGCCCCGCGCGGCTCCCGCCGCAGTTCCACCATGACCTCGCCCGCCGCGTAGGCAGGCCGCCCGGACAGGGCCGCGAACTGGGCCCCTGAGAGTGTTCCGGGAGCCAGTTCCGCCTCCGCCCCGGCCCGGGCCACCACCACGAGTACGGCGCTCTGCCCTGTTTCACGCACGAACGCCAGGACGTCCCCGCGTGCGTACAGCCAGCGCACGCCGCCGCCCGTCAGTGCGGGCTGGTCCCGGCGCAGCGCGGTGAGGGCTGCGTAGTCCGCCGTCAGGTCGGTGAGGATGCGGCTGGGGTCGTCCCAGGGCATGGGCGTCCGGGAGGACTCCCCGTTGTCGCCTTTGAGTCCGAACTCGTCGCCGGCGAACACCACGGGAACGCCCGGCAGGGTGAACATCAGCAGCGCGCCGAGCCGCTGGCCGCCGTCGATCATCACGGTGGCCGCCCGCGCGGTGTCGTGGCTGTTCAGGGCGTTCATGTTCTGCTGACGGACGTCCCAGCTGAACGCGGAAGCGAGGTCCAGGTGCGTGGCCAGGAAGTCCTCCGCGGCGGTCCGGTTGGGGCCGGGCAGCGGGGTTCCAAAGAAATTGACGTGTCCCGCGTCCCCTGCGAGCCAGGACCACAGCGGGCGGGTGAAGTTGGAGTAGGTCATGGCACCGTGCCAGTGCTCGCCGCTGAAGTCGGGTGCCGCGTCATTCGTGGCCTCGGCGAGCAGAGCCGCCTCGGGGTTGATCGAACGGACGCGGTCCGCGATCAGCCGGGCGACGTCGTAGTTCAGATCGGTGCCGCCGAGCCTGCCGGTCATGTTGCCGACGTCGATCCGCCAGCCGTCCAGGTTGAACGGCGGCCGGAGCCAGAGCGCCACCGGGGAATCGTCGTCCAGGACGAATTTCTCGCGCAGGCCCTGAGAGGCCCAGTTGAGCTTGGGCAGCGACCTGACGCCGTACCACGACTCGTACGCCATGTGGTCGGCATTGAAGTAGTAGTACCCGGCTTCCTCGGAGGCCGGGTCGGCCAGGGCGCGCTGGAACCATTCGTGGGCGTCGCCGGAATGATTGGCCGTGAGGTCGCCCATCACCCGCAGGCCGCGGGCGTGGGCGGCCTGGACGAGTTCCACCAAGGCCTCGTCCCCGCCCAGCAGCGGGTCCACCATGGAAAAGGTGGCGGCGTCGTAGCGGTGGTTGGAGCGGGCCGGGAAGAACGGCGTCAGGTAGATGACGTCGGCCCCGAGCGCCTGAATGTGGTCCAGCCGCTCGGTGATGCCCCGGAGGTCGCCGCCGTAGCACTGGTACGGGGTCTGCGGACCGGAGCCCTCGACCTCGGTGGTGTCCCACCCGCACGGCACGGCCCAGTCCGGGAACGCCTCGTCCGGGGAAGTATGTTCCGGCGCCGGCTGCGACGGCGTGGAGCGGGCGAAGCGGTCCGGGAAGATCTGGTACATCGTTCCCCGGCGCAGCCATTTGGGGGCGGGCCGGAACGTGGTGAGGCGGAAGTCGGCGTAGTCGGAGACGTCCCGGCTGAATAGGCCCTGCGCGTTGAGGGTCCAATACCGCAGGCCTACCTCGATCAGGAACCGGTAGCGGGCCACCGGGTTGGTCACCACCATCGCAGCCTCCCACCAGGCCCACCCGTCGACGTCGCCAAGGTTCCTGGCCGGATCGTAGCGGGGTTCGCCGTCGTGGATGGACCGGAGCCACACCCGGGCGGGCCGCCCCCAGACGGCCGGCACGCGGAGCCGCAGCCGGACGTCCGCCCCCGGTTCCACGTGCCGGGGCGCGTGGAGTGCCGAACCGTCGTGGTGCGGCAGCGGGCCGGCGCTGCCTGGCAGCGTCATGCCTAGCCCTTCACCGAGCCCGCGGTGAGGCCGCTGACGATGTAGCGCTGCAAGAACAGGAACAGGGCCATCACCGGGATGGCGCTGAGCACGGCGCCGGCGGCAAAGACTCCCCAGTTCTCCGAGCGCTGCTGCGCCACGAAGGAGTACAGACCCACGGCGAGGGTCTGGCTGTCCGGGTCCGTGAGCACCACGGAGGCGATCACGAACTCGCCGGAGATGCCGATGAACGTCAGGAGGCCCACCACCGCCAGGATCGGCGTGACGAGCCGCATGATGATGCCGAAGAAGATCTGCGCGTGGCTGGCGCCGTCGATCTTCGCCGCCTCGTCCAGGGACTGCGGCACGGTGTTGAAGAAGCCGTACATGAGGTAGGTGTTCACGCCCAGCGCGCCGCCCAGGTACACCATGATCAGGCCCAGCTGGCTGCCCAGGCCGAGGGCCGGGATGACCTCGGAGATGCCGCTCAGGAGCAGGAAGATGGCGACGACGGCGAGCAGTTGCGGGAACATCTGGAGCAGCAGCAGGCTCAGCAGGCCGATCCGGCGCCCGGTGAAGCGCATCCGGGAGAAGGCGTACGCCGCCATGGCGCCCAGGAACACGGTGGCCGCGGAGGTCACGCCGCCCACCACCATGGTGTTGCCGAACCAGCGGGCAAAGGGCCGCGAGGGCATGTCGAACAGGGCGGTGAAGTTGCCAAAGTCGATCCTGCTGAACAGCGCGTTGGAACCCACCAGGGTGCCGGTGGAGTTGAGCGCTGCGGAGAGCACGTAGAGCAGCGGGAAGACCGCGAAGACCGTCACGATGCACCCCACCAGGTGGCGCCATCCTTTGTCCTTGAACCAGACGCCGAACGGGCGCCGGCGCTGCAGCGACTTGAGGTATTCGACGTCGGTCGCGCCGGTGGTGATGGTGCCGGGGCCGGTGGTGATGTTGCCGGGGCCGGTCCCTCCACCCTGCCGGGTTTCCTCTGCCGGAGCGGCGGTGCGCGATGCTGACCCTTTCATGCGTTCACGTCCTCGAGTGCCTTGGTCTGCTTGAAACTGATGGCCGAGACAGTGGCCACGATGATGAAGATGATGATCGCCAGTGCGCTGGCGAGGCCGTAGTCACGGCCAGTGCCCTGCCCGAATGCCACCTTGTACACCAGTGTGATCAGGATGTCGGTGGCTCCGATGTCCCGGTTGGTGTCCTCGAAGCGGGGTCCGCCGCCGGTGAGCATGAAGATCACGTTGAAGTTGTTGAAGTTGAAGGCGAAGGAGGAGATCAGCAACGGCGCGATCGAGACCAGCAGCAGCGGGAGCTTGATGGAGCGGAACACCCGCCACGGGCCGGCACCGTCCATCCGGGCGGCCTCGTCCAGCTCGCTGGGCAGCGACTGCAGCGCGCCGGTGCAGACCAGGAACATGTAGGGGAACCCCAGCCAGAGGTTGACCACCAGCACGCTGATCTTGGCCAGGAACGGGTCGGTGAGCCAGCCGATGGATGCCCCGCCGAACAAGTTCTGGTTGAGCCACCCGAATTCCGGGTTGAGGATGCCGGACCAGACCAGGCCGGTGAGGAAGGCGGGGAAGGCGTACGGCAGGATCATCAGGATCCGGTAGACCTTCTTGCCCCTGAGGTCCTCGCGGTTGAAGGTGATGGCCAGGAACAGCCCCAGCGCAAAGGTCAGAGCGACGGAAGCCAGGGCGAAGGTGAAGGTCCAGAGGATAACGCCGAGCAGCGGGCCGCGCAGGCTGGGGTCGGTGAAGGCGCGGGCGAAGTTTTCCATCCCGACGTCGATCTTCCAGCCGGTGGAGAGCGTCTCGCCGTTGCCTGCCGCGAAGGCGCCCTTGCCGTTGTCGCGGTAGACGGCACCGGAGACGGTGTCCGTGAAAGTGTCGGCAGCGGCGTCGTACTTCAGCGACGGCTTGAACTGGTAGGCGTTGCTGCCGTCCGCGGTGCGCAGGGTGCCGTCGGCCGGGTTGGCGGAGACCGGGACGGTGATGTCCAGGATGCTCTGCTGGTTGGCAACGATCTCCTGGAAGTTCAGGGTTCGGTAGCCGGCCAGGGCGTTGGCCTTCCCGGTCGAGTCCTTGCCGGCGCCGGGGGCTTCCGCGAGCGGCGTCTCGGTGTTACCGAGCGAGACCTTGCCCTGCGGGTCGGTGAAGAGAAGGTAGAAGGAGTTGTCCTTGGTGAGCACGGCGGCCTTGTAGGCCGGCGACTCGGGCACCCGCTTCTGCGCGGTGAGCTGGATGGCGGCGATCGCGTCACCCTTGGTGCTGTTGTGGCCGTCGCCGTAGTTGGTGAACGCGATGTAACCGCTAAACATGACCACGAAGACCTGGAATACGAGCAGGAAGAGCACGCCCGGGGCCAGGTACTTGGCGGGCAGGCCGCCCTTGCGCAGGTAGATCCAGTTGATCACCAGCACGACGGCGGCGGAGACTCCCAACGCCAGCCAGGACTGGCTCAGGAAAAGCATCATCAGGATGTAGACAGCGAGGGCGTCCACGAGGCCCAGCAGCACGATCTTGGCGATGGTTCCCTTCACCCCCTCGGGGCCGCTCCGGCGTGGGTGGGCGCTGCCAGCCCGCCGGGCTGAGGTTGTGGGGGCGGCGTCCGGGGCGGACGACAGTGCGGGGTCTATGTCCTCGCGGAGTTCGGTATCTGACATGGCTGTCTACAGTCCTTGGGAGAAGCTGGGGTGATGCAGGAACGGGCCGGGCGGCCTCACGGCNNNNACCGGGCCGGGGGGCCACCCCCCCGCCCGGCCCGGTGCCGCCGGTCACTGGCGCTTGGGGAAGCGTCAGGAACCGGCGCGGGGACTAACCCTTGATCTTGCTCTTGATGCTGGCGGCCATCTTGGCCCAGTCAGCGGCGGGATCGCCCTGGCCCTTGATGAGGGCGAGCTCGGTGGCTCCCCAGTCGGCCCAGACGGCACTCATTTCCGGGATGGCCGGCATCGGGACGCCGTTGGCGCCGATCTTGCCGAAGGCGGCGACAACCGGGTCGCTTGCTGCCTTCTCGAAGGAGGCCTTCAGTGCCGGCGGGCGGCCGCCGGCCTTGTACATGGAGTCCTGGGCGGCCCCGGAGGTCAGGTAGTTGGTGACGAACTCGTTGGTGGCCAGGGCGTTGGCGCTCTTGGCGCTGATGAAGAAGCCGTTGACGCCGATGAACGGCTGGGCCGGCTGGTCGCCGGTGGTCGGCAGCTCGTCGACAGCGAACTTGATGCCCTTCTTCTGCACGTCCGGCACGTTCCACGGGCCGGTCAGGTAGTACGGGGACTCTCCGGCCAGGAACTTCTCCTTGGCGATGTCACCGGTGATGTTGGAGTTGATGATCTTTTCGCCTTTGTCGCCCCAGGCGGCCAGCTTCTTGGCGAACTCGACGCCGGAGGCGTCGCCGATCAGGAGCTGCTTGGGGTCGTAGCCGCCGTCGGCTGCCTTGCCGAAGACCTGCGAGCCCATGGAAGCCTGCAGCGGGTAGAGGTGGTACGGATCGCCCTGCTTCGGGTCCATGCCCACGAGGAACGGGAACTTCGCCTTGCCGTCGGCCACGGCCTTCTTGCCGTTGGCGACGACCTCGTCCAGGGTCTTGGCGCTCTGGGCAACGAGGTCCGTGTTGCGGAGCAGGGCGACGTTCTCGATCGCGTACGGGACGCCGTAGACGGAGCCGTTGTAGGTCATGGCCTTGATGGAGGAGTCCTGGAACTCGGACTTCTTGTCCCCGAGCTCCRCCGGAGCGATCACGCCGTTCTGGACGAACTTGCCGACCCAGTCGTGCGGGCCAACGATCAGGTCCGGGCCCTTGCCGGTCGGGACCTGGGTGATGAAGTCGTCGCGGACAGCGGCGAAGTCCTTGACGACGAGCTTGACCGCGATGCCGGTATCGGTCTGGAACTTGGCCGTGATGTCCTTCAGCGCGGGCGCGCGCTCGGCATCGACCCACATGGTGATCGTGCTGGCGCCGGAGGCCTTCAGGTCAGGCTTGGCCGTCGCGGTCGCGGGTGCGGTGGCTGCGGCGCCGCCGCACGCGCTGAGAGCCAGTGCGGCCACTACGGAAATAGCGCCCGCGGTGAATACGCGGCGGCTCGTTCCGTTCGTGAGGGTGTTCTGCACCTTCATTGGTGTCCCTTTCATAAATTCCTGCATCCACGCGTAAGGCCCTGGAAGTCCATTCCAGAGCCCCGTGGCATCGTCGGTGATGTGGCTCACAACTGCAAGCGCTTCCAAAGTACACGCTAGGTACCACTTTGAAAAGTCACCGCACCGGCCCGGGGCGAGGGGCTCCGCTGGCTGGCCGGACGCCGGGCCGGGACAGTCCAACGACTGGCCGAAACTGCCCGATTCGAATGTGACTGGAAGCGTTTTCATTTTCCCGGTGTGGGACTTACGATTACCGTCATGTCCGTTGATTCAGTTCTCCTCTCCCCCGCCGCGCAGGCCGGCCCCCTGACGGGTCCGCTGACCCCGGTGCACGCCGCAGACCACATCCCGGGATGGTGGCGGTCCGCCGTCATCTACCAGGTCTACCCTCGCTCGTTCCGGGACCTGAACGGCGACGGCATCGGCGACCTCGCCGGAATCACAGCCGAGCTTCCCCGGCTCGCCGACCTGGACATCGATGCCGTCTGGCTTTCGCCGTTCTACCGGTCTCCGCAGCGCGACGCCGGCTACGACGTGAGCGATTACTGCGACGTCGACCCCCTGTTCGGCACGCTGAACGACTTCGACGCCATGATTGCCGAGGCCGCGCGGCTGGGACTGCGGATGATCGTTGACCTGGTGCCCAACCACTGCTCGGACCAGCACGCGGCCTTCCAGGCCGCCCTGGCTGCTCCCGCCGGCAGCCCGGAGCGGGACATGTTCATCTTCCGCGACGGCAAGGGAACCTTCGGCGAAGAACCGCCGAACAACTGGCAGTCCCACTTCGGCGGTTCAGCCTGGACCCGTATCACCGAACCGGACGGCGCCCCGGGCCAGTGGTACCTGCACCTCTTCGACTCCTCCCAGCCGGACTTCAACTGGGACAACCTCGCCGTCCACGTGGAATTCGAGCGGGTCCTGCGCTTCTGGCTGGACCGCGGCGTCTCCGGTTTCCGGGTGGACGTGGCGCACGCCCTCGTGAAGGCCACCGGCCTGCCGGAGTGGGGCGGCCGCGCCGACGGCAGCAGCTCTGACGGCTTCCCCGGCCACGACGCTCCGATGTTCGGCCAGCCCGCCCTCCACGACATCTACCGCCAGTGGCGGCGGATTCTCGCCGAGTACGGCGCCGACCGGATCCTCTGCGCCGAAGCGAACGTGGACCCGCTCCCCCGGCTCGCCGACTGGGTGCGCCCGGACGAAATGCACCAGGCCTTCAACTTCCCCTACCTCCACGCGGGCCTGGACGTGCATCGCATGCGCCACGTCATCACCGAGTCACTGACGTCGCTGGACGCCGTCGCCGCCCCCAGCACGTGGGTGCTCTCCAACCACGACGTCGTCCGCCACGCCACCCGCTTCGGATACAACGGGCAGGCGCCGCGCGACGGTGACGGAATCGGCACCTGGGATCCGCAGCCGGACGAGGACCTCGGACGCTCCCGCGCGGCAGCGGCGTCCCTGTTCATGCTCGGGCTGCCCGGCGGGGCTTACCTCTACCAGGGCGAAGAACTCGGCCTTCCGGACGGGATCGACATCCCGGACACCCGGCGCCAGGACCCCACTTTTGCCCGCACCGGCGGAGCACGGCTGGGCCGCGACGGCTGCCGCGTCCCGCTGCCCTGGCGGGCCGGAGAACTACACGCAGGATTTGGCGACGGGCAGGACCCGTGGCTGCCGCAGCCGGAAAGCTTCGTCCGGCTGGCGCGGGATGTGCAGGCCGCTTCGCCGACGTCGCACCTGAGCCTCTACAAGCGCATGCTGGAGCTCCGCCGCCGGCTGGACCTGGGCCGGGGCTCACTGTCCTGGTACGAGGACCTGTGCACGGACACGAGCCTTGCCTTCCTCAACGGCTCCACGCTGGTGCTGCTGAATGTGGGGTCCGAGCCCTTGGAACTGCCCGCCGGGCGGGTGCTGCTGCGCAGCTCAACGTCACCGGAGGCCGGCTACGACGTTGAGGGCATGGACAGCGCCGGCGATCCGTTAAGCTCAGGTGAAACTGTTTGGCTGGAAATCTACATCGAGGACACGGAGGGCTAGGCATGCCCGGCATCAAGGACGTCGCGGAACGGGCCGGCCTCTCCATCGCCACCGTTTCGCGCGCCTTGAGCGGCAAAGGCAACGTTTCCCCGCGAAGCCGGGAACGCGCCCAGACCGCCGCCGCTGAGCTTGGCTTCGTCCTGTCCTACCACGCCTCCAGCCTGGCCTCCGGGCGCAATCACAATGTCGGCCTTGTTGTCCCCTCGGTCCACCGGTGGTTTTTTTCCTCGGTGGTCGAAGGTGTCTCTGCCACCCTACTGGACGCCGGCTACGACCTGACGCTGTACAACGTCAGCGAGGGCCGGGAGCGCCGCCACAGTGTGCTGAACGACTTCCTGCTGCGCAAACGCGTGGATGCTGTGATCGCAGTGTCCTTGGAGCTCTCCGAGGCCGAGATCGACCAACTGCTGGCCATCCACCGTCCGATCGTCGGGATCGGCGGCCCGTTGCCTGGCGCGTCGACCATCCGCATCGATGATTCCGGCATCGCGGAGGCCGCAGCCCGCCACCTGATCCAGCTCGGCCACAGCAAAATCGCCCATATGACCGGCGATGCCGCCTACGACCAGGATTTCCGCCTTCCCGGGACACGCCAGGCGGGCTTCAAGAAAGCCATGCGCGACGCCGGGCTGACGGTCCGTCCGGAGTGGCAGATCTCCGCCGATTTCACGATCCAGGGCGCCTATGCCAACGCCCGTACGCTGCTCGGCACCTCACCGGAGCGCCCCACGGCCGTCTTTGCCGCCTCCGATGAGATGGCGATTGGGACGATCCTCGCTGCCCGGGATTTCGGCCTGCGGGTGCCGCAGGACCTCTCCGTCATCGGCATCGACGGCCATGAACTTGGTGAGGTCTTCGGGCTCACCACGTTCGATCAAGACGCGCGGGGCCAGGGCGCGCTGGCCGTGCGGCGCTTGTTGGCCAGGCTCGACGGCGCCGGAGACGCGGCGGCCCCGCACACCGAATACCCTACGCGCTTTGTCATCCGGTCCAGCACCGCTGTTCCGCCCCTTGACCAAGGACGGATCCGCTAGTCTCCGGCTATTTTCGCCGTGGCGGCGTTCCTGCCCAGTTCCTCGCTCCATTGCCTGGCCGTCTGCCCAGAACGGCCCGGAAAGCCGGGGAGGCCCCACGGGTTCTCCGCCCCGGTCCTCCGAGCAACTGGGAAGCAACGCCTCGATCCGGCCCACAGACCAAGCAAGCTCAGGCGCCGGCGCCGCCCATGAAGCGAACAAAACGGTCCAGGACGCCGGGCCAGCCGGCCGCGTAGTCTGCCCGGGCGGCCGCGGGATCCTCGGCGCCTTCCCAACCGCTGTGAACCAGGCGGAGCTCTGTTCCCTCGCCGACCGCCTTGAAGGCCACCCGGAGCTCAGTGGACCATATGGCAGTGGTCCCAGGGTGCCAGCTGGCATGGAAGGACAACGGCGGCTGCCAGTCGTCAATGGATCCCCACACGGCTGTCCGGCCATCATCAGCGGTCTCCATGATGAGGCTCTCCTCGAACTCCACGTAGGAGCCGGCGCCATAGACGCTGTGGTCCTCCAGCGGCCACCAGAGGTGCGTATGTTCGGTGAATCCCACAAAGGCCCGGGCGACGGCGCCGGGTACCACCACCGTGTAGACAACCGGCTCCAGGCCGTCTGCTACCTCCGGCTCGGGGCCATCAGAAGGGTCAACGGGAGCATGGCTGAAGAGGTTATCCATGGGCAACAACTCTACCCGCGCCGCCCAACCGGACCCGCATGGGGTTTCGGCTTGAGTATTTCGTATGGGTCGTTAAATGCGGGAGGACCCCCACCTGGTGGTGGGGGTCCTCGACCGTTAATGGTGTTCCGGCGGTGACCTACTCTCCCACACCCTCCCGGGTGCAGTACCATCGGCGCTGTGGGTCTTAGCTTCCGGGTTCGGGATGGG
>NZ_JBFTNJ010000016.1:0-60012 GCF_056397425.1 Arthrobacter sp. 05N33_2
CCCCACCGACGGTCCCGGAAACGCCCGCCCCGCCAACGTCCGAGCCGGCCGCCCCACCGACGGTCCCGGAAACGCCCGCCCCGCCAACGTCCGAGCCGGCCGCCCCACCAACCACCGCCCCACCAACCACCGTGTCAGCGACAACGCCAGAGACAGCGCCAACGGAACCAGCCCCACCCGCGCGTACAGCATCGCCCACGCCCGGACGGACATCGCCCGTGCCTACCCCCTGAAACGCATCTACAGTCGGGGGTTCACTTCTGATAGGTGATGTATGCCTCGTACTGCACGCGCCATTTATCCGCAGCCTTGGGATCCGGGACCGTGGTGGTGAGGAATTGAACGCTGGTCACTTGGCCTTTGAGGTATTTCAGCCACTTGGTCACCTCTTCGGCAACGTCGCGATCGAACTGGACTACGTGGTGCACCTGCATTGCCATGGCGGCCTCCGGATTCGCTGGTTCGCTGGGTTCGGTGGAGTGACTTTACCGCCGCCGCCCGTTCACGGCCAGAGTCCGGCGTCCGCGCAGATAGAGCACATGGACCCGCCGCGCTAGTCGCCGGATTCCGTCGCTTCGGCCGACGCCCCGCCAGGGCGCGCTTCCCCGCTGTCCGGGCTGGCGACGTCCCCGGCGAAGGCATCGGGTTTCGCTGCAGCAGGGGTGCTGCCCTCCCCCACGATCACGGCGAGCACACCGAGCCCGGCGTGGGCCGCCAGGACTGCCGGGAGAGCGCTGATCTGGGCCGGCGGACATGCCGGCAATGCCACGGCCAGGCGCCGGGCAAGGTCTTCGGCCTCGGCCTGGTTGCCAAAGTGGTGCACAGCCAGCCGCGCCTGCCCGGCAGGGCGGCCGGATGCGTCCGCGGCCACGATTTCTTCCAGGCGTGCGATGGCCTTCGCCGCTGACCGGACCTTTTCCAGCGGGATGATCCGGCCGTCTTCCACCGCCAGGATGGGTTTGATGGAGAACATGGTCCCCCAGAGCGAGGCCGCCGCCCCGATCCGGCCGCCCCGGCGCAACTGTTCCAGGGTCGGGACATAGAAGTACACTTTGGTGCGGTCCAGCCGGTCCTGCGCGAAGGCCAAGACGTCGGCCGCGCTCCTGCCGTCGGCGGCCGCGACCACCGCGCCCTGCACGCCCATCCCCTGGGCCATTCCGACCGTCCGGGAGTCGAGGACCTCTACCGGTATGCCAACCCGTTGGGCTGCCAGGCGGGCGGCGTCGGCTGTCCCGGACAGCCCCGCGGAGATGTGAATGGAGACCACGGACTGGAAGCCACGCTCGCTGGCCTCCCGGTAGGCGTGTTCAAACTGCCCCGGTGACGGACGCGAGGTCTTGACGGGCTTGCCGCTGGCCAGGGCCACGGCGATGGTCTCCGCAATGTCGTCCTCACCCTCGCCGTAGATTTCGGCGCCGACCATCACGGGCATCGGGACCACGGTGAGCCGGCCGTCAGCAGCGAAAGCCCGGACCCAGTCCGCGGGCAGCGCGGCGGCAGAGTCCGTGACCACCGCAACCTGCACGACGGCGGCGGGAGCCGCTTCGGGGATGCTGTCCCGGGAACCCTGCCGCAGGCGAACAAGCCGCTCGCGCAGCCATGGCCAGCCTGACGGCTCGCGGTGTGGCACGAAGGACCTCCTGCTGTGGGGACGCGTGGACTTACTTCTCCGGCGGGGGCACTTGTGCCCGTCCCATTGTCTGCACTGGTTGTCTGCACTGGTTGTCTGCACTGGCCGCCGGGATCAGCCGGCGGCCAGTGTCAAGCTGGTACGTCCGGCTAGGCCGGGACGATGTTGACCAGTTTAGGCGCCCGTACGATCACCGTGCGCAGGGCACGGCCATCGAGGGCGCGCTGGACATTTTCCGATGCCAGCGCCAGTTCGCGCAGGTCCTCCTCGGAGATGTCCGGGGAAACCTCCAGCCGGTCCCGCACCTTGCCCTGCACCTGGACGACGGCGGTGACCGTGTCCTCCACGAGCAGTGCGTCGTCGTGCGTGGGCCAGCCGGCGTTGGCGACCGATGCCGGGTGCCCCAGGACGTTCCACAGATCCTCGGCGGTATACGGTGCAAACAGGCTCAGGATTACGGCTACGGCCTCGACGGCCTCGCGGACTGCTGGGTCCGCACCGCCGGCACCGCTGGCTGCATCTATGGTCTTGCGGGTCGCGTTGACCAGTTCCATCAGCTTTGCCACAACCACGTTGAACTTGTTGTTGTCCAGCAGGGCCTGCGCATCGGCGATCGTGCGGTGGGTGACGGTGCGCAGCGCACGGTCACCGGTGGCGGCATCGACGCCGGGTGCGCTTGTGACGTCCTGCCCGAGGCGCCAGGCCCGGGCCAGGAACTTCGCGGAGCCCGACGGCGATACGTCCGCCCAGTCGACGTCGTCCTCCGGCGGGGAGGCGAAGATCATGGTCAGGCGGACAGCGTCCACACCGAACTTGTCCAACTGCTCGCCGAGGTCGACGCCGTTGCCCAGGGACTTGCTCATGGCCTTGCCGCCGTTGAGCACCTGCCCCTGGTTCAGCAGTGCGCTGAACGGCTCGTCCGCCTCAATCATGCCGAGGTCGTGGATGACCTTGGTGAAGAACCGCGCATAGAGCAGGTGCAGGATGGCGTGCTCCACGCCGCCCACGTACTGTCCGACCGGCATCCAGTCGTTGATCTTCTCCGGATCGAACGGACCGCCGGTGTACTGCGGAGAGACGAAGCGCAGGAAGTACCAGGAGGAATCCACGAAGGTGTCCATCGTGTCCGTGTCCCGTTTGGCCGGGCCCTGGCAGTTGGGGCACTCGACATTGACCCAGCTTTCGACCGCGGCGAGCGGTGACGTGCCCTTCGGGGACAGGTCCTCGCCGCGCAGGTCCGCCGGCAGGGTCACGGGCAGCTGATCATCCGGGACCGGGACCTCCCCGCAGGCCGGGCAGTGGATGATGGGGATCGGTGTGCCCCAGAACCGCTGCCGGCTGAGCAGCCAGTCACGCAGCCGGAAGTTCACGAACTTCTCGCCGGTGCCCAACTCGCGCAGGATTTCGATGGCCGCCGGGATGGCCTCGGCCTTGGGCAGCCCGTCGAGGCCGCCGGAGTTGATCAGGGTCCCTTCGCCGGTGGTGGCGATGCCCGTGGCGGCGGGGTCTTCCTCGCCCGTGTCCAGGACTGCCCGGACGGGCAGGTCAAAGGTCTTGGCGAAGTCGAGGTCGCGCTGGTCATGGGCCGGGACGGCCATGATGGCGCCTGTGCCATAGTCGGCCAGGACATAGTCGGCGGCCCAGACGGGCAGCTTTTCGCCGTTGAGCGGGTTGGTCGCGTAGCGCCCGGTGAAGACGCCGGTCTTTTCGCGCTCGGTGGACTGGCGCTCGATTTCGGAGAGCGCCTTGACCTGCTCCCGGTAGGCGTCCAGGGCGGCGGCGTGCTCGTCGGTGACCAGTTCGACGGCGAGCGGCGCGTCGGCGGCGACGACGAAGAACGTGGCGCCGTAGAGGGTGTCCGGGCGCGTCGTGAAGACGGTGACGTCCTTGGCGGCTTTGCCGCCGTCGGCCTCGATCACGAAGTTGACGTGGGCGCCCTCGGAACGGCCGATCCAGTTTTTCTGCATCGCGAGGACGCGTTCGGGCCAGTGCCCGCGCAGTTCGTCCATGTCATCGAGCAGGCGGTCGGCGTAGTCAGTGATCTTGAAGTACCACTGGTTCAGGGACTTCTTGGTCACGGGAGTGCCACACCGCTCGCAGGCGCCGTTGACCACCTGTTCGTTGGCCAGCACGGTCTGGTCCTTGGGGCACCAGTTGACCGGCGAATTCTTGCGGTAGGCCAGTCCACGCTCGTAGAACCGCGTGAACAGCCACTGGGTCCAGCGGTAGTACTCCGGGTCCGAGGTGTGCAGCCGGCGGGACCAGTCCGCGGAGATTGCGTAGCGCTTGAACGACGCCGCCTGGGTGTCGATGTTGGCGTACGTCCACTCACTGGGGTGCGCGTTGCGTTTGATCGCCGCGTTTTCCGCGGGCAGGCCGAAGGAGTCCCAGCCGATCGGGTGCAGCACGTCGTAGCCCTGCTGGCGCAGGTAGCGCGCCACAACGTCGCCCATCGCGAACGCCTCGGCGTGGCCCATGTGAAGGTCACCGGACGGATACGGGAACATGTCCAGCACGTAGCGGCGTTCCTTTGAGCCGTCGTCGAGGGGCGTGAAGACCTTCAGGTCTTCCCAGACCTGCGGCCATTTGGCTTCCATTGCCGCGAAGCTGTAGGCACCTTCCTCAGGCCCCTCCGCCGCGGCTGCTGGCGATCCGGTCTGTGTTTCCGGCTGAACGCTCACTGCTGGCCTCTTCTGTTCTGTGCGGCCTGTTACCCAGGCCTGTCTACCTTCAGGCCTGCCTGCCGCCAGGCCTGTTCACCATCAAGTCTGCACTGTCACGGCCGGCTGCCCGGTCCTGACTCCATACTGTCCGTACGTGGTACTCCTGCTGTAACTTCGTGCGTTGCGGACCGGAATTTACCCCGGACACACAAAAGCCCCTCGACATGGAGGGGCCGCCGCTCGGCAATCCGGGGACTCTTCGGAAACGAGGTCTCGCCGGGATGCCGGGCGGCTAGCTAAGCAGGAGCACGGCGCGCATAGGACCACTTTAGCCCCTCGGGCTGGTTCGTGCTGAACCGACGAGCCGGTTGCGGCCCGGTAGTCGCAGTCGACTCGCGCTCCGGCGGCCTGTGCGGGCTGCTATGTCCGCAATTGTTACAAACGACATACCTATGGAATAGCGGTACTTACTGCCAATTGCCCGACGTATCGGGCAAGTAACTACGACAGAAATTCGGGTAGCTCGGCGCGGAAAACAAGTAGAAAAACAACGAACACCCGGGTGGCCGGCCACGGGCGCCCGGGCCCTTCCGCGAAGTTTCTTCGGAGAGCGCATTGTGAGCCTCCAAGCTGGGAGAAACCCGTGAAAAACCGTGAAGCAGGCCTAAAATTTTGATCTTGCCAAACGATTCAAATGGGAACACTATTCGATAAAGATCAGCAAGAAATGGGATCTCTCGGGGGGATTCGCAAATGGTCTCGGGTTGAGGAGCCTGTCATGTATCAATTGCGCAATTCTTCCGTGCATTTGCCGAAATCCCCCGCCGGCCGCACCTGCGACGCCGGCTCCCTGGAACAGGGCTAGCCATGTTCGGCTGGATCACCCGTTTCAGTATGCAGTTCCGCATCCTGGTTCTCGCCATGGCGGCCGGACTCATTGCCTTCGGGGTAGTGAACGTCCCCCACGTCGCCATCGACAGCATGCCCGAGTTCGCCCCGGCCCACGTCGAGATCCAGACCGAGGCCCTGGGCCTCTCAGCTGCCGAAGTTGAACAGCTCATCACTGCCCCGATGGAAGCCGACCTCCTTAACGGGGTGGCGTGGCTCGATGAAATCCGGTCCAAATCAGTTCCCGGCCTGTCCTCGATCGAGCTCGTGTTCGAGCCGGGCACCGACCTTCTGCGCGCGCGCCAGCTCGTGGCCGAACGCATGACCCAGGCCCACGCGCTGCCGAACGTCTCGGCGCCGCCGCTGATCATGCAGCCGTTGTCGTCCACCAGCCGCGTCCTTATGGTCCGGATGAGCTCCAAAGAGCTTTCCGGGATCGAAATGTCGGTCCTGGCCCGGTGGAAGATCAAGCCGCGGCTGATCGGCATTCCCGGGGTCGCCAACGTTTCCATTTGGGGACAGCGCGAACAGCAGCTCCAAGTAGAGGTGACCCCCACGCAGCTGCGTGACAAGGGCATCACGCTCGAACAGGTCATCAAGACCACCGGCAACGCAGTCTGGGTGTCGCCGCTGAGCTTCCTTGAGGCGTCCACCCCCGGCACGGGCGGGTTCGTGGAGTCGCCGAGCCAACGCCTGGGCATCCAGCACGTGCTGCCCATCCGAACACCGGAGGACCTGGCCAAGGTCAGTGTCGAAGACGCCGGATCTCCCATGCTCCTGGGTGACATTGCCCAGGTGAAGGAGGACCACCAGCCGCTGATCGGCGATGCCGTCGTCGGCCAGGATGCGGGCCTCCTGCTGGTCGTGGAGAAGTTCCCCGGAGCCAGCACGCTGCAGGTCACCAAGGACCTCGAGGCTGCGCTGAACGACATGCAGCCCGGGCTTTCCGGAATCCAGATGGATACGTCCGTCTTCCGGCCCGCCTCCTTCCTGCAGGATGCCGTGGACGGACTCGGCCTGGCGCTGCTCGTGAGCCTCCTGATCGCCGTGCTGCTCTTCTGGGCCCTGTTCCGCTCCTGGCGGGTGGCCGTGATCGCCCTCGTGGCGATCAGCACCACCGTCATGGCGGCGGGAGTGGTGCTCTACTTGCTCGACTCCACACTGAATATCTCGATCCTCGCCGGCATCTTGCTGGGCGTCTCTGTGATTGTCGGAGACATCGTGGAGGATGTGCAGGCGCAGCGGCGCCGGCCGTTGCGGACCACCGGGACCGAGACAGATGCCACCATCAGGTTCCGCATGGTCCAGCTTGTCCGCAGCGTCCGCACACCGCTGTTCCACGGGTCGCTCATCATGGCCCTCGCGCTCGTACCGACGCTGTTCGTCACGGGAGTCGGCGGTGCGTTCTTCCAGCCCCTCTTCTGGTCCCTGGCGTTGGCGCTTGCCGTGTCAATGCTGGTGGGTTTGTCCGTGACACCGGTCCTGGCATATCTCCTGCTTCCCGGTGAGAAAGCCCGGCGGGCGGACTCGCTCGGTGTTGTCCGGGCCAGGTCCACGTACGACAGGGCACTCGAGGGGGCACGTTCCCGCCGTGCCCTCGGCATTGTCGCTGTCGCCGTCGTTGGACTGCTGGGGCTCGCCGCGGCATCGCAGCTGGTCGGGAACCGGGCGGTCGTGCCGACGATTCCGGACCGGACACTCCTGGTGCAGTGGGACTCGATGGCAGGCACGTCCAACGACGAGGTGCGTCGGGTGGCGTCCAAGGCGTCCGACGAACTGCGGACCCTGCCTGGTGTCTCGGGAGTTGGCGGCCACATCGGCCGCGCCATTTCCTCCGACCAGGTTGTCGGGAACAGTTCCGCGGAACTCTGGGTGTCCATCACACCGGATGCCGACTTCAGCGAAACGGAGCAGGCGGTCCGTGACGTCGTCCAGGGCTACCCCGGCATCGCCCACAACGTGGTGAACTACTCCCAGCAGCAGATCGGCCAGGAGCGCAGCAGCATGGATCCCGGATTCGCTGTCCGCGTCTACGGAACAGACTTGCCCGTCTTGCGAGAGAAGGCAGAAGAGGTCCGCAAGGCCATCGAAAAGGTCGACGGCGTGAAGAACCCGACGATCAACGCCAGCGCCATGACGCCCATCGTCGAAGTCGAGGTCAACCTCGAGGCGGCGCAGAAGGTCGGCATCAAACCCGGCGACGCACGCCGCGCCGCCGCCGCCCTGATGCAAGGCATCGTCGTCGGCAACCTCTTCGAACAGCAGAAGGTCTTTGAAGTGGTGGTGCGCGGCGCGGTGGACGTCCGGGATGACCTGACCAGCATCCGTGAGCTCCTGCTGGACACGCCAAGTGGCGGCCAGGTCCAGCTGGGCCAAATCGCCGACATCCGGCTCGTTCCCAATGAAGTCGTGATTCTGCACGATGACACCTCACGCCGGATCGATGTGGTGGCCGAGGTCAGCGGACGTCCGCTCGCGGATATCCAGCGCGACATCAACGCGGCGATCGAGCAGATCCAGTTCCCGCTGGAATACCACGCCGAAATCCCCACGAAGTACAGTGAACAGCTCGCCGGGGACGCCATGGTTCTGTGGATCGGCGCGGCTGCCCTTCTGGGAATCCTGCTCCTTCTCCAGACAGCGGTGCGGAGCTGGAAGCTGGCGCTTGCCATCTTCCTGTCCCTGCCGGCCGCGCTGGCCGGGGCCGCCGTGGCAGCGTGGATCGCGGGAGGCGCCATCACTGTGCTGGCACTCACGGCCTTTGCCGCGGTGCTGGCCGTTGCAGCCCGCAACGCGGCGCTGCTCTCCGCCCGGACGGATGAGCTGTGGCGGGCCACCCCGCACGAGTCCCCTGACAAGGTCATCATGATGGCGGCCCGGGACCGGGTCTCGCCCATTCTGAAGGCAGCCCTGATCACGGTGGCGATCCTGATCCCGCCGGGACTCTTCGGCGGCGCCGTCGGCGGGTCCTTCCTGGGCCCGATGGCCCTGATCATCGTCTGCGGACTCATCACGACAACTCTCATCGGGATCTTCGTACTCCCCCTGCTCGCACTCTGGTTCGGGCCCGGTTCCGCCCCGGAAGAGTGGGCCGAAGTGTACGAGGCCGAAGTTCCCGTCCAGCCCGTTACGCAGGAAAAGGTGGAAGCAAAATGACCAGCCAACAGCCCTCGCGGCGCCTGCCCCTGGCGGCCGCTGTATGCGCAGCACTTTTGTTCGCGTTGCCCGCATGTGCCCAGACGACGGCGGCGGCCCCCGCCGCCGTCTCGGCCAACGAACCCGCCAAGGTGGAGAAGAATGCCGCAACAGGCATCGCGAAACTGACGTTGACGGAGAAGGGAATCGAACGCCTCGACCTGAAGACCGACACCGTCAAGGCCGGAAAGGGTAAGGACGTCGTCGTGCCCTACTCAGCCCTGCTCTACGACGCCAGCGGAAAAACCTGGGTGTACACCAACCCGGCCCCGCGGGTCTACCAGCGGCAGTCGGTCACGGTAGCCAAGGTAGAGGACGGAGTGGTCACGGCCTCGGCCGGCCCCGCGGTCGGCACCGCAATCGTAACCGTCGGCGCGGCTGAACTCTTCGGCGCTGAATTCGATACGGCGCACTGACATGCGCCGGATTGTCGCTGCAAGCCTGAGGTTCCGGTCGATCATCATTGCGATGGCGGCCGCCCTCATGATCGTGGGCGGCGCGCAACTCAGCAGCGCTTCGGTGGATGTTTTCCCGGAGTTCGCACCGCCCCGCGTCGAGGTTCAGACGGCATGTCTGGGTCTCACTGCCTCCGAAGTCGAGGAACTCGTAACGGTTCCGATGGAGCAGGCCTTCAACGGCATAGACGGCCTGGACCAGATGCGGTCGAAGTCTGTGTCGCAGCTGTCCGCCATCGTGATGGAGTTCAAACCCGGGACCGATCTGCTCACCGCCCGGCAGCTGGTGTCGGAGCGGATGGCAACGGTCATACCGACTCTGCCGACCTGGGCCGCGCCGCCAATAATGCTCCAGCCGCTGTCCTCCACCAGCCGTGTCATGAAGATCGGGCTCTCCTCCGAGACCCGCTCCCTGATCGAAATGTCCATGGTTTCCTACTGGAACATCCGGGCACACCTGCTGCGGGTGCCTGGCGTGGCGAACGTTGCGATCTGGGGCGAACGGCTTCAGATGCTCCAGGTCCAGGTTGATCCGACCAAGCTGGCAGCCAACAACGTGACGCTGGAAAACGTCATGAACTCCACGTCCGACGCCTTGGACGCTGGCCTGCTCAAGTACTCCCCCGGTGCCTTGATCGGCACCGGAGGGGCGCTGGAAACACCCAGCCAGAGCATGTCCATCAGGCACGTACAACCCATCACGTCTCCGGCGGACCTTGCCCAGGTGCCACTGGAGGAACGCGAGGGACTGCCTCCCCTGAAGCTCGCCGACGTGGCAACCGTCGTGGAGGACCACCAGCAACTGATCGGTGACGCGGTTATCAATGGCGGCCCCGGACTGATGCTGATCGTCGAAAAGCTGCCGTGGGGCAACACCCTCGAAGTCACCCGCGGGGTCGAGGAAGCGCTCAAGGAACTGCAGCCCGGCCTGACCGGAATCGCAGTCGACACCACCCTGTTCCGGCCCGCCTCGTTCATCGAGGAGTCGCTCGGCAACCTGAGCCTCGCGCTGCTGCTGGGCTGCTTCCTGGTCGTCCTGGTGCTGAGCGTCTTCCTGTTCCAATGGCGGACAGCCCTGGTGAGCGTGACGGCGATCCCGTTGTCGCTGATGGCAGCGGCCCTGGTGCTGTATTGGACCGGAGGCACGATTAATACGATGGTGCTTGCGGGGCTGGTGATTGCCGTCGGGGTCGTGGTGGACGATGCCATCATCGACGTCGAGAACATCGTCAGGCGGCTCCGGCACCACCGCGCCAGCGGCGGGACCGAAAGCACCGCCCGCGTGGTCGTCAACGCCTCCCTGGAAGTCCGCGGCCCCATCGTCTACGCCACCCTGATTATCGTTGCCGCCACGGTACCGATCTTCTTCCTGGACGGCCTGACGGGCGCCTTCTTCCGGCCCCTGGCGACCGCCTACACCCTGGCGGTTTTGGCGTCCATGCTGGTGGCCCTCACGGTCACGCCGGCCATGGCGTACATCTTCCTGCGCAATGCCAAGCTGGAAGACCGCGATCCGCCGGTGGTCCGGGTCCTCAAGCGCTGGTACGGCGCCGCCCTGCGTCCCATTGTGAAACGCCCGCTCCCGGGCTACCTCGCGGTGGGGGCACTCGGCGTCGTCGGAATCATAGCGGCCCCGCTCCTGGGCCAGTCACTGTTGCCCTCGTTCAAGGAACGTGACTTCCTCATGCACTGGGTCACGCAACCCGGCACCTCCAACGCCGAGGAAGTGCGCGTCAGCCAACTGGCCTGCCAGGAGCTGATGACCATTCCAGGCGTCAACAACTGCGGGTCCCACATCGGCCAGGCCTTCGCCGCCGATGAGGTGGTGGGGGTCAACTTTGGCGAGAACTGGATCAGCGTTGACCCCTCGGTCGACTACGACAAGACCCTGGCCTCCATCCAGCAGGTCGTGGACGGGTATCCCGGCATCCACCGGGACGTCCAGACCTACCTCAAGGAACGTGTCCGCGAGGTGCTCACCGGTACGGGCTACTCGATCGTGGTCCGCGTGTACGGCGATGACCTGGACACGCTGAAGAAGCAGGCGGACAAGGTCAAGACTGCCCTGGCCGGCATCGAGGGTGCCATCGGAGCCAAAGTCGCACTCCAGGTCAACGTTCCGCAGGTGGACGTCGAGGTGAACCTGGACGCCGCCAACCGCTACGGCCTGAAGCCCGGTGACGTCCGCCGTGCCGCAGCCACCCTGGTATCCGGCGAAGAGGTCGGCGACGTCTACCGGGACGGCAAGGCCTATGACGTCCAGGTCTGGAGTCCTCCGGCGATCCGGACCAGCGTCACAAGCATCGAGAACCTCCCGCTGGACACTCCCAGCGGGCAGAAGATCCGGGTGGCCGATGTCGCCAAGATCACGGTAAAGCCCACTCCCAACGTCATTGAGCGTTCGGAAGGGTCCCGCCGCCTCGATGTCAGCGCCAACGTCAAGGAAGGTGATCTGGCCAAAGTCGTCGAGAAGCTCGAATCCGATCTCAAGTCCGTGGAGTTCCCCACCGGATACAGCGCCGAGATCCTGGGCGAATACGCGGAGCGGCAGGCCGCCTCGCAGCGGCTTCTCCTCTTCGCGATGGGCGCCCTGGTTGTGGTGTTCCTCCTGCTCCAGGCGGCATTCCGGAGCTGGCGGCTTGCCGTTCTGGGCATCCTGACGCTGCCGGTGGCACTGGTGGGCGGGGTGATCGCCGCGCACATGAGCGGCGGAATCCTGTCCCTCGGGTCGCTGGTCGGGTTCCTGACAGTGATGGGCATCGCCGCCCGCAACGGCATCCTGCTCATCAACCACTGCCAGCACCTGGAACAGTTCGAAGGCGTGCCGTTCGGCCGGGACCTGGTCCTGCGGGGCGCAGCCGAACGCCTGTCACCAATCCTGATGACCACGCTCGCCACCGCACTCGCCCTGGTCCCGCTGGTGGTGATGGGCAACCGCCCCGGCCATGAGATCGAGCACCCCATGGCCGTGGTGATCCTGGGCGGGCTGGTGACATCGACACTGGTCAACCTGTTCATCGTTCCATCGCTCTACCTGCGGTTCGCCAAGAAGGGTCCGGCACGTCATGACCGTCAGCCCCGCGAGCCGGAACCTGTATCAGCCGTATAGCAACAACTACCAACAATGAGAGGCCAGTCAGATGACTCCACTATCTAAGAGATTTACCGCTTACGGCTCCGCGGTCTTGCTGGTGGTGGCGTCGCTGACGGCGGCGACGGCGGCCGCGGCGACGGCAGCCACCGCGCCGGCGGCCGCCCGTTCGCAGGAACTGTGCGGCCCCGGCTCGGCAATCAAATTCAACCGCAGCGCCTTCCCGTCCAGGCCGGAGATTGACAACAAGTGGTTCCCCCTCGAACCCGGCATGCAGTACACCACCACCGGCAAAGTAGTCTCCCCGGACGGGACAACCACCCGCAAGGTTGTCAGCACGGTCACGGGGCTGACCAAGGTGATCGACGGGGTGAAGACCATCGCGATATGGGACCGGGACTACTCCGACGGTGAGCTCGCGGAATCGGAACTTGCCTTCTTCGCCGAGACACGGAAGGGCGACGTGTGGCTCTTCGGCGAATATCCGGAGGAGTACGAGAACGGGAAGCTTGTGGGTGCGCCAAGTACGTTCATCAGCGGCATCGACAAGGCCCAGGCGGGCATCGCCATGCAGAGCCACCCGCGCCTGAAGACCCCCGCCTACCCCCAGGCCTACGCACCCAGCGTGGACTTCCTGGACTGCGGTGATGTGTTCGCGAAGGACCAACGCGTCTGCGTCGCCACTGGTTGCTACAGCGATGTGCTGGTTATCGATGAGTTCAACCCGCTGGACCCGCCAAGCGCCGGCCACCAGCGAAAGTTCTATTCCAAGCACACGGGTCTGATCAAGGTCACGGCCGTGGGCGGAGAGGACCAGGAGTTCCTGAATCTCGTCAAGATCAAGAAGCTCAGCCGCTCCGAGCTGAAGAGCGTCAACGAGCAGGCACTGCAGATCGACCGCCGGGGCTACACGGTCAGCAAGGACGTCTACGCGAAGACGCCGCGCGCTGAGATGGCACGTGGCTACGATGGCCACCACTACCACTAACGGCCCTGCCGCTCCCGGGCAATAGACAAAGGAGCCCCGGCCGGGATCTTCCCGGCCGGGGCTCCTTGTGCGCGCCTACTTCACGTCGTCGTCAACCCAGTCCATCGACTTGGTGACGGCCTTCTTCCAGAGACGCATCTGGCGTTCCCGCTCGGCCTGGTCCATTTGCGGCTCCCACCGCTTGTCCTCGGCCCAGTTGGCCGAGCACTCGCCCAGGTCCTTCCAGAATCCGACCGCCAGGCCGGCCGCGTAGGCTGCGCCCAGCGCCGTCGTCTCGACCACCTTCGGACGGATGACCGGCACGCCGAGGATGTCCGCCTGGAACTGCATCAGGGCGTCGTTGGCGACCATGCCGCCGTCGACCTTCAGCTCCGTCAGCGGTACGCCGGAGTCGGCGTTGACGGCGTCCAGCACCTCACGGGTCTGGAAGGCGGTGGCCTCCAGCGCCGCGCGGGCGATATGGGCCTTGGTAACATAGCGGGTCAGGCCCACAATGGCGCCGCGGGCGTCCGAGCGCCAGTACGGTGCGAAGAGGCCGGAGAATGCCGGCACAATGTACACACCGCCGTTGTCCTCCACCGAGGCCGCGAGGGTCTCGACCTCCGGGGCGCTGCTGATCATGCCGAGGTTGTCCCGCAGCCACTGGATCAAGGAACCGGTGACGGCAATGGAGCCCTCCAGCGCGTAGTGCGGCGCCGCGTCGCCGAGCTTGTAGCCGACGGTGGTCAGCAGCCCGTTCTTGGAATGGATAATTTCCTCGGCCGTGTTGAAGATCAGGAAGCAGCCCGTGCCGTAGGTGTTCTTGGCTTCCCCGGCATCGAACGCCGCCTGCCCGAACGTGGCCGCTTGCTGGTCGCCCAGGATGCCGGCCACAGGAACCTCGCGCAGCAGCTGCGAGGTGTGGACTGTGCCGTAGACCTCGGAGGAGGACTTGATGGTCGGCATCATGGAGGCCGGGACGCCGAACGCGTCCAGAATCTCCTGGTCCCACGACAGCGTCTCAAGGTCCATGAACATGGTCCGTGAGGCGTTGGTCACGTCGGTCACGTGCACTCCGCCGTCGGTCCCGCCGGTCAGGTTCCAGAGCACCCAGCAGTCGGTGTTGCCGAAGACGAGGTCGCCGGCCTCCGCCTTGGCCCGGGCGCCCTCGACGTTGTCCAGGATCCACTTGATCTTGGTGCCCGAGAAGTAGGTCGCCAGCGGCAGGCCCACCTTCTGCTTGAAACGTTCTACCCCGCCGTCCTTGGCGAGTTCGTCCACGATCGGCTGGGTACGGGTGTCCTGCCACACGATGGCGTTGTAGATCGCCTCGCCGGTGGTCTTGTCCCACACCACCGCTGTTTCGCGCTGGTTGGTGATGCCGACGGCGGCGATGTCGTGCCGGGTCAGGTTCGCCTTGGACAGGGCCGAGCCGATCACCTCGCGGGTGTTGTTCCAGATTTCAGCGGGGTTGTGCTCCACCCAGCCGGGCTGGGGGAAGATCTGCTCGTGCTCCATCTGGCCGGAGGAGACGATGCTGCCGCTGTGGTCGAACACGATAGCTCGGGTGCTCGTGGTGCCCTGGTCGATTGCAACTACGTACTGGTTCATATTGACGTCCTTGTCTGTTTGGCGTGGCAGTTGTACTGACGGTTGAACGGGCAGTTAGTGAGGGATGACGGGGATGATGATCGGCACGACTGCTGCCACGAGGCCGCCGAGGCCGCCGCCAATGAGCGGACCGACCACCGGGATCCAGGAGTAGCTCCAGTCGCTGGAGCCCTTGCCCTTGATGGGGAGCAAGGCGTGCGCGATGCGGGGGCCCAGGTCACGGGCGGGGTTGATGGCGTAGCCGGTGGGGCCGCCGAGCGAAACACCGATACCGACGACCAGCAGGGCCACCGACAGCGGGCCGAGCCCGGAAGGCGTCCCGCCGAAGGTCAGGATAACGAACACGAGGACAAAGGTGCCGATGATCTCGGTGATCAGGTTCCACTGGTTGGAGCGGATCGCCGGGCCCGTGGAGAAGACGGCCAGCTGACTGGCGGGCTCCTGCTCGAGATCAAAGTGCTGCTTGTGGGCCAGCCACATCACGACGGCGCCGAGGAAGGCACCGGTCAGTTCACCGCCGAAGTACGTCAGGGTCGAGGCGAAGTCAACCGGAACACCGGGGGCGTACAACTTCTTGCCGTTGACCAGCAGGCCAAAAGTCACGGCCGGGTTCAGGTGCGCACCTGAGATGGAAGCAACATAGACACCGGAGAAGACGGCAAGGCCCCACCCCCAGGTGACCATGAGGAACCCGCCGTTATTGCCCTTGGTGCCTTTGAGCGCAACGTTGGCCACAACGCCGCAACCCAGCAGGGTCAGCATGGCGGTACCGAATAATTCGGATAGGAAAACTATTCCAAGAGACATCTTTGACTCCTCTATTTTCTGTTGTCGGCCTCCGCGAGTTTGGAAGCCGTTGGGCCGGCAGCATGTTCGTGCTGCCGGCCGGCCACTGCGCCGGCCGCCAGGGCGGACCGCGCAGTGCTTGCACCCGGGCTTCCCTGCCCGGGCACGCAAGCAATATCAGGCGACCAGGCTGTGGACCCGGACACCGTGGAACCGCTGTAGCACCTCCTGTGCGTGGCTGATCTCTGAGGCCCGGCGTGCCGCGTCCCAGCCGAGCGGTCCGGAAAGGATGTCCGCGACTTCGTTGAGCAGTTCCCCTGTCACCAGGCCGCGAAAAGCCAGGGACGTGCGGCGGATGAGGACGTCCACGAGGTGCCCGATCTGCTCATGGGCGGCCATGAACTCCAGTTCCCGGGTGCTCAGCTCGCGGGTGGAATGCAGCAGCCGGTCCGGCTCGCCGGCCGCGGCCCCGTCCAGGAAGCGGATGACTTCTTCGGCACGGGTCCCGTAGCGGGTCAGCAGCCCGGTGACGCGGGCGGCGTCGCGGCCGGCCGACATGTGGGCCTTGATCCAGCGCTGGACGCCGTCCTCGCTGTCCGGGAAGCCGGCGCCGCCGCCGATGGCGAGCTTCGCCGTCGAAACCTTCCGTTGCATACCGAGTTCGGCCAGGACGTCGTTGCTCAGGTGCTCGGCGAGGGCCCGGAACGTGGTCCACTTGCCGCCGACGAGGCTGAGGACGGCGCCGCGCGCCGCCGCACGGCGTTCGATCCGGTAGTCCCTGCTGACGAAGCCGGGCTGGGTCGCGTCGTGCTTCGGAAGCGGCCGAACACCGGAGAACGAGTAGACAATCTGGTCCCGGCCCACCGGGATGTCCGGGAACACGTGGCCGATCAGGTCAAAGAAGTAGTCGATTTCCGCCTCGGTGCACACGGCGTCCTGGGCCATGTCGGCGTCGACGTCGGTGGTGCCGACCAGGACGCGGTCACCCATCGGGTAGATCAGTACGATCCGGCCGTCGGTGTGCTCGAAGAAGATTTCGCGGCCGTTGCACGCCGCGAGCAGCTCCGGATGGTCCAGCACGATGTGCGAACCCTTGGTTCCGCCCATGAACGACGACGCCGCCCCCATGGCCTCGTTGGTCAGGTCGACCCAGGCGCCGGTGGTGTTCACGACAACGTCGGCAGTGAAGTCGAACACCTCACCGGTCAGTTCATCGCGCAGCTGGACAGTGGTTCCGGGGGGTTCCGGGGGTGCCGGGGGTTCCGGAGCCGCCCAGCGAGACCAGAGAGACGTAGTTGCTGGCGCGGGCGTGGCTGTCCGCGCCGCCGGCCTTCTCGCCGTCCTGGAGCACGTCGAGGGTGAGGCGCTCGGGGTTGTGGACGGAGGCGTCGAAGTACGTGGCCGCGTACTTGATCCCGGGGTGCAGGCGGGGCAGCTCGGCGAGGGCGCGTTTGCGTCCGCGGAACTGGTGGCGCGGAACCGTGCCGCCGTCGCGGGAGAAGAAGTCGTACATGCTCAGGCCGAGCTTGATCAGGAACGCCCCGCGTTCGGTGTGCTTGCCCTGCTTGTGGGTCAGGAAGCGCATGGGGGCGGCCAGGACCCCGGAGAAGGTGCTGAAGATCGGGATCGTGGTCTGCAGCGGCTTGACGTAGTGCGGCGCGATCCGCAGAAGCCTGTTGCGTTCGGTCACCGACTCCTGGACCAGGCGGAACTCGCCGTTTTCCAGGTACCGGATGCCGCCGTGGATCATGTGGGAAGAGGCGCCGCTGGCACCCTGGCAGTAATCGCCGCGCTCAACGAGCGCCACATCCACGCCCTGCAGCGCAAGGTCACGGAACGTTCCGACCCCGTTGATTCCGCCTCCGATGATCAGAACCTGCGCGTGCCGCCGCGCCCGCAGCTTCTGCACCGAGGCGCGATCGTTCGCCGGTGTGCCGACTGAGTCCTTCTGTCCCAAAATTGCTCCCTTGGGTTTGATTCTGTGCGGCACGCCCGTGGCGCGGCGCCGTTCAACACTATTCTTTGGACTAATGGAAAATGGAGTCAAGCACTATGCACAAACGTGCAGATGGGAAATGTCATGATGCAATCACGCCAGTCCGACGCCCTCCGCGCGGCCCAGCTGTATTACCTGCAGGACCTGACCATGGACGCCATCGCCCGCGAGCTCCGGACGTCCCGGTCCACGGTTTCCCGGCTGTTGTCCGCGGCGCGCGATTCGGGTCTCGTGCAGATCCAGATCCGCAGCCCGCTGGACACCGGGCCCGAACTCGAGGGCATGATCCGCGCCGAATACAAGGTGGATGTCCATGTCGTTCCGGTGGTGGACACCCTCAATGAGGCGGAAACACTGGACCGTGTGGCCATGCAGGCCGCCCGGACGATCGGACCGCTGGTGGACTCCAACGCCATCATCGGCGTCGCATGGGGCTCCACCCTGAGCGCCGTGAGCCGGCACCTGACGCGCAAGATCACCCACGACAGCGTGATCGTCCAGCTCAACGGCGCCGGGAACATGCAGACCACCGGCATCACCTATGCCTCGGACATCATGAGGCGGTTCGGGAGCGCCTACGGAGCACGGGTGGAACAGTTTCCCGTGCCGGCCTTCTTCGACCACGCCGCGACCAAAAGGGCAATGTGGAATGAGCGGAGTGTTCAGCGGATCCTGGAGCTGCAGGCCCGGATGAGCATCGCGATCTTTGGTGTCGGATCGGTCGACGCCGACTACCCCAGCCACGTCTACGCCGGCGGCTACCTCGATGAAGACGACCTGAACGTCCTGGCGAACTCCGATGTGGTGGGCGATGTTGCCACGGTGTTCTTCCGCGCCGACGGGTCCTCGGACGGCATCACGCTCAACGCGCGCTCCACCGGCCCGGACCTGGCCCAGCTCCGCCAGGTCCGGCGCCGCATCTGCGTGGTGTCCGGTGCTTCCAAAATCAACGGGCTCAGGGGCGCGCTGGCGGCAGGACTGGCCACCGACCTGATCCTGGACGAGGCCAGCGCCCGCAGGCTCGTCCGGTTCGACGGACTGGGCTGAGCGGTTGCGGGCACCGTGACCGGCGCGGCCGGCGGCAACGGCGGTCCGGCACTCGCCAGCGCCAGTGGGTAAAGTCTTTGTCATGAGACTCTCCCCCCGGCTGACCCTGAACAACGGCGTACTGATCGACCGGCTGGGGTTCGGGCTGTACAAGGTCCCCCCGGCCGACGCCGCCAGCCTGGTGACCATGGCGGTCGAGACCGGCTACCGGCACTTCGACACCGCCGCCATGTACGGCAACGAGACGGGCGTCGGCAAGGGAATCGGTGCCCTGTCCGGATTTGAGGGCACCGGCGGCGGGCCTGGGGAAACCGCACCCTACGTTTCCCGCGAGGACCTCTTCATCACCACCAAGGTCTGGAATGACGACCACGGCTACGACGCCACCATGCGTGCGTTCGACACCTCGATCTCCAACCTCGGCCTGGAATACATCGACCTCTACCTGATCCATTGGCCGTGCGCGCGCCGTGGCCTGTTCCCGGAAACGTACCGGGCCCTGGAGACGCTGTACCGCGAGGGCAAGGTTCGCGCAATCGGCGTCTCCAACTTCCAGCCGCAGCACCTGGACCGGCTCCTGGAAACGGCGGAGGTGGTGCCCGCCGTGAACCAGATCGAACTTCATCCTTGGCTGCAGCAGGATGAACTGCGGGAAAAGCACGAGCTGCTGGGTATCCGCACCGAGGCGTGGAGTCCTTTGGGCCGCGGCCAGGTCCTGAAGGACCCCGTGATCCTGGCCCTGGCGGCCGAACACGACCGCACGCCGGCACAGATCATCCTGCGCTGGCACCTGCAGCTGGGCAATATCGCCATCCCCAAGGCCAGCTCGTCCGGGCGGATCCGTGAAAACTTCGAGGTCTTCGACTTTGAGCTCTCCCCGCTGGATATGACGGAGGTCGGCGGCCTCGAACGCGGCTTCCGGACCGGCTCCCACCCCGACAACGTCGCATAGGATTCGAACCAATGGAACAAGTGGATACCGGGTCCTCACGCACGCCCCTCTTCAGCGGCGGACTCGACGCCCGCACCCGGGCCGCGTCCGTTGAGGTTGACGGTGCCCGGATCGCGTACTGGGTCTACGAACCCGCCGAGGTCACCCCCGAAACGCGCACCATCCTGGTGGTGCACGGGTTCCGCGGCGACCACCACGGCCTGCTCCGGGTAGCCGACCAGCTGACGGACATGCGCCTGATCATGCCGGACCTGCCGGGCTTCGGCAGCTCGGCCGCCTTCGCGGGAACCGGGCACAGCGTTGCCGGCTACAGCCAGTTCCTGGGTGGTTTCATGGCTGCTCTGGGACTGGGCGCGGACACGGTCCTGCTGGGGCATTCGTTCGGTTCGATCATCGCCAGCCATTTCGTGGCGGCCAACTCCGGTGCCGTTGCCGAACTGATCCTGGTCAATCCCATCGCGGCGCCCGCCCTCGAAGGGCCCAAGGGCCTGATGACGAAGCTCGCGGTGCTCTACTACGAGGCCGCCGCACGCCTTCCCCAGCGGCTCGGTCTGGCCCTGCTGCGCAGCCAGGCGATCGTGCGGGTGATGAGCGTGACCATGGCCAAGACCGGGGACAAGGACATCCGCCGGTTCGTGCACGCCCAGCACAGCGCCTATTTTTCCTCCTTCGCAGACCGGGACAGCCTGCTCCAGGCCTTCAAGGCCTCGGTGGGCAGCAACGTCACCGAGGTGGCCGGCGACCTGACGCTGCCGGTGCTGCTGATCGCGGGCGAGAAGGACGAGATCGCCATGCTGGCGGACCAGCACAAACTCGCGGCGCGGCTCCCGGACGGGAGGCTGGAGGTCATTCCCGGCGTCGGGCACCTGATCCACTACGAAACCCCCGAGCCCGCTGCCCGCTACATCAGACGCTTCCTAAAGGACCACGCCGCGTGAAAATTCTCGTTGATGCCCGCTTCACCCGGCTGGACCACCACGACGGCATCAGCCGCTACGGCGCCAGCCTGATCGCGGCGGCCGCCAGGATCGCCGACGTCTCGATGCTGATCAGCGACACCCGCCAGCTCGCGCTCCTGCCCGATGTTCCCTACACCCTGATCAACAGCCCGCTGTCCCCGGCCGAACTCTTCGTGGCGGCCAAGGTCAACAAGCTGGGCGCCGACGTGGTGGTATGCCCCATGCAGACCATGGGCAGCTGGGGCCGGAAGTACGCCCTGGTGCTGACCCTGCACGACCTCATCTACTACGAGCACCCCACCCCTCCCGGATTCCTGCCGGCCCCCGTCAGGGTCCTGTGGCGCCTATACCACAAAGCGTTCTGGCCCCAGCGGCTCCTGCTGAACCGGGCGGACATCGTGGCGACGATCAGCTCCACCACGGCGGCCCTGATGGCGAAGTACCGGCTCACCCGGCGTCCTGTCAGGATTGTCGGCAACGCCCCCCAGCACGGCCACACCCCGCGCGATCCCGGGGCGGGGGCCGACAAAACGCTGCTCTACATGGGTTCCTTCATGCCCTATAAGAACGTGGAGACCATGGTCCGCGGCATGGCGGAACTCCCGGACATGACCCTGCATCTGCTCAGCCGCATCACGCCCGAGCGGCGGGCCGAGCTCGAGGCCCTGGCTCCGGAGGGCGCAAGCATCGTCTTCCACAACGGGGTGACCGACGCCGAGTATGAGGCCCTCCTGGCACGCACCACCGCCTTGGTCAGCCTGTCCCGGGCCGAGGGCTACGGACTGCCGCTCGTCGAGGCCATGTCCCACGGCACGCCGGTGATTGCCAGCGACATCCCGATCTTCCGGGAGGTCGGTGACGATGCCGTCAGCTACGTGCATCCGGACTCCCCGGCGGAGTTTGCCGAGGCGGTGCGCACGCTCGAGGACCCCGCCCTGTGGAAGGCCCGGTCCCGCCGTTCAGTGGAGCGGGCCGCAGACTTCAGCTGGGATGAGTCGGCGCGGCGGCTCGTGGCCGTCGCCGAAGAGGCCGTCGCGCTCCGGAACCGGCCCCGCGACCGGAGATAGCCGGAACGGCTGTAAGTGGCCGGCGCGGAGATCCGCTCCGCGCCGCACCCAAAGCGAGGCCGGGATGACGCCGGCGCCACGGTCCCCGACCACCCATTTGCCGCGGAGGGCCGCAATACGGAGCCTCATTCCGGCCATCTGCGGCGAATGGCCGCCGGCCTGCGGGCCTGTTGTGGCATGCGCGCCCTTTGAATAGAGGGACCGCCGTGCCGGTGGGGCCATGTGAGCCGCGGAGACGCAATGGAGGGTCCTACAGGACGTCGACGCCGTCCAGGCGCAGTTGCACCGGGTCGTCGCTGCGTTTGGCTGCGGCCGCCGCCTTGACGGCCCGCATGACGGCCGTGGCAGCCGCGGCCTGGGCGTAGGGGATGAACAGCAGGGTCCGGACCTCCTGGCCGGAGTCCCGGGGCACAGCATCCCGGGGCACAGCATCCCGGGGCACAGTATCCCGCGTCGCAGCATCCTGCGGCGGCGTGCGGCCTGCCCCCGCGGCCGCCGGCAGAATGACCGGCGCGGGCCCGGCCGTCCGGAGGACGGTTCCCTGCGCCGCCAGCCGCTGCTGAATGGCATCCGTGAAATGGCCGACGGCGGTCCTGCCGCCGGTGACGGAGGCGACCCGCACGGCGGGCGGCAGCTGCAGCTCCTGCCGCAGTGCCAGTTCCCGGCTGGCGTACCCGGCGGGATCCCAGCGCAGCAGGGCGCCAACCCCGGCGGCGTCGTCGGCGGTGATGACCACCAGGCCGCCCTCGGAAGCGGGCCGCACCAGGGCCGCGGCGTTGAACCAGCGGCGGACCGCGTCCTCCCCCGCCCTCAGGTTTTCCCGGCGCAGCAGCGAATCGCCGTCGAGCAGCAGGGCCGCGGCGTACCCGCCGGAGGCCACCGGTTCGGCGCCGACAGTTGCCACCACCAGGGCCGCGGTCTCCGCAACGGTGGCCTTGATCTGGTCACCGGATGAGGTGACGACCGGTTTTCCCGGAAACGCCCGGCCCAGCTCCTCCGCGGTGCGGAGGGCTCCCGTGGCGCCGCGCCTTAGCCTGGCGCCGTTGCACGTGCCGCAGCGCCAGGCCGGGGCCGGGGCCGAGCACCAGCGGCATTGCGGCACGGCGCTGCTCCCGGCCGGGCCGGCGATCGCCAGCGGGCCGCTGCAGGCAGTGCAGCGGGCCGGTTCCCGGCAGGTGTCGCACACCAGCGAGGGGGCGTAGCCGGCGCGGGCCACCTGGACCAGGACCGGACCCCGTTCCAGGCCTTCCTTGGCGGCCCGCCAGGCCGCGCCGGGGAGCCGGGCGATCCGGGCGAGCGGGTCATGCTCGAGTTCGTAGCTGTCGGCTGTGTTCAGGACCCGCGGGACTGTCCGCCGCACGACGGCCCGGTCCGCTTCCACGGCCTGGGCCCAGCCCGAGGCGACCAGCCGCTCCGCTTCGGTGCTGCGCGAATGGGCCGCGAGCAGGCACGCGGCCCCCTCCTGGGCCGCCCGGAGCAGGAGGACTTCGCGGGTGTGCGCGTACGGGGAGCGCTGCTCGATGTGGAGGTCGTCGCCGTCGTCCCAGCAGATGACGAGCCCGAGGTTCGGCACCGGCGCGTAGGCCGCGGACCGCGTGCCCACGACGACCCCGGCGGCGCCGCTGAGCACGCGCAGGAAGCTGCGGTAGCGCGGCGTCTGGCCGTCGTCCGCGGTGAGCCGGGCGACGTCGCCGGCGGGAAGCAGTTCCAGCAGGGCAGATTCCACGCGGTCAAGGTCCCGGTAGTCGGGCACCACGACGACGGCGCCGCGGCCGGAGATCCGCACCGCGGCCACGGCTTCGGCGATCATCCGCGGCCAGCCGGCGGGCCCGTACCCCTGCAGGGCGGTCAGCACGGCCCGGGGCGACTCCCCCGCGGCGAGGTGGGCGAGGAATGCCGCACCGTTGCGGTACCGGGTCCAGATGCTGCCGGCGGCCGGCGACGGAAGCGACACGTCGGTCGCCAGACCGAACGTCTCAGTGCCGAACAGCGCGGGATCGAGCCGGCCGTCCGGGGCGAATTCCTTTTCCAGCTTGGCCATGCGCGGCGGCACGGCCACGCGCAGGACATCGCTGACCGTTCCGGCGTAGCGCGAGGCGATCCGGCCGGCGAGCTCGGCCACTGCGGGGGTCAGGACCGGGACGGCGGAGAGCACCTTGTGCAGCGGCACCAGGGGGTGGCCGGCGTCGGATCCGGCGCGGCGCTCCAGCAGGTATCCGGCCAGTTCCTGCCCGTTGAATTTGACCTTGACCCGGACTCCGGGCATGGCGTCGGCGTCGAGGGCGTCGGGGACGCTGTAGTCGAAAGGCCTGTCCAGGTGGGGCAGCGAGGACTCGATGAGCACCCGCGCCACTGGCAGGTGGGCCGCAAGGGCCGGCCCGGACGCTTCCGCGGCGGAGGCGGGAAAACCCTGGAGCAGGGACAGCTGCTGGGGTTCACCGGGCGCGCCGCCGGCAGGAATGGGACTCACGGCTCGCACCTCCCCTGAGGATCGTTCGACACATGCACTGTTTCCGAAATGCACTGTATTCCCAAATGCACTGTAGCCAGGCCACCGGAGGGCGGCCTGGCTACAGCACATCACGCAGGACTGACAAACTCACTGTCAAAACAAACCGCCTGGGCGGCTTTGGACCGTGTGGGCCGGGCCTTAGGCGTTGAAGAACGCTTTCAGCTCGTCCACCCGGTCCAGGCGTTCCCACGTGAAGTCCGGGTCTTCGCGGCCGAAGTGACCGTGGGCGGCGGTCTTGGCGTAGATCGGGCGCTTGAGGTCGAGGGCGTCGATGATGGCCCGCGGGCGCAGGTCGAAGATCTCGGCGATCGCGGCGCTGATGCGGGCCGGGTCCACGGTTTCGGTTCCGAATGTCTCAACGTAGGTTCCCACCGGGCGGGCCTGGCCGATCGCGTAGGCGATCTGGATTTCGGCGCGCTTGGCGAGGCCGGCGGCCACCACGTTCTTGGCGACCCAGCGCATGGCGTAGGCGGCCGAACGGTCCACCTTCGACGGGTCCTTGCCGGAGAACGCGCCGCCGCCGTGGCGGGCCATGCCGCCGTAGGTGTCGACGATGATCTTGCGGCCGGTGAGGCCGGCGTCGCCCACCGGGCCGCCAATCACAAAGGCGCCTGCGGGGTTGAGGATGTTGCGGGTCCGTGAGGTGTCCAGGTTGGACAGTGCCATGACCGGCCCCACCACGTGCTCGGCAAGGTCGGCCCGGAGCTGGTCCAGGCTGGTGCCTTCGGCGTGCTGGCTGGAGATGACGACGGTTTCGACTGAGACCGGGCGGTCGCCGTCGTAGCCCACGGTGACCTGGGTCTTGCCGTCCGGGCGCAGGTAGGCGAGTTCGCCGTTCTTGCGGACCTCGGTCAGGCGCTCGGAGAGCCGGTGCGCGAGCCAGATCGGCACGGGCATGTAGGACGGCGTTTCGTCGCTGGCGTAGCCGAACATGAGTCCCTGGTCGCCGGCTCCCTGGAGGTCGTAGTCGTCCTCCTGGCGGCCCTCACGCGCTTCGAGGGAGTTGAACACGCCGCCGGCGATGTCGTTGGACTGCTGGCCGATGGATACCGAGACGCCGCACCGGGCGCCGTCGAAGCCGTTGGCCGAAGAATCGTACCCGATGCCCAAAATGGTCTCCCGGACAATCTGGGGAATCTCGACGTAGGCGTCGGTGGTGACCTCGCCCGCGACGTGGACCAGCCCGGTGGTGGCCAGCGTCTCCACGGCTACCCGGGACTCGGGGTCTTTGTCGAGCAGTGCGTCTAGGATCGCATCGCTGATCTGGTCACAGATCTTGTCGGGGTGGCCCTCCGTCACCGACTCGGACGTGAAGAGCCGGAGCGCGGCGGGCGTGGACCCGTGGAAGGCGGGGATGTGCAGCGGTAAAGTCACTCAACTACCTTACTGGTTGGATAACGGACGTCCGGCGGCGTGTGTCCCCGTGCTAAGGAGATGTTGGTTACGCCGGGCTACGCCGGCGGTACAGCCCGGCTCAGCTCGGCGCTGATCCGGTCGATCACGGCAGCCGCGACGTCGGATTTGGAACCCGACGCCTCTTGGGGTTCGGAGCCGTCACGGGAAAGGATGACTACTGTGTTCGTGTCCTCGCCAAAGACCAGGTCCCGGCCCACCTGGTTGACGACCAGCAGGTCGCAGGCTTTTCGGTGCAGCTTGGCCCGGGCATAGTCCAGGACATCGCCGCCGGCATCGCCCGTCTCGGCGGCGAAGCCGACGATCAGCTGATTCCGGGACGCGGCGTCGCGGACCTCGACGAGTTCGCGCAGGATGTCGGGGTTGCGCACCAGGTTGATCACGGGATCGGCGACGTCGTCGCGCTTCTTGATCTTGGTCCCGGCGACGTCCGCCGGCCGGAAGTCCGCGACCGCGGCGGCCATGATGACGACGTCGGAGTCGGCGGCCGCGTGCAGCGCCGCCTCCCGCAGTTCCAGGGCCGTTTCGACCTGGACGATTTCGACGCCGGCGGGCGCCGGGACCTCCATGTGGGCGGCCAGCAACCGGACGCGGGCTCCGGCGTCGCGGGCCGCGGCGGCCAGGGCCACGCCCTGCTTGCCGGAGGAGCGGTTGCCGAGGAACCGCACGGGGTCCAGCGGTTCCCGGGTGCCGCCGGCACTGATGGTCACCGTCAGTCCGGCCAACGGCGTAACCGCCGGCTGCGCCGCTGCAGGCACGGCGGCCAGGGCAGTGGCCACATCCGGGTCAACGGCCGGCATCGCCGCGGAAGTTGCGGAAGCGTTGGCGGCGGCCGCTTCGGCGCCGGCGAGGGCCATGGCGGCGGTGAAGATCGCCTCCGGCTCGGGCAGGCGGCCGGGACCGGAGTCGGCGCCGGTCAGCCGCCCGCTCGCGGGTTCCAGCACGGTGACGCCGCGGCTGCGCAGGATTTCGACGTTGGCCTCGGTGGCGGGGTGTTGCCACATTTCGGTGTGCATGGCCGGGGCCATGAGCACCGGGCAGTCGCCGGCCATCAGCAGGGTGTTGGTGAGGAGGTCATCGGCCTGGCCGGTGGCCGCGCGGGCCAGGAGATCGGCCGTGGCCGGGGCCACGACGATCAGTTCGGCCTCGTGGCCGAGCCGGACATGGTTGACCGTGTGGACGGCGTCGAACACGCTGTTGCTCACCGGGTGCCCGGACAGGGCCTCCCACGTGGCGACGCCGACGAAGCGGGTGGCCGCCTCGGTGGGGATGACCGTGACGTCATGCCCGGCTTCAGTAAAAAGCCGGAGGAGCGATGCCACCTTGTAGGCGGCAATCCCTCCCCCGACTCCGAGGACTATGCGCACGTGATCTCCGTCAGCAGGCAGTCTGTTTATTTGGCTCTTCCCGCGAGGGGAATTACTCTGCGGTTTCGATCGGCGTGGAGACGAGCTTGCCTTCGTTGATCTCGCGCAGGGCGATCGACAGGGACTTCTCGTTCAGCTTGGTGTCGACCAGCGGGCCAACGTACTCAAACAGGCCCTCATGCAGCTGGGCATAGTACGCGTTGATCTGGCGTGCGCGCTTGGCACCAAAAATCACCAGTCCGTACTTCGAGTCGGCGGCCTTCAGCAGCTCGTCGATCGGCGGGTTGATGATGCCTTCAAGGTTCGTGGACACGAATTCTCCAAATTCTAACGGGCCGGTACGTCCCGGCGCCTAGCGCGGGTTCGGGGTCAGCCCCATGAGTGAAACAAGCTCGTCCGCTGCCCGACGAACGTCATCATTGATGACGGTGTGGTCGAACTCCGGTTCAGCGGCAAGTTCTAGTTTAGCGGTTTCCAGCCTCTGCTGCTGTTCTTCGGCGCTTTCCGTGCCGCGGCCGACCAGCCGGCGGACCATTTCGTCCCAGCTCGGGGGCGCCAGGAACACAAACTGGGCATCCGGGACGGCCTGCTTGACCTGCCGGGCGCCCTGCAGATCGATCTCCAGCAGCACCGAGCGGCCCTCGGCAATGGCGGCGTCAACCGTGCTGCGCAGCGTGCCGTAGCGGTTCCGGCCGTGGACGACGGCCCACTCGAGCAAGTCGCCGTTTTCGACCAGGGAATCGAATTCCTCGGCCGATTTGAAGAAGTAGTGGATCCCGTCCTGCTCCCCCGGCCGCGGCGGGCGCGTGGTGGCCGACACGGAGAGCCAGACGCCGGGGTAGTTGTCCCGGATGTAGGTGGACACGGTGCCTTTGCCAACAGCCGTCGGGCCGGCGAGGACTGTCAGTCCCGGTTTCTTGCTCACATATTCCTTTGGGCGGTGGTGGGCAGCTCGGCGGACCGGGCTACTTGTCGTCAATAAAATCTACCAGCGCCCGGCGCTGGTGGATTCCCAGGCCGCGGACCCGTCGGGATTGTGCGATGCCGAGCTGGTCCATGATGGCCGCCGCCCGGACCCGGCCGATCCCGGGCAGGGCCTCGAGCAGCTCCACAATTCTCATGCGGGCAATGGCGTCGTCGGATTCGGCGGCACTGATGACATTGGCGATGGTCAGCTCGCCCGTCTTGAGCCGCTCCTTTGCCTCGGCCCTGGTGGCCCTTGCGGCAGCGGCCTTGCGAAGGGCGTCGGAACGCTCCTGAGGAGTGAGTGGTCTCAAACTCACGGAAGGCCTCCCTGCATGGCGGGACGGGCACTCATGCCCTTGCCCCGAACCTACCGTCAGGCGGCGGCAGAAATCAATGGAAATCTGCGCGCCGGCCAGTTCGGGAACGGGAAAAGCACAATCCCGCACGGGACAGCCCCCGGCCCGGGTCCGGCAGCTCCGGTCCCGGGCCGGCGAGGCGGCTGCAGCTAAGCCGCGAGGAGTCCGTCGAGGGTGCGCCGCGCGGCATCCCGGAGGGACTGCAGCTGCGGTCCGGCGCCGAGAATCTCCCGGCTCGACGTGCCCAGAACCTGGGGATAGGCCGCACCGAACGTGCGGCGCAGGTCCGCGGCCGTGGCGCCCTGAGCGCCCAGCCCGGGGGCCAGGATGGGCCCACGGACCGCCGCCAGATCGATATCAAGTGCGGCGAGGGCCGAGCCCACCGTGGCACCGACCACCAGGCCCACGGAACCGAGCGAACCGTCATAGCGCTGGTTCTCCACCGCGGCCGCTTCCGTGATCCGCCGCGCGACGGAATCGGCCCCGCCGACGTGCTGGACCGAGGCGCCCTCCGGGTTCGAGGTCAGCGCGAGGACGAACACCCCGCGGCCGGTCCCGGCCGCCAGGTCCAGGGCGGGCCGGAGCGACTCAAAGCCCAGGTACGGGCTCAACGTCACCGAATCCGCGGCCAGGGCCGAGCCGTCCCGCAGCCAGGCATCCGCGTAGGCGGCCATGGTGGAGCCGATGTCGCCGCGTTTGGCGTCCGCGATGGTCAGCACGGACGCTTCCGCCGCCGCGGCCAGGGTGCGTTCGAGCACGGCGATTCCAGCCGATCCGTGACGCTCGTACAGGGCCACCTGCGGTTTCACCGCGGCAGCGAGGGAGCCCACGGCCTCCAGCACGGTCAGCGAGAAGCGTTCCAGCCCGGCGGCGTCGTCAGTGAGCCCCCAGCGCTGCAGCAGCGCCGGGTGCGGGTCGATGCCGACGCACAGCGGGCCGCGGTCCGCCATGGCCCGCCCCAGCCGGGAGCCGAAGGTCTCCCGGCCGGCCGCCGGGGCGGTGGATGCCTCAGGCATCCTGGAGCGCCTTCAGGTTCGCGGCGTGTTCCTGCAGGCTCGTGACCGACCATTCGTAGGTGCGCAGCGCCTCGATGGCCTGGACGGCCGCGTTGAACTCGGCCACGGTGGTGATGCACGGGATCCCGATCGAGGTCGCGGCGGCACGGAGTTCGTAGCCGTCGCTGCGGGCCTCGCCGCCGGAGGGGGTGTTGAAGACCATGTCGATCTCGCCGGCGATGATGAGGTCGGCGATGGTGCCTTCGCCTTCGGCGCTGGAGCCTTCGGCGACCTTCCGGACCGGGGTGGCCTGGATCCCGTTGCGGCGGAGCACGTCGGCTGTGCCGCCGGTGGAGACGATCTCGAAGCCGAGGTCCGAGAGCCGCTTGACGCCCATGATGACCGAGCGCTTGTCCCGGTTGGCCACCGAGACGAAGATCTTGCCCTCGGTGGGCAGGGCGTTGTTCGCGGCCGCCTGGCTCTTGGCGAAGGCCGTGTCGAAGTGCTTGTCGATGCCCATGACCTCGCCCGTGGAGCGCATTTCCGGGCCGAGCAGGGAGTCGACCACCTTGCCCTCCGGGGTGCGGAAGCGGCTGAACGGCAGCACGGCTTCCTTGACCGAGACCGGCGCGTCCAGCGGCAGGGTGGAGCCGTCGCCGCTCTCCGGCAGCATCTTGTAGGCGCTGCGGAGCTGGTTGATGGTGACGCCGGTGCCGATCAGGGCAGCGGCTTTCGCCATCTGGACACCCGTGGCCTTGGAGACGAACGGGACGGTGCGGGACGCGCGCGGGTTGGCTTCGAGGACGTAGAGCACGTCGGAGGCCAGGGCGAACTGGATGTTGATCAGGCCGCGGACGCCCACGCCCTCGGCGATCGCCAGGGTGGCGGTGCGCACCCGTTCCAGTACGTTGCCGCCCAGGGTGATGGGCGGCAGGACGCAGGCCGAGTCGCCGGAGTGGATGCCGGCCTCCTCGATGTGTTCCATGATGCCGCCGAGGTACATCTCCGTGCCGTCGTAGAGGGCATCGACGTCAATCTCGACGGCGTCCTCGAGGAAGCGGTCGATCAGCACCGGGTGGTCGGGGGTGATCTCGGTGGCGTTGGCGATGTAGCGGGAGAGGTTGGGCTCGTCGTAGACGATCTCCATGCCGCGTCCGCCGAGGACGTAGGAGGGCCGGACCAGGACCGGGTAGCCGATCTCGTCGGCGATCTTCTTGGCGTCCTCGAAGGACACGGCGGTGCCGTTCTTCGGCGAGACGAGCCCGGCCTTGTCGAGGACGCGGGAGAAGGCCCCGCGGTGTTCGGCGAGGTCGATGGCCTCCGGCGAGGTGCCGAGGATCGGCACGCCGGCGTCGGCGAGCTGCTGGGCGAGCTTGAGCGGGGTCTGGCCGCCGAGCTGGACGAAGACGCCCATGACCCCGCCGGTGCGCTCCTCGGCCGCGATGACCTCGAGGACGTCCTCCAGGGTGAGCGGCTCGAAGTAGAGCCGGGTGGAGACGTCGTAGTCGGTGGAGACGGTTTCCGGGTTGCAGTTGACCATCACGGTCTCGTAGCCGGCCTTGCGCAGCGCCATCGAGGCGTGCACGCAGGAGTAGTCGAACTCGATGCCCTGGCCGATCCGGTTGGGGCCGGACCCGAGGATGATGATGGACGGCTTGGCGTGCAGCGCAACCTCGTCCTCCTCGTCATAGGAGGAGTAGTGGTACGGGGTGTAGGCGGCGAACTCGGCCGCGCAGGTGTCCACGGTCTTGTAGACGGGACGGATGCCCAGGGCCTGCCGGACCCCGCGGACTACGTCCTCGGAGTTGTGGGTCAGCGCACCGATCTGTTCGTCGGAGAAGCCGTGGCGCTTGGCGCGGGTCAGCATCTCCGGCGTCAGCGCCGCGGCCTGGCGGATTTCGAGCGAGATCTCGTTCAGCAGCTGGAGCTGGTCCAGGTACCAGGGGTCGATCTTGGTCGCCTCGAAGAGCTGTTCCACGGTGGCGCCGCCGAGCATGGCGCGCTGCACCTGGTGCAGGCGCTCGGTGGTGGGACGCTTGGACTTCTCGATCAGCTCCGCGACTTCCCATTCCGGGACGTGGCTGAAGTCCAGCTGGGAGCCCTTCTGCTCCAGGGAGCGCAAGGCCTTCTGCAGCGCCTCGGTGAAGTTCCGGCCCATGGCCATGGCCTCGCCCACCGACTTCATGGTGGTGGTCAGGGTGGGGTCCGCCGCCGGGAACTTCTCGAACGCGAAGCGCGGGACCTTCACCACCACGTAGTCCAGCGTCGGTTCGAAGGACGCCGGGGTCTTCTGGGTGATGTCGTTCGGGATCTCGTCCAGGGTGTAGCCGAGGGACAGCTTGGTGGCGATCTTGGCGATCGCGAAGCCGGTGGCCTTGGACGCGAGGGCGGAGGAACGGGAGACGCGGGGGTTCATTTCGATCACGACGACGCGGCCGGTGTCCGGCTCGACGGCGAACTGGATGTTGCAGCCGCCGGTGTCGACGCCGACTTCGCGGATGACGGCGATGGAGATGTCGCGCAGCCGCTGGTATTCGCGGTCGGTGAGGGTCAGGGCGGGGGCGACGGTGATGGAGTCGCCGGTGTGGACGCCCACGGGGTCGAAGTTCTCGATGGAGCAGACCACCACGACGTTGTCGTTCTTGTCGCGCATCATCTCGAGCTCGTACTCCTTCCAGCCGAGGATGCTCTCTTCGAGCAGCACCTCGGACGTGGGGCTGTACTGCAGGCCCTGGCCGACAATCCGGCGCAGGTCCCCCTCGTCGTAGGCCAGCCCGGAGCCCAGGCCGCCCATGGTGAAGGAGGGCCGGACGACCATCGGGTAACCGAGGTCACCGGCCGCGGCGAGAGCCTCGTCCATGGTGTGGATGATGTGGCTGCGGGCCGACTCGGCGCCGCAGCGCTCGACGACGCCCTTGAACTTCTCGCGGTCCTCGCCCAGCTCAATCGCGGCGATATTGGCGCCGATCAGCTCGACGTTGTACTTCTCCAGGACGCCGTTCTTGTCCAGCGCGATGGCCGTGTTGAGGGCCGTCTGGCCGCCGAGGGTCGGCAGGAGCGCGTCGGGGCGCTCCTTGGCGATGATTTTCTCCACCACTTCGGGGGTGATCGGTTCGATGTAGGTCGCGTCAGCGAACTCGGGGTCCGTCATGATGGTGGCCGGGTTGGAGTTGACGAGGATGACCCGCAGGCCTTCCTCCTTGAGGACGCGCAGCGCCTGGGTGCCGGAGTAATCGAATTCGGCCGCCTGGCCGATCACGATCGGGCCGGACCCGATGACCATGACGCTCTTGAGGTCAGTTCTCTTGGGCATTACTTCGTGTCCCCAGTCTTGGAATCGGTGGCAGTCTTTGTGCCGGTCTCTGTCTTTGAAGAAGCGTCCGCCATCAGCTCGATGAAGCGGTCGAAGAGGTAGGCGGCGTCGTGCGGGCCGGCGGCCGCTTCGGGGTGGTACTGCACGGAGAAGGCCGGAATGTCGAGGCAGGACAGCCCCTCGACGACGTCGTCGTTGAGGCTCACGTGGCTGACCTCGACCCGGCCGAAGCGCTCCTCGGGGGCCTGGGTGGCGCCGTTGAGCGGGGCGTCGACGGCGAAGCCGTGGTTCTGCGAAGTGATTTCGACCTTGCCGGTGCGGCGGTCCATCACGGGCTGGTTCAGGCCGCGGTGGCCGTAGCGGAGCTTGTAGGTGCCGAACCCGAGGGCCCGGCCGAGGATCTGGTTGCCGAAGCAGATGCCGAAGTACGGGATCTTCTCATCGAGCACGGAGCGCAGCAGCGCCACTTGGTTGTCCGCGGTGGCGGGGTCGCCGGGGCCGTTGGACATGAAGAAGCCGTCCGGGTTGACAGCCTGGACGTCGGCGAGGGTTGCCGTGGCGGGCAGCACGTGCACCCGGACCCCGCGCTCGGCGAACCGTACGGGGGTCATGCGCTTGATGCCCAAATCGATGGCGGCAATGCTGAACCGCGGCTCGCCGTCCCAGCCGAAGTCCTTGGGCTCCACCGTGTAGGCGGCGTCCACGCTGACTTCCTCGGCGAGCCGTGAGCCTTCCATCGGCGCGCTGGCCAGGACAGCGTCGACGAGTTCCTTGTCCGTGGCGCGGGCGGCGTCGCCGGAGAAGATGCCGGCGCGCATGGTCTTGTGTTCGCGCAGGTGGCGGGTGATGGCGCGGGTGTCGACGCCCTGGATGCCGACGATCCCCTGCTCGACGAGCTCGTCGTCGAGGGGGCGTTCGGAACGCCAGTTGGAGGGCCGGCGCGCGGCGTCGCGGACGATGTAGCCGGCCACCCAGATGCGGCGGGACTCGGCGTCGTCGGTGTTGACGCCGGTGTTGCCAATGTGCGGCGCGGTCTGGACCACGAGCTGGCGGGCGTAGGAGGGGTCGGTGATGGTCTCCTGGTAGCCGGTCATGCCGGTCGCGAAGACTGCCTCGCCGAGGGCCGTTCCGGTGGCGCCGTAGCTGGTGCCGCGGAAAATCCGGCCGTCCTCGAGCACGAGGACCGCGGGGGTGGATGCTGCTGCGGGTGCAGTGGGGTTAGCTGGCACTGATTCTTCTGTCACTGTTTTTTCTGACACTGCTGTTTCTGTCACTTCGTTGGATTCCGTCACGTCGTTACTTTCCACTATCGGCTTCTGCCTGAGGGGCTGCGGAGATCAAATCTTGGAGGGTGGTGAGGAGCACGGCCTTGTCCTCGGCGCGGCGCGTCCTGTAGCCGGTGTCGAGTTCGTGGGAACCGAGCATCCAGCTGAGCACCAGCAGGCCGTCCTTTTCCACGAACTTTCCGGCCATGCCGCTTTCCTGCCGCACACCGGTCAGGCATCCGGTCGGGATGAACACCGGGCCGGCGCCCGCGCGCTCGAACAGCACGCCTTCGGGGTGCACGGAGAGCTTGGCGTTGGTGCGGATGCCCAGATTGTGCACGGCGATCCGGTCCAGCCAGTCGCCGGCGGTGGTGGAGGCGACGTACTGGCCGTCGGCGGCGGCCAGCGGGGCGCCGAGTTCGGCGGGAACCTCGGGGAGGGGCTCGACGTCGGACTGGCGGCGCAGGCGGTTACGCCAGCCGACGGCGATGAGGGCAAGCGCGACGCCAATCAGGACGAGCGTGAAGAGCAGGGAGAGGTCCTTGACACTCACGGGCGGCGGCCCGCCGGTCCTGCGTCGACCGCTTCGGCCGGCCACCGGTACGGGGTGTTGAGTTTTCCGTCGAGAACGGTCGGGTGGCCCTTGAAGAACGTCGCCACTACCTTCCCCGGCAGTTCCCGGCCGGCAAACGGAGAGTTACGGCCCATGGTTGCCATCTTAGAAGGGTCCACGGTCCAGCGCGCAGCCGGGTCCACGAGTATGACGTTGGCAGGCTCCCCGGCCTCGAGCGGGCGGCCCTGGTCCTGGACCCGGCCGATGGCGGCCGGCGCCGTGGAGGTCACGCGGGCAAAATCCTCCCAGCCCATCAGGCCTGTTTCGATCATGGTGTGCTGGACCACGGAGAGCGCGGTTTCCAGCCCGGTCATGCCCATGGCCGCCTGCGCCCACTCGCATTCCTTGTGTTCGCTCGGGTGCGGGGCGTGGTCGGTGCCGACGACGTCGATCGTGCCATCGGCCAGGGCGGCCCGGAGGGCCTGGACATCGGCGTCCGTGCGCAGCGGCGGGTTGACCTTGTAGACGGGGTCGTAGCTGCGGGCGAGCTCATCCGTGAGCCAGAGGTGGTGCGGGGTGACCTCGGCCGTGACGTTGACGCCGCGGGACTTGGCCCAGCGGATGATCTCCACGGACCCGGCCGTGGAGACGTGGCAGACGTGCAGGCGGGACCCGACGTGCTGGGCCAGCAGCACGTCCCGGGCGATGATGCTCTCTTCGGCGACGGCCGGCCAGCCGGCCAGGCCGAGGACGGCGGAGACCTCGCCCTCGTTCATCTGGGCGCCGGCGGTGAGTCGGGGTTCCTGCGCGTGCTGGGCCACGACGCCGTCGAACGCCTTGACGTATTCGAGCGCGCGGCGCATCAGCACCGGATCGTGGACGCAGATGCCGTCGTCGGAGAACACGCGGACGTGGGCGCGGGAGTCGGCCATGGCGCCGAGCTCGGCGAGCTGCTCCCCCGCGAGGCCCACGGTGACTGCCCCCACCGGACGGACGTCCACCCAGCCGGCGGTCCGGCCAAGGGTGAGGACTTGCTCCACGACGCCGGCGGTGTCCGCCACCGGGGTGCTGTTGGCCATGGCGTGCACGGCCGTGTAGCCGCCCAGGGCGGCGGCGCGGGTGCCGGTTTCGACGGTTTCGGCGTCTTCGCGGCCGGGTTCGCGCAGGTGGGTGTGGATGTCCACCATGCCCGGGAGCGCGACAAGGCCCGCGGCGTCGATTACTGTTGCGTCCCGCACCCCGGCGCCTTCGGCGTCCAGCTGGCGGCCGCGGGCGGCGATCACGCCGGCCCGGATCAGGAGGTCCTCGGCTGCTCCGCCCAGGATCGAGGCCCCCCGGATGAGGTAGGCGCCGCTGTTGTCTGCGTTCTGGTGCTGATCGGCCATCAGTGGCTCTCCTGGTGGGAATAAGTGAGGTTCGGAATGGCGGCGTGCGCCGCGGACGCGGCCGCGGACGCGGCCGCGGACGCGGCCGCAGAGGCAGTGGCAGAAACTGGTGCGGCGGCCGGCTCGCGGTTCTCCCCGGACAGGAGCAGGTACAGTGCCGCCATCCGGACCGACACGCCGTTGCGCACCTGCGCCAGCACGGTGGAGCGGGGCGAGTCGGCCGCGGCCGCGGAGATTTCCAGCCCGCGGTTCATGGGACCGGGGTGCATGATGATGGTGTCCTTGAGCCCCAGGCTGTCGAGGGCACGGAGCCGGTTGTCGTCGAAGCCCCAGCGCCGCGAGTATTCGCGGGTGGTGGGGAAGAAGGAGGCATTCATCCGTTCGCCCTGGACGCGGAGCATCATCATGGCGTCCACGCCTTGGGCGAGGGTCTCGTCGAGGTCGAAGCTGACGGCGCACGGCCATTTTTCGACGCCGATGGGGAGCAGCGTGGGCGGCGCGACGAGGGTGACCTCGGCGCCGAGGGTGCGCAGCAGCCAGACGTTGGAGCGGGCAACGCGCGAGTGCAGGACGTCACCGGCGATGGCGACGCGCATGCCTTTGAGGTCGGCGCCGGCCGACGGCGTGCCGGCCAGCTTCGACCAGTGCCGGCGCATCGTGAACGCGTCCAGCAACGCCTGGGTGGGGTGTTCGTGGGTGCCGTCGCCGGCGTTGATGACGGCGGCGTCGATCCAGTCGGTCGCGGCGAGCCGGTGCGGGGCGCCGGAGGCCCAGTGCCGGATGACGACGGCGTCGGCGCCCATCGCGGCGAGCGTCTGGGCGGTGTCCTTCAGCGACTCGCCCTTGGAGACGGACGAGCCCTTCGCGGCGAAGTTGATGACGTCGGCGGAGAGCCGCTTGGCGGCGGCTTCGAAGGAGATCCGGGTGCGGGTGGAGTCCTCGAAGAAGAGGTTGACCACGGTGCGCCCCCGCAGGGCCGGGAGCTTTTTGACCTCGCGCTCCCCCACCGCAGCCATTTCCTCGGCGGTGTCCAGGATGCGGATGGCGTTGTGCAGGCTCAGGTCTTCGGTGGAGAGCAGGTGCCTCATGCGGTGGCCTCGATGACGACTTCATCGACGGGGACGCCGTCGGGGGCGCCGTCTGTTGCCCCGCCTCCGGCAGAATCGGTTTCCTCGAGCCGGACCCGGACCTTCTCCGATGAGGAGGTAGGCAGGTTCTTGCCGACATGGTCGGCGCGGATGGGCAGTTCCCGGTGGCCGCGGTCGATCAGCACGGCGAGGCGGACAATCCGCGGCCGGCCGAGGTCGATGATGGCGTCCAGTGCTGCCCGGATGGTGCGCCCGGAATAGAGGACGTCGTCGATCAGCACCACAACTTTGTTGTCGATGCCCGTGCGCGGCAGCTGGGTGGGGTACGGCGGCCTGGTGGGCTGGTGCGAGAGGTCGTCGCGGAACATCGTGACGTCGAGTTGGCCGACAATGGCCGCGGCGTCCACGGTGGGATCCGCGGCGGCGATCTTGGCGGCGAGGCGGACGGCGAGGGGATATCCCCGGCGCGGGATGCCCAGCAGGACGAGGTCCTGGGAGCCCTTGTTGGCCTCAAGAATTTCATGGGCGATACGAGTGAGCGCGCGGTCGATGTCAGCCTGGTTGAGGACAACCCTGGTGAGCACCACCTGCGCCGGACCCGGTGCTGAAGGCACGGAAGTCAAAGCTCGTCTCCCCTTTCCCCGCCTCACGGGACGGAATTAAAAAAGGATTATTTGCTCTTTCAAATTACCACAACGGCACTGCTGCCCCGTCGCCGCCGGAATGCGTTTAACCTCACACGGACATAGGCTCGGTTCCATGACGATGAACGGACCGCGGCCGGGGCATGAGCACCCTGGCGGCCCCCGCCAGGGACAGCTGCCCCGGCAGGCCAACCCGACGTGGCTGGGGCGTGTCCAGCCCGCGAACTACCAGCGGGCCCCTGCCAACGACGGCGGTCAGTTGCAGCCGGCACTGCCTCCCGCCGGGCCGGCGGGAGGCAGCCCGGGCTGGAAGAACGGCCGCGGTTCCGGTGTTTTTGGCCTGGTGATGGCCGGCGGATTCCTGGCGTTCCTCTGCCTCTTCCTGGTGGTGCCCTTCCTGCTGGAAAGGACCGGAATCACCGGCTTTGCCGTTGGTTTCGTGGCCTCGCTGGTTCCCCTGGGGACCGTGTTGCTGACGGTGCGCTTCATCGACCGCTGGGAACCTGAGCCGAAACCCCTGCTGCTTTTCGCGTTTGCCTGGGGAGCCGTCGTCTCGATCGCGGTGACGATGCTGATCCAGCCCTATTTCTCACTGGTGGCCGGGCCCGCCTCGGGACTGGACTATACGACGTTCGCAGTGACGGTCCAGGCGCCGGTGGTGGAGGAATTCGCCAAGTCCCTGGGACTGCTGTTGCTCGTGCTCTTTGCCCCGAAACACTTCAACGGACCGGTCGACGGTGTGGTGTTCGCCTTCACAATCGCGGCGGGCTTCGCGTTTACCGAGAACATCCTCTACTTCGGCCGCGCCATCGCCGAATCCAGCGATCCCGGCACGGACCTCGCGGTGGTCTTCTTTCTCCGCGGGGTCCTCTCACCCTTCGCCCACGCCATTTTCACGGGTACGACCGGTCTGGTGATGGGCTTCGCCGCCGGCCGCGGGAACACCGGGCTGTCCGTGCTGGCGTTCTTCGGCGGCCTCGTCCCCGCGATGCTTTTGCACAGCGCCTGGAACAGCATGGGCCGGGACTTCCTGGGCCGGTACGTGATGGTGCAGGTGCCGATCTTCCTGCTGGCGGTGCTGGTGATCGTGCTGCTGCGGGTGGCTGAGCGCAGGCTCACGCGCCAGCGGCTGACGGAATACGCGGCCGCGGGATGGTTTACCGCGGCCGAGGTCGACATGCTGGCCACAGCCGCCGGGCGCCGTTCCGCGCTGCGCTGGGCCAGGTCCACCGGGCGGGGCGTGCAGATGAAGGCGCTGCTCGATGCCGCCACCCAGCTCGCCCTCACCCGGCAACGGATCCTCAGCGGCCGGGACGTGCCGGCACACCAGCGCGATGAGCAGCACCAGCTCGCCGGGATCGCCGCGCTCCGGGCCGCCGTCGTCGGTTAGGGACAGTTGGAACCCAGTGGGGCCAGCCCAGCGTGGGCACCCGGGGAAAAGAAAGAACCCCGGCCAGGATGTCCTGGCCGGGGTTCTTCGGGGCACTGAGAGCTTACGCCAGCAGCGAGGGCTTGAGCTGCTGCAGCCGGCCCAGCAGGCCGTTGATGAACGACGGCGACTCGTCGGTGGAGAGCGTCTTGGCCAAGGCCACAGCCTCGCTGACCGCCACGCCGTCCGGGACGTCGTCGTTGTAGAGCAGTTCCCACGTGCCGATCCGCAGGATGATGCGGTCCACGGAGGGCATGCGCTCCAGGGTCCAGCCCTGCGAATAGGTCTCCAGGAATTCGTCGATGGCCACCTGGTGCGAGACCACGCCTTCGACGATTTCGAGGGTGTAGGGGTTGACGATCTGGTCTGTCTGCTCGCGGCGGGACTTCAGCACGTCGAACGCGGAGGCTGAGCGCTGCTCGGCCTCAAAGAGCACATCGAGGGCCCGGTTCCGGGCCTTACCGCGCGCACTCACTAGTCGTTGACCCGGCCGAGGTAGCTGCCGTCGCGGGTGTCGACCTTGACCTTGGTGTTGTTCTCGACGAACAGCGGCACCTGGATCTCGTACCCGGTTTCGAGGGTGGCGGGCTTGGTGCCGGCCGAGGAGCGGTCGCCCTGCAGGCCCGGCTCGGTGTAGGTGATCTCGAGGACGACGCTCGGGGGCAGCTCGATGTAGAGCGGGTTGCCTTCGTGGATGGCGATGTTGACCATCTGGTTCTCGAGCATGAAGTTGGTGGCGTCGCCGACGGTGGCGGCCGAGACGGTGAGCTGGTCGAAGTCCGAGGTGTCCATGAAGACGAAGTCGGCGCCGTCCTGGTACAGGTACTGGTAGTCGCGGCGGTCCACCGTGGCGGTCTCAATCTTCAGTCCGGCGTTGAAGGTCTTGTCGACGACCTTGCCGGACATCACGTTGCGCATCTTGGTGCGCACGAACGCGCCACCCTTGCCGGGCTTGACGTGCTGGAACTCGATGATGTTCCAAAGCTGGCCCTCGAGCTTAAGGACGGTTCCGTTCTTGATGTCGTTAGTGGTTGCCACTGTATCCTCTTAGTTTCTCTCTGGTTCCATCAGGCCGGTGCTATCGGCCGGACGATCTATGCCGGGCCGGCATGCCAAGCGGGCCGCCAGCGCGTATTTGTCAAAAATCCAAGATCTATTCTACCGGTTCCGGCGGACAGCTGCCTGACGCAGGCTCAGGACTGCTGTTCCAGGACGTCCCTGGCGCGCTGCAACGCAACGGTGGAGGCATAGATGAGGGCCGCGTCGGCGGACCCGGCGACGCGCAGATCCAGCGCCTTGGCGAAGGATTCGACGGCGGCGCCAATGTTCCCGCCGGCGAAGTAGGACCGGCCGAGGTGCTGGCGGACGGCGGCCTCCTCCAGGGTGCCCTGGGTCTCGGCGAGGAGTTGGCGGAACACCTCCACCGCCCGGTCGAACCGGTTCGAGACCCGGAGCACGTCCGCCTCGAAGATCCGCAGCCGGAGCGAGCCGGGGTCCTTGTAGCGGGCCTCGGCGAGGAGCTCGGCGGCTTCGGCCGCGTGCCCTTCTACGAGCCGGACCAGGATCAGGTCCCCGGGGTCTGTCGAGGCCGCCAGGGCCTCGGCCATGACCTCGTCATTGACGATCTGGGGCATCAGGGACTGCGGGTTGATCCGGATCCCGGGAAATCCCGCGTCCGGCCACTCGCTAGTGCCGCCCTTGACCATGTGCATCAGGAGGCAATCTCCTGGTAGGCGGCAAACAGCAGGGACGTGTCCGGGACATCGAGGATGCCGGGCCGGCCAACGCCGTCGAGCACCACGAACCGCAGCAGGTCACCGCGGGACTTCTTGTCCCGGCGCATGCCGTCCAGGAGGGCCTGCCAGCGGTCGCGGCGGTACGTGATGGGAAGCCCGAGGCTTTCCAGGATGCTCCGGTGCCTGTCGGCGTCGGCGTCGCTGAGCCGGCCGACGCTGCGGGCGAGCTCGGCGGCGAACATCATGCCCACGGAGACGGCGGCGCCGTGCCGCCAGGAGTAGCGCTCGGCGAGTTCGATCGCGTGGCCCAGGGTGTGGCCGTAGTTCAGGATCTCGCGCTGGCCGGTTTCCTTCAGGTCCTCGGACACCACCCGGGCCTTGACGCTGATGGCGCGTTCGATCAGTTCGCGCAGGATGTCCGAGCGCGGATCGGAAACCGCGGACGGGTCCTTCTCGATCAGGTCAAGGATGGCCGGGTCGGCGATGAAGCCGCACTTGATGACCTCGGCCATGCCGGAGATGATCTCGTTCTTCGGCAGCGTCTCCAGCGTGTCGAGGTCCGCGAGGACACCGGCCGGCGGGTGGAACGCGCCCACCAGGTTCTTGCCCTCGGCGGTGTTGATGCCGGTCTTGCCGCCGACCGAGGCGTCCACCATGCCCAGCAGGCTCGTGGGCATGTGGATCACCTTCACGCCGCGCAGCCAGGTCGCGGCGACAAAGCCGGCCAGGTCGGTGACGGCGCCGCCGCCGACGGCGACGATGGCATCGGAGCGGGTGAAGTCGTTCTGCCCCAGCACCTGCCAGCAGAACGAGGCAACCTCGATGTGTTTGCCCTCTTCGGCGTCGGGGATTTCTGCGGTCAGCGCGGTGAACCCGGCGGCGGCCAGCTCTTCCCGGACGGTGTCCCCGGTCAACCGCAGCGCACGGGGGTGGATGACCAGGACGCGCTTGACGCGCTCACCCAGCAGGCCCGGCAGGCTTGCCAGGAGGCCGCGGCCCACTACGACGTCGTAGTTCTCACCCGGCGTTTGTCCGGTGACTTTGATGACGGTTGATTCGGTACTCACTATTCAACTTCCTTTGTCGACGCCGGAGTGGGCACCGCCGCGGCCTTAGCCGCGGCGCGCTCCCCCAGCGCATCTTCCAGCCGGTGAGCCAGCTCCGGAACGCTGCCGCGCCGGACATCGAGGACGAGGTCGGCGAGCCGTTCGTAGACCGGCTGCCGGGTGGCGAACAAGGTCCGCCACCGGCCCATGGCGTCGCCGGCCAGGAGCGGCCGGCCCGAATTTCTGGCGATGCGCTCCGCCACAGTCTCGGCGTCGCATTCGAGGTAAACAACGGTACAGCGGCCCAGGAGCTGCTGCGTACCGGAATCAAGGACGGCCCCGCCGCCGAGCGAAATGACGGCGGTGCCGCCCTGTGTCTCTTCGATGGCCTGGGCCACGGCCCGGGCCTCCATTTCGCGGAAGGCGTGCTCGCCACGGCTGGCGAAGATCTCGGCGATCGTCCCGTGCTGGGCCACCACGAGGGCGTCGGTGTCCATGAAGGCGCACCCCAAGTGCTCGGCGAGCTGCTGTCCGATCGCCGATTTGCCCACGGCCATCGGTCCGATCAGGACCACCGGTCCAACGTCATTTGCCGCGGGCGCCGCCGCGGCGGAGGGCCCGTCGGTTTTCCCGGCCGGCACTAGTGGCCGATCGAGTCCAGGGACGCCGGAATGCTGTCCAGGTAACCCTTGATGTTGCGCGCGGTCTCCTGCACGGAGTCACCGCCGAATTTTTCCGCGACCGCTTCGGCGATCACGAGGGCCACCATAGCCTCGGCCACCACACCGGCGGCCGGCACGGCACAGACGTCGGAGCGCTGGTGGTGGGCCTTGGCGGCCTCCCCCGTGCTGACGTCGACCGTCCTGAGCGCGCGGGGTACGGTGGCGATCGGTTTCATGGCGGCACGGACACGCAGGACATCGCCGATGCTCATACCGCCCTCAATCCCGCCTGCGCGGTTGGAGGTACGGATGATCTTGCCGTCCGCGTCCTTGACGATCTCGTCGTGGGCGGCGGAGCCGCGGCGCGCGGCGGTAAGGAAGCCGTCGCCGACTTCAACGCCCTTGATGGCCTGGATGCCCATGAGGGCCGCCGCCAGACGCGAGTCGAGGCGCCGGTCCCAGTGCACGTAGCTGCCGAGTCCGGGCGGGAGGCCGTAGGCAAGCACCTCGACGACGCCGCCGAGGGTTTCGCCTTCCTTGTGCGCGACGTCGACCTCGGCCACCATGGCGTCCGAGGTTTCGCGGTCGAAGCAGCGCAGCGGGTCGGCATCCAGGGCGATCACGTTCCCCGGCACGGGCAGCGGCCGGCCCTCCGGCACGGCGACGCTGGCGATGGATACGGTGTGGGAGACGAGCTCGATGCCGAGCTGCTTGAGGAAGGCCGCGGCGACCGTGCCGAGCGCCACCCTCGTGGCCGTCTCGCGGGCGCTGGCGCGCTCCAGGACCGGGCGGGCCTCGTCGAAGCCGTATTTCTGCATGCCGGTGAAATCTGCGTGGCCGGGCCGCGGGCGCGTCAGCGGGGCGTTCCGGGCCTGGTCGGCCAGGACTTCAGGCTCCACGGGATCGGAGGACATGATCTGTTCCCACTTGGGCCATTCGGTGTTGCCGACCTGGATGGCGACGGGGCCGCCCTGGGTCAGGCCGTGGCGGACTCCGCCGAGGATCGTGACCACGTCCTGCTCGAATTTCATCCGGGCGCCGCGGCCATAGCCGAGCCGGCGGCGGGCCAGCGCCTCGCTGATGTGGGCGCTGGTGAGTTCCACACCGGCGGGCACGCCTTCAATTATTCCGACCAGTGCCGGGCCATGGGATTCTCCGGCAGTCAACCAACGCAACATACATTCCATCCTGCCATGTCGGGCGGTTAGAACACCCGTCGGGGCGCCCCGACTGCGTCACACATCACATCTGTGACACCGGCAGGGAGGGCCTCGCCCAGCCCGGTGAAGTGCCGTACCTGCTCCACGGCCTGGTAGATCAGCATTTCCAGTCCGGGGACCACCGTGCCGCCGGCTTCCTGCCAGACCGCGGCGATCCGGCTGGGCCATGGATCATAGGCGACGTCCAGGAGGACGCCCGGGCTGCCATGCGGAGGCAGTTCTCCTGGACGTTTCGCCGCCAGCTCTTCGGCCAGTTCCGCGGCCAGTGCGTCTGCCGCGCGGGGCGGCAGCGTGGAGATGACGACGTCGGCCGCGGCGACGGCGGCTGCCGCCCCGGCGAGGGGAAGCACCCGGATGGGGACGCCGACGGCGGCGGAGGCCGCGCGGGCCTCTGCCGCACGGCTGACATCGCGGACGAACACTTCGGCGGACACCGACCCCAATTCCTTGAGCGCCGCGATGGCTGCTGCCGCGGTCCCGCCCCCGCCGAGGATCACGGCGGTGGGCGCCGAGGCTGCCCCTGCGTGCCGGAGCGCGTTGACGATCCCGGTGACGTCGGTGTTGTACGCGACCAATCGCGTGTGGCCAGCACTGCCGCCGTCGGATTCGAACGCAACCGTGTTGACGACCCCGAGGGCGCGCCCCACGCCTCGGACCTCGTCCACTTCCGCCACCATGGCCGATTTGAGCGGCATGGTGACCGACAGGCCGCGCCAGGAACCCTCAGCGCGCACCTCGTCCCTGACCTGCCTCATGAAATCGGGCAGGGCGGCCTCGGTCACGTCAATGGCGGAGTAGGCGATATCTACGCCCAGGTGGGCGTACGCGGCCCGGTGCAGCGCGGGCGACTTCGAATGGCTGATGGGATGCCCGAGGACGGCCGCCCGCAGCGTCATACGCAGCGTCCCGGGTTGGCCTCGCACCAGGCGTTGTACTGCGCCACGTAGCCGTTGTGTTCCGCCAGCGTCTTGGAGAACTTGGTCTCCTTGGTGTCCAGGTTGATGGTGACCCAGTAGAGGAAGCTGTTGGACTTGGGCTTGGCGGCGGCGTCAATGGCCGTCTTGCCGGGGGAACCGATGGGTCCGGCGGGCAGCCCCTGGTTGGCGTAGGTGTTGTAAGGGTTCGACTTGTCAGCCTTCTGGGCCTCGTCGATGTGGAAGCTGCGGATGCCCAGGCCGTAGGTGACGGTGGCATCGGACTGGCTGAGCCCGTTGGTCTCGGTGTTGTTGGGCTTGAGGCGGTTGTAGATGGCGCCGGCGACGTCACCATATTCGGCCTGGCCACCTTCGGCCTGGACGATGCTGGCCACCGTCACGACGTCGTACTGTTTCGCGGGATCGGTAACGCCCTGGGCCTTGAGTTCATCCTGGGTGCTGCCGACGAGCTTCTGCAAAATGTCCTTGGCGGAGGAGCCCAACGGGAAGCGGTACTCTCCCGGCGCCAGGTAGCCCTCGAGGTTCTTGGCTTTGGCCGGGACACCGAACTGTGCGGGCGCATCGCTGAGCGCTTTCAGGTCCTGAACAGGAATCCCGGTGCCCTCGGAAATCGCCTGCAGGGATTCGCCGATCCGCAGCCCGGCGCTGAGCGCAAAGTACATGACCTTGCTCTGGCCCTTGTTGAGCAGGACATCCACGGCATCGGAGTTCTTCATTTCCTGGCGCATCGAGAACGTGCCGGGGTTCAGGGCACCGCCGGAAGCGGTGAACTCCTTGAGGAAGGTGTCCGCGTTGGCCACGACCTTTTTCGACTGAAGTTCGGTGGCCACGGACCGCGTTCCGGCGCCGGGTTCGATCGTGATGGTGACTTCACCGGTTCCGGGGCCGGGGTAGTCGGCCATGGTGTCTCCGCCGAGGAGGGGCTTGAGGAACTGTGCGCCGACGGCGATTGCGACGACGAAGACCGTCAGGGTCAGCACCAGTGCCAGGAAGCGGCGCCTACGGCGGACCTTCTTGGACGGTCCCTTGTCGTAGCGGGCTGCTCCGGCCATCAGCTCCTCGCCCGGGTCGCCGTGGTACTCGGCCTCCGGGTGCGGCTGTGCCTGGGGGTCACCGGAGTTGCCGTAGAGATGGTGGGCCTCGTCGTGGGGGTGCGGAGCGTAGCCATCGTGGACGCCGGCGTCATGGGCAGCCGCATCGTGGCTGGAGCCGTAGCCGAGCCCGCCCGCTGACGCATAGACGACGTCCTCGTGGCCAGCGTCTTCGCGGACGGGCTCCTCGCGGGAAGGTACTTCGTGGACAGGTACATCGCGGACAGGGATCAGCTGCGTGAAGTCTTCTTGCACGGGCCCTTCACGCACGGCTTCTTCGCGCACCGGCTCTTCGTGAACGGGCTCTTCGCGCACCGGCTCTTCACGCACGGCTTCTTCGCGCACCGGCTCTTCACTCACGGGCTCTTCACGCACGGCTTCTTCGTGCACGGTCGGTGCCGCGTCGGGAAGTTCCGGTGCGGACTGCGGCCGGCTGTCCTCTGCCGGTGCCGGCGTTGGTGCCGGTGCCGGCGTCGGAACGTCCGGTCCCGCCTCAAAAGCCTGCGGCGGGATCACGTTGTGGCCCTGGGTGGCCAGAAGCTTTTCCCGGGCCCGGATTTCTTTGCGCGTCAGCGGTCGGCCGGCGCCACCAAGGGCGTCACCGGAGGAGTCATCACTGTTGACCGGGCTCACTGTAGCCTTCCATGTTCTGAAGAGTGCGTCTGTACTGCCGGGCCGGTCTGTGCGCCGCCTCCGGTCGGCCCCGGCGCAGACTCCGCGTACACGCGGTTTCCGACCTCCGTTCCCCTGGCCTTTTGCATATCAATCGCATGTTGCAGAATACCTGCCGCCGCAACCTGATCAACAACTGTACGGTGATTCCTGCTGCTCATGCCAGCTTCGTGCAGGTTGCGGTGGGCGCTCACGGTGCTGAGCCGTTCGTCAACCAGGCGCACGGGCACCTCGGATCCGGCGTCCTGCAGGGCCAGTACCAGCAGCTGTGCGTACTCGGTCGCCATCCTGGCGGAAGCGTGCTCTTCGCCTTTCATGGTGCGCGGCAGTCCCACGAAAATCTCCACGGCGCCCAGTTCCGCGGCCAGGGCGGCCAGGATTCGCACGTCAGTGTTCTTTTTCACGTTCCGCGCCAGAGTGCGCAGCGGCGTCGCCAGGATTCCGTCGGGGTCGCAGACGGCCACGCCCACACGGACGGTGCCGACGTCCACCCCGAGCTTCACGCCCCGGGGATAGACGCCGGCAACAGCAGCTTCAGACACGTGGGATCCGCTATCGCCTGGTAATGGCGTCCACGACGGCGCCGAGGGCAGCACCGACCTTGGCGGCGTCGGTCCCGCCGCCCTGGGCGACGTCGTCCTTGCCGCCACCGCCGCCGCCGAGGATGCCTGCGGCGAGGCGCACCAGGGCACCGGCCTTGACTCCGGCTGCCCGGGCGGCTTCGTTGGTGGCGATCAGGATCACAGGACGGTCGTTGCTGACACCGGCTACCGCGACGGCGGCGGGCTCGGACCCGAGACGCGTCCGCAGGTCCAGGGCCAGGCCGCGCAGGTCGTCCGCGCCGCTGACCTGGCCGGCGTCGTGCGCGATGACCTTGACGCCGGCGGCATCCTGGGCGGTGCCGACCAGCTGGGCTGCGGCGGCCGTGAGCTGCTCTTTGCGCAGCCGCTCGAGTTCCTTCTCGGCCGTCTTGAGCTTGGTCAGGGTGCTGGAAATCCGGTCCGCGAGCAGCCCGGAGGGAACTTTCAGCATTTCCGTGAGCTCGGTGACGAGCGCCCGCTCCGCGGCCAGGTGCCGGAACGCGTCCATGCCCACGAAGGCTTCGACACGCCGGTTTCCTGAGCCGACCGACTGTTCGCCGAGCAGGGACAGGCTGCCGATCAGCGAGGTGTTCTCGACGTGGGTGCCGCCGCAGAGTTCCCGGGACCATGCGCCGTCGATTTCCACGACGCGGACCTCGTTGCCGTAGTTCTCGCCGAACAGTGCCATGGCGCCGAGCGCCTTGGCCTCGGCGAGCCCCATGATCTTGGTCTCCACCCGGAAGTTGTTGCGGATGGCGATGTTGGAGACTTCCTCGATCTCGGACCGGGTGGCGGCGCTCAGGCCCTCACCCCAGGCGAAGTCGAAGCGCAGGTAGCCGGCCTTGTTGAAGGAGCCGCGCTGCAGGGCCTCCGGGCCGAGGATCTGGTGCAGGGCAGCGTGCACAATGTGCGTGCCGGTGTGGGCCTGCTCCGCGGCGTGGCGGCGTTCCCGGTCCACGGCGGCCTGAACCAGCGAGTCGGCACCGATTTCGCCTTCGCGGACGATTGCCTTGTGGACGCTGAGGCCCTTGACGGGGCGCTGGACATCCAGGACCTCGACGACGAAGCCGTCGCCGGTGATCAGCCCGGTGTCGGCAGCCTGGCCGCCGGCTTCGGCGTAGAACGGCGTCTCGGCCAGGACCAGTTCGATTTCATCGCCGGTCGAGGCCTGGGCGACCTTCCGGCCGCCGGAGAGGATGCCGCGGACCTTGGACTCGCCCTGGAGCTCGGTGTAGCCGGTGAAGACTGTCTCGCCGGCGGACAGCAGCTCCTGGAAGGCGCTGAGGTCAGCGTGCGACCCCTTCTTGCCCTTGGCGTCGGCCTGGGCGCGCTGGCGCTGCTCGAGCATGAGCTTGCGGAACTCGGGCTCGTCGACTTTCAGCCCGGCCTCTTCGGCCATTTCCAGGGTGAGGTCGATCGGGAAGCCGTAGGTGTCATGCAGGGCAAAGGCGTCGGCGCCCGAGAGCGGCTGGTTGGCGGCCTTGGATTCCTTGACGGCGTCCTCGAGGCGGGCGGTGCCGGACGCGATGGTGCGCAGGAACGCCTTCTCTTCGGCGTAGGCAATCCGGCTGATGCGTTCGAAGTCGGTCTCGACGATCGGGTAGACACCCTTCATGGCGTCCCGCGAGGCCGGCAGCAGTTCCGGCAGGCAGGCTTTTTCGACGCCGAGCAGGCGCATGGAGCGGACGGCCCGGCGGATCAGGCGGCGCAGCACGTAGCCGCGGCCCTCGTTGGAGGGGGTCACGCCGTCGGCGATCAGCATGAGGGCCGAGCGGATGTGGTCGGCAACGACGCGCATGCGGACGTCGTCCGTGTGGTGCGGGTCCTCGGCGGACTCCGCGGAGGTGTACTCTCGGCCGGAGAGGGCCGCGGCCCGGTCGATCACGGGGCGGACCTGGTCCGTCTCGTACATGTTCTCGACGTCCTGGAGGATCATCGCGAGGCGCTCCATGCCCAAGCCCGTGTCGATGTTCTTCTTGGGCAGCTCTCCGGTGATGTCGAAATCCACCTTGGAGCGGACGTTGTCGATCTGGTACTGCATGAACACGAGGTTCCAGATCTCGACGTAGCGGTTTTCATCGGCGATGGGGCCGCCCTCGACGCCGTAGGACGGGCCGCGGTCGTAATAGATCTCCGAGCAGGGACCGGCGGGGCCGGGCTGGCCGGTGGACCAGTAGTTGTCGGACTTGCCCATGCGCTGGATCCGCTCGGCCGGCATGCCGGTGTTCTTCAGCCACAGCTGCTCGGCCTCGTCGTCCTCTTCATAGACGGTGACCCAGAGCCGCTCCGGCGGCAGTCCGTACCCGCCGTCGTCCACGCTGGTGGTCAGGAGCTCCCACGCGAACTTGATGGCGTCTTCCTTGAAGTAGTCGCCAAAGGAGAAGTTGCCGCACATCTGGAAGAACGTGCCGTGGCGGGCGGTTTTGCCCACTTCCTCGATGTCACCGGTCCGGATGCACTTCTGCACACTGGTGGCCCGCTGGTAGGGGGCCTCCTCACGGGCGGTCAGGTACGGGATGAACGGGACCATGCCGGCGACCGTAAACAGCAGGGACGGGTCGCTGGAGACCAGGGAGGCGGAGGGGACGGCGGTGTGCCCCTTGCTGACAAAAAAGTCGATCCAGCGCTTGGTGATCTCCTGCGACTTCATGAGCTGTTTTCTTACCCTTCAATATTCACTGCGTTATGTGGCCCGCGTCTGTGCTGCGCGGGACAAGCTGAGGACCGGCACTGATCCGGGCCCGTCAATCTGGTACCCGTCACCGGGGGCGTCGGCGCGCCGTCACCCCCGGTGACGGGCACCTTACTTACTAATTCTCTCCCGGCTAGCGCCGGACCGCATCCCGGCGGGCGACAGTGCCGCCGGCGGCGAGGTCCGTTGCCGTCTCGATCCCGAGGGCCGTGCGGAGTTCTGACTCCCGCTCGCCCATGCCATCGCGGACCGCATCGGCGAAGTCGAGCAGGCCGTCCGTCAGCCGTCCGACGGCCCGGTTCAGGCCTTCGGGGCCGAGGGCGGACTGCGCTTCGGTGACTTTGCGGAAGGCGATAACGCCGATCGCGACGCCGATTCCCATCCAGATGATTCTGTTCATGTCAGGTGCTCCCGAAGTGTTTAGCGGCTGCGGCGGCCGGTGGCGGGCTTTTTGCGGGTGCTGAAGGCGGAGCGCACGCCGTAGCTGAAGGCTGCCACCTTGATCAGCGGCGAGCCCACGGTGGCGGCCATGAGCGAGGACAGCGCCGAGATGTTGGCGGAGGCGTCCGAGACGTTCGAGGAGATGCCGTCAACCTTCTTCAGCTGCTCGTTGGTGGTGGTCACCGTCGCGGTGACCTCGTCCATGAGCGGGGTGGCGCCGTCGCTGATGGAGCGGATAGTGGTCCGCATTTCGTCGAACACTCCCCCGAGCTTCAGGATCGGCACGGCGAGCAGCAGGACCAGCAGTGCAAACACTCCAGCCGCGATCAGGCCGGCAATATCGCCACCAGACATAGACACTCATCTCCTTGAACTGCAGTGGATACCTGCTTGTTGCGTCGGGTTCCGACGGTTTCGCCGACAGTTAAATCCGGCAAGCCGAACCGGCTCCCGGGGAACTCCCCCAAGTACCTTACATACAAAGAAGCCCGCGGCGCTTGCCACGGGCTTCTTTGTAGGTGATGCCTTTTGAATTAGCGTGCGTAGAATTCCACGACGAGCTGCTCTTCGCAGGTCACGGGGATCTCGGAGCGCTTGGGGCGACGCACCAGGCGGGCCTGCAGGGCGTCAAGCTTGACGTCCAGGTAAGCCGGAACGATCGGCAGGACGTCGCGGTGAGCGCCGGCTGCTGCAACCTGGAACGGAGGCATGGTCTCGCTGCGGCTGTGAACGTGGACCAGCTGGCCCTCGCCGACGCGGAAAGACGGGCGGTCAACGCGGATGCCGTCAACGAGGATGTGGCGGTGCACAACCAGCTGGCGGGCCTGGGCGATGGTGCGGGCGAAGCCGGCACGCAGCACGAGGGCGTCGAGACGCATTTCGAGCAGTTCGATCAGGTTTTCACCGGTCAGGCCCTTGGTGCGGCGTGCTTCTTCGAAGGCACGGGTCATCTGGGCTTCGCGGATGCCGTACTGGGCGCGCAGACGCTGCTTTTCGCGCAGACGTACGGCGTAGTCGGAGTCCTGCTTCTTGCGGGCACGGCCATGCTCACCGGGGCCGTACGGGCGGCGCTCCATGTACTTGGCGGCCTTGGGGGTCAGAGCGATGCCGAGTGCACGCGAAAGGCGTGCGGTACGGCGAGCACGAGTGTTGTTAGCCACTTGTGTCCTTCCAATATCTGCGGTGTGTCAGTGTTACTGGCCTCCACGATGGAGAGCATCGGCCAACCGCTGCCTTTTGCTACTGGGCACAGGGCAACCCTCATCGAACCGAAGTTTCCATGGATTGTGCGTCCGTGCCTTGCCAGACAACGATCCAGCCTACCAGATCCGGCCGGCGGACCGAAGTCAGATTCTGGCGTGCGCTCCCCGGACACCGCTGCGCCCGAAGGACGCCGCGCCCAGGAATTCCACGGCCACGAACGGTTTCGGGCCCACCACCCATTCGTCGTGTCCCGGCGGAATCGCGTAGGTGTCGTTGGCGTGGATCGTGGACCGCAGCCCTTCGGCCGTTTCGACTTCCATTTCACCGGAGATGCAGAAGCCGAGATGGTGGTGCAGGCAGACGTCGGTCCGCTCGTAGGGTCTGGTGTTCTCCGACCACCGCCAGCCCGGGCCCAGGATCAGCCGGGCCACCGAGTAGTCGTTCACTGTGCAGAGGTCGAATTCGGCCTTGTCCGGGCACCGTTTCTTGTCCGGCACATCGAAGGACTTCACTGCCATGGCTGTAACGAAGTTGATACTCATGGGACACCTGCCGGGGAGGGACGGGAACGCTCGCGCTGGATGAGCTGGGTTGGAGCGAAGCCGGCTGCCGTTCCGGGGTCCGGAACGAGGGAGCCAGCGATGTGACCGCGCTGTCCCCTGCGCCGCACGGACGGTCAGCAGATCCATGCCGCCGTAATTCCACGTTAGACCTCTTGGCCCCTATGTCAACGGCGGATTCCGGCGCCACGGGCCGCCGCCGACCAGCCGCAGGTCACGGGCGTTCACTTGCCGCCCACGTGCCTTTCAGGTGCCGCGGATGATCCTCCGAAGCCGCTCGAGCCGGGTGGCGATGTCGCGTTCGGCCCCGTTGCCGGTGGGTTCGTAGTAGTTGCGCCCGACGAGGTCGTCCGGCGGGTACTGCTGCGTGGCGACGGCGTGCGGGGCATCGTGGGCGTATTTGTAGCCCTTGCCGTGGCCGAGCTGTTTCGAGCCCGGGTAGTGGGCGTCGCGAAGGTGGGCGGGGATGCCGTTCCCGAGCCCGGCGCGGACGTCGGCGATGGCCTGGTTAATGCCCATGTACGCGGCGTTGGACTTCGGCGCGGTGGCCAGATGCACCACGGCCTCGGCGAGGATGATGCGGCCTTCCGGCATGCCGATCAGCTGTACGGCCTGGGCCGCCGCGACGGCGGTCTGCAGCGCAGTCGGGTCAGCCATGCCGACGTCCTCGGCCGCCGAGATCACGATCCTGCGGGCCACGAACCGGGGGTCCTCACCCGCCTCCAGCATCCGGGCAAGGTAGTGCAGCGCGGCGTCGACGTCGGAACCCCGGATCGACTTGATGAACGCGCTGGCGACGTCGTAATGCTGGTCCCCGGCCCGGTCGTAGCGGACGGAGGCGACATCCAGGGCGCGCTCCGTGTGCTTGAGCTCGATCTTCACCGGGGCCGCCTCGGGCGCCCCGCTGGCTGTGCCGGCTACGACTGCGTCAGTGTCGTCCGCGTCCCCGAACGCGACACCGGCCGCCGCCTCGAGCGCGGTCAGCGCACGCCGGGCGTCCCCGCCGGAGAGCCGGACGAGGTGTGCCAGGGCCTCGTCGCTGAGTTCCACTTTGCCGCCGAGCCCGCGGTCATCCGTTGCGGCCCGCAGGAGAAGGCCCTCGACGTCGGCGTCGGTGAGCGGTTTCAGGGTCAGCAGCAGCGAGCGGGACAGCAGTGGGGAAACGACGGAGAAGGAGGGGTTTTCGGTGGTCGCGGCGACCAGGACCACCCAGCGGTTCTCGACGCCGGGCAACAGGGCGTCCTGCTGGGCCTTGTTGAAGCGGTGGATCTCATCCAGGAAGAGGACGGTGGTGGTCTTGAACAGGTCGCGCGCGGTCAGGGCTTCGTCCATCACGCGGCGGACGTCCTTGACGCCGGCGGTGATGGCGGAGAGCTCGACGAACTTCCGCCCTGGGCCCTTGGCAATCACATGGGCAAGGGTGGTCTTGCCGGTACCCGGAGGACCCCAGAGGATCAGTGAACTGGGACCCGCGGGGCCGGTGGCGTCCGTGCCGGCGGCGAGCTGGCGCAGCGGCGAGCCTTGGCCGAGTAGGTGCTGCTGGCCCACGACATCATCGAGGGTGCGGGGCCGCATCCGGACGGCGAGGGGGCTCCGCGGGGAGACCCGGCGGCTCTCGCCGGTCTGGTCAGCGTCGCCGTCATCCTCGGTAGCGGCGCCGCCGTCCCGCCCTGCGCCAAAGAGATCATCCACATAGATAGGCTACTTCTAGTTCCCGCCTGTCCAGACACCCTCATAACGGAGACCCCGCCATGACAATCCCCGACACCCGTGTGGCCTTCGTCTCCGGCGACCGGCTGCCGGGCTGGGTGGACCGCTTCGCCGCGAGCCACGGCGCACTGGTGGAGGAGGAGCTCGACGCAGGTCTGCAGCTGCGCGCCGCCGACGGGGCCGTGGCTCTGCTCCAGGCGCCATGGCCGGTGGACGGCCGTCCTGGGCGCGGCGGCGACGCCGTCGCCCGCCTCGCTTCCCTGGCGTCCCAGTCGCGGGGCATCGGGGCGGTACTGGTCCGCCGCGGCGGTTACTCGGTGGCGGTGGTGAGCGGCGGCGCCGTGCTCGCGTCGAAGACCGGTACACGGCATGTCCAGTCCCGGACGGCTGCGGGCGGCTGGTCGCAGCAGCGCTTTGCCCGGCGCCGGGCGAACCAGGCCGAGGCGCTGGTGGAGGCCGTTGCGGAGCATGCCGGGCGGATTTTCGCGGAGCACCCGATCGAGTATCTGGCTCCCGGCGGCGACCGGACCCTTGCGGACCAAGTGCTCGCCGAACCGGTGTTGAAGCAGTACGCGGCACGGCCGAGGCTGGCGTTCCTCGACGTCCCGGATCCGCGCGCCGCGGTACTGAAGAAGGCGGCCACGGACCTGTGCGCGGTGCGGATCCTGGTGACGGATCCGCAGGCGTAGCAGTTGCCCGATTGGCCGCAGCTGCTCTTCGGGCGCCAACGTAAGTGTGACCGGGGGTAGATCACACACAGTGGAACAGGCCGCCGTCCGCGGAAAGACTGTCCGCGCGTGCTGGCCAGCCCGGATCGTCCGTTTCCGTGTCGGCAAATGGGTGCCCGGCGATGAATTGGTGCCAGTCCGGGAACGGGTCCGGAGGCAGTTCAATTTCGGGCTCCGGAACGGGATTCTGGCCGGGATGGCAGTCCGGAAGCGGTTCCGGTTCGCAACGATGTCCTGGATACGCGGGCAAGCCTCGATCCGGGCCCGTGTCGGGGCCGGGTTCCGGGCCGGGTTCGTCCGTGGCCGGGATGTGGGGCAGCCAGTCTTCGGGCCAGTGGGGTGGTTCCCAGTCCTGGTGTTCGCTGGGATAGTAGCGTCCCGACGGGGAGGTCCAGCCCGGCGGGTGGTCCTTGCTGGCCCGGGCCGGTGTCCAGGCGGAGGCGTGTTTAAGCCGGTGGTGTTTCGGGCAGGGCTGGCCCAGGTTCGAGATCCCGGTGGTGCCGCCGTCGGCCCAGGCCAGGAGATGGTCTGCATCGTTGTCCAGGGAGTGGTTGGCGCAGCCGGGGAACGGACACCGGCCGTCGCGGAGCCGGAGCCAGTGGCGCTGGGCCGCCGTAAGCCGGTAGCTGGTCCGGCCGATTTCCAGCGGGGCACCGTCCCGGGGATCGGTCAGGACCCGGGAGAAGGACCCGGCGCCCTCGGCGATCAGGCGGCGGGCCATCGAGGGCGGGATCGGCCCGTACCCGTCCAGGACGGCCGGTTCGTCGGTGGCGCCGAGCAGAGCCAGGACCGGGACGGTGACCAGAACCTGCGCCCGCGGGACCGGAACAAGCCCACCCGCCCCCGCACGAGCTTCCGCCCCCGTGCCGGTGCCGTTGCCGCCGTCGGCCGTTCCACCGTTTGTTCCGCCGCCGGGCGTGCCGGCGGTGAGGAGCCAGGTGGCGGTGATGTCGGCGCGGAGCTGGGTCAGGGTCCGGGGCTCGTCCGGGCCCTGGAGGGCGCGGGCGGCGGCGGTGGCCCGTTCCCAGATCCCGGCGGCGGTGTCGGCCGGGAAATAGGCCGAGAGCCAGGCCATGCCGTCCCGGTCCGGAGCGTACTCGACCCGCCGGTCCGCGGCGCTCGTGGCGTGGCGTGCCTCGATGCCGGCCGGGTGGTGGCGTTCGCGCCAGGCGCGGGCCTTGGCTCGGAACCGGGACGGAACGAGCTCCCCGGCCGGGCAGCCGCGGGCCGGGTTGGGTGCTTCGGGGTCCAGGAAGTGCGCTTCGAGCCCGGCCGCCCCGGCCGCATCCAGGCTGCTGGTTTCGTCCACGATGATCCGTGCGTGCTGCCAGGAGATCGCCCCGGACTCAAGGGCGGCCAGGGTCAGCGGCAGCGCCGTCGTCAGGGCGTAGGTTTCGGCGAGGAGGGCTGCGGCGGCGCGTTCGCTGACCGTCAGGACACAGGCGACCTCGGCCACCAGTGCCATCTCCTGTACGGCGCGGTCCCGCGGTGACGGCGCCGGCGGCGCCAGGAACCTGGTTGCCTGCGCGTAGTCGGCGGTCAGCCGCACCCTCAACGCGGCCATCCGGGCCTCCATCCGGGCGACCTCGGCGAGCCCGTCCAGGCAACCGTCCGCCAGCCGCCGCAGCGGATCGCCGTTTCCCACCGGGTCGGCAGCAGGCGCATCGTCGCTAGCGGCCGATCCGGCCAAGGCGGCAAGCGCGGCAACCGAGGCGGCGACGGCTTCTATCGCCGCACCGCTCTCCGCGCTCAACGCTGTCCCGCTCTCCACACTCAGATCATCTCAGGAGGCACCGACAGAAATAGCGACATAGGCTGTCCTCGAGCGTGAGCATTGAGCCGAGGGACATCCCGCGACACCGGAGTGACCTGAACGGCGGGAGCCGGAATCCTTAGCAGCCGGTCAGGTGCCGCTTGGGCCTGTCCTGACGGTAGAGGTAGAGGCCGGCTTCACGGAAGCCGGCGCGGGCGTACAGCTCACGGGCACCGGCGTTGGAGGCCATGACCAGCAGCCAGTACCCCGCCAGGCCGCGGGGCCCGCCCTCGTGCAGCAGCGCCCGGACCACCCGGCCGCCATAGCCCCGACGCCGTGCATCCGGACGCGTTGCCATGCAGTACAGCCCGCCCCACCCGGGCCCGGACGGGCCGGTGTTGGGCAAGGCGAGGCGTGCGACGGCGGCCGGCGCGCCGCCGTCGTCTCGCACCAGAGCGTACAGCGAGGGGCACCCTTCGAGAATGCCGCGGGCCACGGCGAGCTCGTCCGCTCCCCCGCGGCCGTCGACGCTCCACCACAGCTCCAGCCATTCCGCCGACGGCCCGGCCGAAATTTCCACGGCAAGTTCGGGGGCGCCGACGCCGGACTCCACGCCGGACTCAGCACCGGGAACATGGACCAGCACCAAGGTTTCGGACTGCCGGGTGAACCCTTCGGCGTCGAGCACCGCGTTGAGCGCCACGTGGCGTGGGCCGTCAAAAATTTGGAAGATGAGCGGAAGCCGCCGGCTGCGGTACCAAAGCCGCGCGTCACGGACTGCGGCGAGCTGCCGGTGCGGATCCTCGCCGGGATCCCTCGGCCAGACCGAGTTCGCCCGCTGGGTCACCCCTGACGCCGCCCGCAGCACCCACCCGCCGGATTCCTCGCGCTCCGCGGCAGGCCACGCTGCATCCATCAGCGTCTCCAGCCCGGGGACGGATCCAGGAATCATCCCGGGGCGCGGGTCCAGGTTCATCGGGCTACTCCGTCCGGGACGAATGCGGGCAACTAATGACAGACGGCAGGGACTCCCCGGTTGCCCGGGGAGCCCCTGCCGCTGAAGCTCGCAGGCTAGTCCCTGCCGTCCTCAGGCTTCTTGGGCTGCGGCTTGAAGTCGACGCCGGCTTCCTTGCGCTGCTGCGCCGTGATGGGAGCGGGAGCCTGGGTCAGCGGGTCGAAGCCGCCGCCGGACTTCGGGAACGCGATGACGTCGCGGATGGACTCCACACCGGCCAACAGGGCAACCACACGGTCCCAGCCGAAGGCGATGCCGCCGTGCGGAGGGGCGCCGAACTTGAAGCCCTCCAGCAGGAAGCCGAACTTGGTCTGGGCGTCTTCCTTGTCCAGGCCCATGAGCTCGAAGACGCGTTCCTGGACGTCGCGCTCGTGGATACGGATCGAGCCGCCGCCAATTTCGTTGCCGTTGCAGACGATGTCGTAGGCGTAGGACAGCGCCGATTCGGGATCGGCGTCGAAGGAGTCCATGAACTCGGGCTTGGGCGAGGTGAACGCGTGGTGGACGGCGGTCCACTTGCCTGCGCCGACGGCGACGTCGCCGGAGGCGACCGCAGCGGCGGCCGGCTCGAACATCGGCGCGTCCACGACCCAGCAGAAGGCCCAGTCAGCAGGGTTGATGAGCCCGGTGCGGTGGCCGATCTCGACGCGGGCAGCGCCGAGGAGCGCGCGGGACGGGGTCTTCTCGCCGGCTGCGAAGAAGATGCAGTCACCGGGCTTGGCGCCGACGGCGTCGGCGAGGCCCGCCCGCTCGGTCTCTGTGAGGTTCTTGGCGACGGGACCGGCGAGTTCGCCATCCTCCTTGTACAGGACGTACGCCAGGCCCTTGGCGCCGCGCTGCTTGGCCCACTCCTGCCAGGCGTCGAGGGCCCGGCGGGCCTGGGAGGCGCCGCCGGGCATGACGACGGCGCCGACGTAGGGCGCCTTGAAGACACCAAAGTTGGTGTCCTTGAAGAATTCGGTCAGCTCGGTGAGTTCCTGGCCGAAGCGCAGGTCCGGCTTGTCCGAACCGTAGCGGGCCATGGCGTCGTGGTAGGTGATGCGCTGGATCGGCGTCGGGATCTCGACGTCGATCAGCTTCCACAGGGCCTTGACGATGTTCTCGCCCAGACGGATGATGTCGTCCTGCTCCACGAAGCTGGCCTCGATGTCCAGCTGGGTGAATTCCGGCTGGCGGTCCGCGCGGAAGTCTTCATCGCGGTAGCAACGGGCGATCTGGTAGTACTTTTCGAAGCCGCCCACCTGAAGGAGCTGCTTGAACAGCTGCGGGGACTGCGGCAGCGCGTACCAGGAACCCGGCGCCAGGCGGGCGGGAACCACAAAGTCGCGGGCGCCTTCCGGCGTCGAACGGGTCAGCGTGGGGGTTTCGATCTCCACGTAGCCGTCCTGGTGGAGCAGTTCGCGGGCCACCCGGTTGGCTTCCGAACGCAGGCGCAGGTTACGGGCGGGGCCGGGGCGGCGCAGGTCCAGGTAGCGGTGCTTCAGGCGTGCTTCCTCGCCCACCTCAACGTGTTCGTCGATCTGGAACGGCAGCGGATCCGAGGTGTTGAGGATCGTGACCTTCTCGGCCATGACCTCGATCTCGCCGGTGGGAAGCGCCGGGTTCTCGTTGCCGTCGGGACGCTGGGAGACGGTGCCGACGATCTGCAGCACATACTCGTTGCGCAGTCCGTGGAAGACTTCTTCTTCACGGACCACAACCTGGGCGACGCCGGACGCGTCGCGCAGGTCAACGAATGCGACACCACCGTGGTCACGACGCCGGCCGACCCAGCCGGCGAGGGTTACGGTTTGTCCAATGTGCTCGGAGCGAAGTGATCCGAGGTCATGTGTGCGCAGCACAGCACGCCTTTCTGAAGAAGACAGAGGGAAAATCAAAAGCGATAACAAAACAATGACGTTCTAATAGGATCGCTACGGGAACGATCCCGTTCGAGTTTACCCGTTGGAAAGGCCCCTTTTGCCATGGCAACCCGGCGCAACGGAACCCAGCCCGGCGACCAGCCCCCCGGTCAGCACCGCGATCAGCCCGGCGGCCGCCCCGGCCCGCAGCGGCCACACCAGCGGCTGCAGCGCCGCCTCGGCGTGTTCGATTCCACGGCAATCGGCCTGGGTTCGATGCTGGGCGCCGGCGTGTTCGTCGTGTTCTCCCCCGCCGCAGCCCTGGCCGGGCCGCTGCTGACACTTGCCGTGGCCGTGGCCGGCGTCATCGCCTACTGCAATGCCGTCGCGTCGGCCCAGTTGGCGGCAAGGTACCCCGACAGCGGGGGAACTTACGTGTATGGGCGCCGGCAGCTCGGCCAGTGGCCGGGCTTCATTGCGGGCTGGGGTTTCATCACGGGCAAGACGGCGTCCTGCGCGGCGATGGCGCTGACGTTCGGGCACTACGTGGCGCCGGCCTATGCCACGCCGCTGGCGGTCGCCGGCGTCGTCGTCCTCACGGGAGTTAATCTGCTCGGCATCACGCGGACCGCACTGCTGACCAGGATCCTGCTGGCCGTCGTGTTGGCCACGCTCGTCTTCGTCGCCGTGGCCTCCCTGCTCGGTCCGCACTCGGCGGGCGCCCCCGCCGTGTCGGCGGCGCCGGCCTATCCCGCGCCGCCCTCCGGCGGCTGGGGCGTCCTTCCCGCGGCGGGGCTGATGTTCTTCGCCTTCGCGGGTTATGCGCGGATCGCCACCCTCGGCGAGGAGGTCAAGGATCCCGCCCGTACCATCCCGCGGGCCATCCTGGCCGCACTGGCCGGGGCCTTCGTGATCTACCTTGGCCTGGCCGCGCTGCTGCAGTGGCACCTGCCCCCGCAACAGCTGGCGGGTTCGACGGCGCCGCTGCTGGACGCGGTGGCGGTCTCGCGCCTCGGCGCCGGCGTCCCGTTCGTCCAGGCCGGAGCGGCGGCGGCCTGCCTCGGCGCGCTGCTGGCCCTGATCACCGGGGTCGGCCGGACCACGTTGGCGATGGCGCGGGAACGGGACCTGCCCGCCCCGCTGGCCAGGGTGGGCCGCGCCCGCACCGTCCCGTTAACCGCGGAACTGGCCGTCGCCGCCGCCGTCGTGGTCCTGCTGCTGAGCACCGACGTGATGACCGTGGTCGGCTTTTCCAGCTTCGGCGTGCTGGTCTATTACGCCGTGACCAACGCCGCGGCTTTCACGCTGGCCGGCCGCCCCTGGCATGCGCCGCGCTGGCTCAATGTGCTGGGCTTCCTCGGCTGCCTGGTCCTGGCCGTCACCCTGCCGCCGGCCTCCGTGCTGTTCATGGCGGCGGTGCTGGCGGCAGGGGTGGCCGGGCGGTTCCTCGTCCTGCTGGTACGCAGGACGCGGGACACTAACGGGCCCGCCCGGAAGTCCTAGCCCGCGGCGATTACGCGCACGTGCAGGTCC
>NZ_JBFTNJ010000017.1:0-57119 GCF_056397425.1 Arthrobacter sp. 05N33_2
CCGTCGCGCTGCTGGCGCCGGCGGCCATCGGCTTCGCCTACGAGTCCCGGATCCATCCCGTCTTGATGGGCGCATTCATCATCAACGGAGCCCACGCCGGCGGCTTTTCCCCGCTGTCCGTCGCCGGCGTGCTGGTGCACGATATCGCCCTGAAGAACGGATTTCCCATTTCCCAGGGCGCACTCTTCATCGCCAGCTTCGCTCTTAACCTCATTCTCTCCGTGCTCACCATCGTCCTGTTCGCCCTCCTGGGCAGGCTGCGGGACGGCGAAGGCGGCCAGCATGCCGACGTCGACACCGCCCGCACCAGCCGCCCTCGCGGGCAGCAGATCCTCACGCTGGCACTGATCGCGGTGATGCTCGTGTGCACCCTGGGCTTCCACCTGCCGATCGGCTTTGTCGCACTCTCCGCCGGGCTCCTGCTGGCGCTGGTCAATATCAAAGAACACCAGACGTTCATCGGCGGTGTCTCCTGGTCCACCGTCCTGCTGGTTGCCGGCATGATCACCTATGTCTCCCTGCTCCAGCACGTTGGCGTCATCGACACCCTCGCCGAGCAGGCTCTGGCACTGGGCGCACCGCTGCTGGTGGCGCTGGTCCTCTGCTATGTCATTGGCGTCGGCTCAGCCTTCGCCTCCTCCACGGCGTTGCTGACCGCGTTCATTCCCCTGGCCGGTCCGCTCCTGGCTACCAGCTCGCTGAGCGCATCAGGAACGGTCGCGGCGCTGGCTATAGCTGCCACGGTGGTGGATGTCTCGCCCTTCTCCACCGACGGTGCGCTGGTGGTCGCCAACGCCCGCGACAATGACAGGCAGCGAGTGTACCGGCAGCTGATGGCGTATGCCGGGGGAGTGGTGCTCGTAGCCCCGGCCCTCGCCTGGGTCCTGCTGGTTCCCACCGGCATCATGTAACCGCGCGGCCACCGGCGGTGCGGCTACCGATAGCCGGGCCGACCCCGCCGCATTGAATGAAGTCTTCGTTTGCGGCAAGTAACCACGCAGAAGGCCCGGACACACAGTGTCCGCCGGCACCAGACCGCAGTGGGGCGGCGAATGATGATCACCCGGATCATCGCCTATTCGCAACGCGCGCCGCCCCGCTGCCCTGACACGTCAACAGCGGCCGCATGGCACTAAGCATTCGCGATCATCCCGCCACAAGGAAACCGCCGGGACGGCATTTCGCGGCAGTGTTTCCCGGGATTGCCGGCAAGTGCCCTCCCGGTGACGGTAACGGGGAGCGTCAGGCCTACGTCCGCGGCCGGTTCCAGCGGTATTCGTTCTCCGGCCGCCCGGGGGCGCCGTAGCGGGCGGCGCGGGAGACCGTTCCGGCGTCGGCGAGGTATTCGAGGTAGCGCCGGGCGGTGACCCGGGACATCCCGAGCGCCTCCATGACCTCGCTGGCCGACACCGCCTCGGCCTGCTGCTTGATGTAGTCCTGGACGGATTCCAGCGTGGATACGGCCAGGCCCTTGGGCAGCGACAGCTCGGACGGGGCACGGAGGCTGGCGAAGGCCTGGTCCACATCGCTTTGGGACGCCCGGGCTCCGGCTTCCCCGGCCAGGGGTGCGGCCAGCTGCTCGCGGAACAGCCGGTAGCTGGCGAGCTTGTCCGCAAAGGTCGCGTAGGTGAACGGTTTGATCAGGTACTGGACCACGCCGGTGGCCACCGCGCTGCGGACAATGTTCAGTTCCCGCACCGCGGTGATGGCGATGATGTCCGCGAACAGTCCGGCCGCCCGCATCCGGCGTGCGATGTCCAGCCCGTGGAGGTCCGGGAGGTTCATGTCCAGCAGGACCAGCTCCACCGGATTGCCTGCCGCGGAGAATTCGGTGAGCAGGCGCAGGGCGGACTGGCCGTCGGGCGCGGAGCCCGCCAGGGTGAAACCGTCCAGCCTTTCTATGTAGGCGGCGTGCGCTGCGGCAGCGATGGGCTCGTCCTCGACGACGAGTACCCGGATCTCGCTCATGGTTGTCCCTCGGTAGTGACCGGCAGCGGAGTGACCGGCGGTGTTGTGACGGGCAGAGTGACGCGGAACAGCGCCCCGGCCGGGCTGGTGATTGTCATGGTACCGCCCAGCCGCTGTACCGCCTGGCGCACCAGGGCCAGTCCAAGGCCGCGTCCGAACGGTCCCGGGGCCTTGGTGCTGAAACCATGCCGGAAGACGTCCTCCACGGCCGCGGGATCGATCCCGGGGCCGCTGTCCTCCACGGTAATCTCCAGGGCGGAGCCGGTGGTCTCGACGGTCAGCTCCACGAGCCGGGGTGCCGGCGCCTCGGCCGCGGCGTCGATGGCATTGTCCAGCAGGTTCCCCAGGATGGCCACGAGGTCCTGCACGGCCAGTCCGGTCACGGCCGTGGAACCGCTGGTATTGAGGGTCAGTTCGACGCCGCGTTCGTGTGCTTCGGCTGCCTTGCCCATGATCAGGGCGCCGAGCACGGGTTCCTCGATGGAGCTCACAATGTCATCCGTGAGCCGCTGGCTCAGTTCCAGGTCTTTGGTGGCGAAGTCCAGCGCCTCGGGGCCCCGGCCCAGTTCCATGAGCGAGACGATGGTGTGGAGCCGGTTGGCGTGTTCATGGGTCTGGGCGCGGAGCGCGTCCGAGAGCGTGCGCATGGTCTCGAGTTCACTGCCCAGGGATTCGATCTCGGTACGGTCCCGGATGGTGGCGACCGTTCCATAAACAGGAGTGCCAGCGCCGGCAGCGCCGGACTTCGCTCCGCGCGGGCGGTCGCTGGCAGATTCGGGTCCCACCGCGGGGCCCTGGTTGACCACCAGGATCCGCGAGCCGGTCAGGTGGATCTCATCCAGGGCGGTCCGCCCCGATTCGAAGAGCTCTTTGAGGCTGGGGGCCAGCGGCAACTCCGCGAGGGAGGGCGCCGCCTGGCGGCCGCCCCCCGCAACCCCGCGGTCAGCGCCGGAGGTGGGACCGCCGTCGGCGGACTGCTTCCTCAACCCGAGCAGTTCGGCGGCCTGGTCGTTGTACATCACCACTTTGCCCTTGGGGTCGATGAGGATCACGCYCTCGCGCACCGAATGCAGCACCGATTCGTAGTACGCGAAGAGCTGGCCCAGCTCTTCGGGGCCCCAGCCGCGGGTCACCCGGCGCAGGTACCGTCCCAGGAGCCAGGCCGCCGCCGACCCGCCGGCCAGCAGCGCCAGGCTGATGGCCAGCAGCGCCGGCAGCCGGCCGGAGAGTGCGACGTCCACCGTCCGGACCGTCACGCCCGCGGCCACGAGCGCCCGGACCTTGCCGTCGGCATCCTTGACCGGGGCGATGGTGCGCACCGACGGGCCGAGGGTGCCGGCCACGACTTCCGTGAACACCTGGCCATGGAGGGCCGCGTCAATGGAGCCGATATACGGTTTGCCCAGTTCCTCATCCCGCGGGTGGGTCCAGCGCGTGCGGTCCGGGGCCATGATCGTGATGAAATCCGCGTCGGCGTCGTTCATGGTCTTCAGGGCATACGGCTGCAGCAGGGCCGTGGGATCGGCCGAGTCCGCCGCCGCCAGGACGAAGGGGGCGTCGGCGACGGCGGTGGCGATGCCGGCCATCCGGCGTCCGGCCTCGTCGTAGGCGTGATCGCGCGCGTCCACGAACACGGCCGTGCCAACGATGGCCGTCAGGGCCACCACGAACAGCAGGTTGGCCGCAAACAGCCTGCGGGCGATGCTCCAGCGCCGGATCATCAACACCTTCCATGACCAATATGAACGCAAGGGTGATGCGCGTCACCTTCTCATCAATGATGGGGTTACACGCAAGAAGGACAAGAGCGGACCACAGCCAGGACCGCACCAAGTCCAGCCTATCCAAGGAGAACACCATGGCCTCTCAACGAGGAGAGTCAGCAGCACCGGCCGCCGCTCCGGCCAAGAAGCGCAAGGGACTGGACAAGTCCCACTACCTCTACATCGCAGTCATCGTAGCCGTGATTGCAGGTGCCGTTATCGGCCTGCTGTTCCCCGAGGTCGGCAAATCCCTCAAACCACTCGGCGACGGCTTCATCAAACTCATCAAGATGATGATCGCGCCCGTGATCTTCTGCACCATCGTGCTGGGCATCGGCTCCATCGCCAAGGCCGCCACGGTCGGCAAGGTCGGCGGCCTGGCGCTCGCCTACTTTGTGGTCATGTCCACGTTCGCCCTGGGGATCGGCCTGGTGGTCGGCAACCTGATCCACCCGGGCGAGGGCCTCAAGCTCGCCCCCTATGATCCGAACAAGAAGGCGGCAGTCGACAGCACCGTTGACTTCCTTCTGGGCATCATCCCGGGCGACATTCCCGTGTTGCCGACCCTCCTCGCCGCGATCCTGGTCGGCTTCGCGCTGCAGAAGATGGGCCCGCAGGGAGCCCCGATCCTCAAGGCCGTCGGTTACGGCCAGGCCCTCGTGTTCCGCATCCTCATCATGATCATGTGGCTGGCCCCGGTCGGAGCCTTCGGCGCGATCGCCGCAGTGGTCGGTGCCACCGGCTTCCAGGCCATCATCAGCATGGCGACCCTGATGGGCGCCTTCTACATCACCTGCGCCCTGTTCATCGTCGTGATCCTCGGCGGCCTGCTCAAGGCGGTCGCAGGCGTCAGCATCTTCAAGCTCATGAAGTACCTCGGCCGCGAATACCTGCTGATCTTCTCCACGTCCTCCTCCGAAGCCGCGCTGCCCCGCCTGATCGCGAAGATGGAACACCTCGGCGTGTCCAAGCCCGTCGTGGGTGTCACGGTCCCCACCGGGTACTCGTTCAACCTCGACGGGACCGCCATCTACTTGACCATGGCCGCACTGTTCGTCGCCAACGCCATGGGCACGCCGCTGGACCTTGGCGCCCAGGTTTCCCTGCTGGTCTTCATGATCATCGCCTCCAAGGGTGCCGCCGGCGTCACCGGTGCCGGCCTGGCCACGCTGGCCGCCGGACTCCAGGCGCACGCACCCCAACTGCTGGGCGGCGTGGGCATGATCGTCGGCATCGACCGGTTCATGTCCGAGGCGCGCGCCCTGACCAACTTCACCGGCAACGCCGTCGCCACGGTGCTGATCGGCACCTGGGTCAAGGAGATCGACGGCGGACGCGTGGACCGTGTCCTGGCCGGTGCCGAGCCGTTCGACGAAGAGACGATGCTGGCCGGCCACTCCGGCGCACAGGATGCCGCCGAACAGCCCGCACAGCCGGCACAACCGGTCCTGGCACACGCCTGAACCCGCGCCTGAACCGTCCCGAACCACGCCGGAACCGGCCAGGGCCGCACCCCGGCCCTAAACTGACAGGACGCACTACCGCTCGATGACGCCCCAAGCGCCCGGCAGCCCAGCTGCCGGGCGCTTGGGCGTTCGGTTCAGCCCTCCTCGGCGCCGAAGGGGGTGACCACCGTGCGGCGGGGCGTCCCGGCGTCGTCGTAGTTCAGGGTGCTGACACGGACGCCGTACAGCGCGGAAAGCTGCGCATCGGCGAGGAGCGGCCCGGCAGGCCCGGTCACCACACCCGCGGCGCCCATGAGGACCACCGAGTCCGCGAGGAACAGGGCGTGGTCCGGGTGATGGGTGCTCACGAGCAGCGACATCCCGGTCCGCACGAGTTCCCTCAGCAGCTGGAGGACCCGGACCTGGTTCTTCAGGTCCAGCCCGGTGGACGGCTCATCCAGGACGAGGAGCCGCGAACCGCCCGCGATAGCCCGTGCAATGAGGACCAGCTGCTGCTCGCCCCCGCTCAGCGTCGGAAACAGCCGGTCGGCCAGGGCGGCGATCCCCACCCGGTCCATGGCGCGGAGCGCGGCGGCCCTGTCCCGGCTGCCGGGGGAGCGGAAAACGCCGATGTGGCGGGCACGGCCCATGACCACCATGTCCAGGGCCGGGTAGCCGAACGTGCTGCCGCGCGCCTGGGGAACATAGCCCGCCGTCTCGGACCTGCGCACCGCACCCTCCTGTACGGCCAGCATGCCGGCCGCGCAGCGCACCAGGGTCGTCTTGCCGCTGCCGTTGGGCCCCAGGACCGCGGTCACGGTGCCCGGCGGCACCGAGAAGCTGAGATCCTTGAACACCCAGTTCTGCGGCGAATAGCCAAACCCGGCCCCGCGCAGCTCAAGCACCGTCCCAGATCCTCTCCCGGTTCCGGCGCAACAGCACGAAGAACACCGGTGCGCCGATCAGGGCGGTCAGGACGCCCAACGGGATTTCCCCGGCCGTGGCGGTGCGCGCGATGGTGTCGATGGCGATCAGGTAGGCCCCGCCCAGCAGGAAGGAGACCGGCAGCAGCACCCGGTGGTCCGGTCCCACCCACATGCGTGCGAGGTGCGGGATGACCAGCCCCACCCAGCTGATGACGCCGCTGACGGCGACGGCCCCGGCGACCATGAGAGCCACGGCGGCGAGGACCGCCCAGCGCAGGGGGCGGGGCCGGAGCCCCAGGGCGGTGGCGTCGTCGTCGCCGAGCGAGAGCACATTGATCCGCCACCGGAGGGCCAGCAGGACGACGCCGCCGGCAGCGATGGGAATGAGGGCCACCAGCACTTTCGCCCAGGTGGCGGTGGAGACACTGCCAAGCAGCCAGAATACGATGGCGGGCAAGGTGGTGAACGGGTCCGCCAGATACGTCACCAGGGCCACCAGGGCGGAGAAGAAGGAGGCCGTGACGATTCCTCCGAGGACCACCATGAGGATGTGGGCGCCGCCCCGCCCGGACGTGATGAGGAAGACGATTCCCAGTGCCAGCAGCCCGAAGCCGAACGATCCGCCCACGAGGGCGACGGGGCCCAGGCCCAGCAGCAGGGCCAGGGCACCGCCGAAGGAGGCGCCCGAGGAGACGCCGATGACCTCCGGGCTGACCAGGGGGTTGCGGAACACGGCCTGCAGGGCCGCGCCACCGATTGCGAGGGCGCCACCGACCAGCAGGGCCAGCAGGACCCTGGGCAACCTGATCAGCAGCACCACGTTTTCCTCGGCCGCGGGAAGGCCCGGGCCGAAGGGAACTATTCGGGAGGCCAGGATCTGCACGACATGGTCCAGGGACACGCTGTAGCGGCCGCTGGCGAGTGCAACCGCCGACACGGCCGCCAGRACTGCTCCTGAGAGCAGGCATGGACCGATGACCTGGCGCAGCCCCGGTCCCCGGCCGCCGGGGGGTCCCGTGGTCAGAGGCTGGGCCTCACGAAGCATCGAACTGCCGGTAGTTGGCCGAGGTGCCGTTGGCTTCGGTCCAGAGGATCTTGTCCAGCTCCGGCGCCGATGGCCGGTAGCGGTACAGGAAGTCGAAGTAGTCGTTTGTCTCGTCCCTCAGCGTGGAGCGGTTGCCGGAGGGGAAACTGACATCTGTGAGCCAGCGCCACATCAGTGGCGATTCCTGGCCGGGGGGATCCCAGCGGTAGCCGCCCAGCGGGACCTTGTAGACGCGGCGGGAGCGCACCGCGGAGACGCTTTGCCACACCGGGTTGGCGTAGACGTCGGCGGGCATCGCGGCGTCGAAGTTCCCGAGCAGGATGATTTCCGGATCCCAGGCGAGGACCTGTTCGACGTCCACGCCCACCATGCCCTTGCCCTGAAGGCCCTGCGGGCCGGTGGCGGGGTTGTGTGCCCCGATGAGCTTGATGTAGAAGTCGTTGTAGCTGCCGTTTCCGGCCACCTTGAGGCCGCCGCTGAACCTGTTGAAGTAGATGATGCCCGGGCCGCCGGTGCCGCGGGCGGCGGCCTCGGCCTGGATGGCCTTCTGTTGCCCGTCGCTGCGCGCCTTCATCTGCACGGCCCGGTCCGGCCGGCCCAGCATCGTTGCGAAAAGCGCGGTCCACGTGTCCACGTCCTGCTGCGTGCCGGTGTTCGTGATGCCCAGGACCTTCATCCCGGCCTGTTCCAGGGGTGCCGTCAGTTGCGCATCGCTCCACTGGACCACGACGTCGGGGTTCAGTGCCCGGATGCTTTCGACATTGGGCGTGAAGTCGGTCGTGGCGATGTCGTGCGGGATGTTCAGGGTCTCCGGGTACATGGTGCCCATGGCGCCGTCGCGCATGGCGACCCATGAGGCGTTGTGCATCCCGGCCAGATGGCCGGCGCCCTGGTCGACGGCGGCCAGCAGGGAGGCGGCGGGCATGGGAATGGTCACCACCCGGGTGACCGGGCGGTCGAAACTCAGGACCGTCCCGCGCTGGTCCGTCACCTGGATCCCGGCGGGGCCGGAGGCGGAACCCGGGGGCGCAGTACCGGCAGCCCCTGCCGGCGGCGTTGACTGCGGCGACGACTGTGGCGCCGTGCCGGCCGCGGCGCAGGAAGCGAGGAACAGCGCCCCTCCGCCGTAGAGGGCCGCTGCCAGTACAGATCGTCGGTTGGCTTCGGGGATGCTCATCGGCCTACCTCCCGGGAAGGACCGCGCGCAACGGCCATTCGCTCCGCGCCGGCCACAGCAATGGTCCCGGTGCGGCATTTCCTCACAGCATCCGCCGAATGCGCAGGGGTGTCAATGCCGGTCACGACGGGCATTGTTCGCCGATGGGCGCCGGTGCTAGCCTCGCTGATATCCCCTGTGAAACGAGGCCACGGGATGGAAGTCAACGGCGCCCAACTGTTTGTCCGCTACGCGTATCCGCCGAATTCGCGGGGCAGCTGCGGGCCGCCTGACAGCGACGCGCTGCTGCACTATGGCCAGTCCGGGGTGACCGACGCGGGCCTGCGCGAACTTGCGAAGGGGTTCGCCGGCGCCTGGCCGTACCTGGAGCTCATCGCAGGTGCCACCGGCAACCCGGACCCGCTGGATTACGCGGTGGTGGAGGCCTACTGGGTGGGAAACACGCTGCTGGACTCCGTGGGTGTGCGCAGCATCGGCAATTCCATGGAGGACCGGTTCCGTGCACGGACCGGGCATCAGTTCCCGCATCTGATGGAAGGGGTCCTGGCCGGCGGCGTCCCGCATCACAGCTTCCACGTCCTGGAAATCTATCCGTGGACGGGACTCTTGCGCGATGACAGGCGCTCATCCACGGCCCTGAATGTCCTTGACCAATGCCGCATCCGGTGGGGCGAGGTGGTGGCCGTCGAAGCGGACAGCGCCCTCGTGCGCTCGCGGCCCCTGGCGTGGGACGGGATGGCGCTGTCGCTGGGGGAACCGGTGATCGAGGCGGCCAAGTACGCCGTGGCCGGGTCCGGCTTCATCGCTGACCTCATGCCCGGGGACATGGTGTCCCTCCACTGGGACTGGGTGTGCGACCGGCTCTCGGCCGCCCAGCTCCACCGGCTCCAGCACTACTTTGCGCGCCACCTCAAGATCGCGAATTCCGGCGTGGAGCACCGCGGCGCAGCGATCGCCCTCGAATAGCGGCGCCTTCAGATCCTTCAGTGGGGGAGTGAAGGCTACGGGACCGTGTCGGTGGGGTCCGGGCCCCGTCCCATGAGCTCAAGTCCCGTCATCGCACGGTCGGCGCCTTCCTGGTCCACGCGTTCCAGGGCGAAGCCCATGTGGATCAGGACCCACGTGCCGCTCTCCACGGGGCCGTCATCGAGGAGGCCAATGTTGATTTTGCGCTCCACCCCGGCCACATCCACGAGGGCGAGTTGCCCGTTGTAGCCGTCGATCACTTCGATGATCCGGCCCGGTATTCCCAGACACATCCGTGGTTCCTCCTCAGCCTGTTTCATCCGGAGCCGCGCTCGCGGGCGCTGCGTCTGCGTTCGTGATGCGGGCTGTGACCAGGGTGCGGACTGCTTCCACGGCTGCCGGAACGGCGCGGGACACGTTCTCGGACAGTCCCATGCCCTCGTCCGTTCGCCCCGCGATGCAGCCGACCAGGTAGGTCTCCGGCAGCGATCCGCCCAAAACACGCAGACGGCGGAGGACAGCCAGCGGGTCCATGCCATGAGGATCGAAGGCCGGATTGGCCCGCAGGCCGGCCGGCGTCAGCGGACCGCCGCTTTCCAGGTCCTCCACCCGGATCTTCAGGATCCGGAGCGTTCCCGCGCTTGTGCTCCCGTCCGCCGGGGCCGGAAGCACATCCACGAGCACCAGCGCATCCACGCCGTCCAGGAGATCGTAGGCGAGGTGCAGCCCGCGGATCCCGTAGTCCCGCACCTGGACCTCCTCCGGCGCCCAGCCGGGCAGGCCGGACACCTCCTCGGCCAGCCGGCGGGCGACGGCCGGCCCAAATCCGTCGTCGCGAAGGAACACGTTCCCCACGCCCGCCACGAGGACCCCGCTCACACCGGACCTCACATGCTCCGCATTCGCACGTAGCGCTTGATGTCCGGAATTGAACGCAGGCCGACGACGGCTGCTGCCAGGCCCGCGGCCAGCAAGAGCACGACTGTCATGATGCCCAGAGCTTTCATGGTGATGGTTCCTTTCCGTTGTCCGGGGCCGGCGCCGCGGTGAGCGGCACGAGTTCCTCGGGGGCGAAATACAGATACCGTCCGTACCACTCCTGCAGTTCGGCGGCGGGGTCGGCCTCGAGGACCACCGCGACGTGCGTTCCGCCGTCGACGTCGAAGTGGACTCCGGTGACGCGACCCGACTTGCCGGCGAAGAAGAGGTCCTGGGCGTCGGCGCGGCGCAGCGGGACAACCCGCACCCTGCTGCCGCGTGAGATCGGGACGCCGTCGATGAAGACGGTGTCCGATCCCGGATCCACGGCGGCGTCCCGGGCCGGATCCCACCACGGCGTGCCGGCGCCGGTGTCCGCGTCGGAGGCGCGCGGAACCGAGAATTCCGGAACTGAGAACTCCGGAACTGAGAACTCAGGATAGGCCGGGACCGCGGGGCCGGGGAAGCCGTCGCCTCCGATGCTCCCGGGTCCGCGGGGCGCACCGGCGTGCGGGTTCCGCAGGATGCCGTGCAACTGCTGGAGCTCCTCTGCCGTCATGTTTTCGCAGCGTTCGATGATCGCCGCGGCCCGGGCATCGGTTGACCGGGCCTCCGCCTTTTCCGCATCGGTCAGGGTGAGCACCCGCAAGGTCAGGATTTCATCGATCTCCGTCGCGTCGAACAGTTCCACGGTGCTTTCCGGTGCCACCGCCGGATGGTCATAGAGGATGATCGGGGACAGGAGCAGGACATCGCGCTGCCCCTCGGGGCCGGCGAGCACGGGCCAGCAGCGGTGCTGGCTGCACGAAGCCGCCGCCGCCGCTGCCCATCCCGGCGGATCGATCACCGACAGGAAATCGGCATCGTGGACGGCGAGCAGGACATGGGCTCCGATGAACGAGTACTCGATGGCGGAACGCGTGTCGGTGGCCGCTGCCGCCGCGTTCTCCACCGTGACCCTGAGCCGCCACAGCGGCCCGTGGGCCGGCCCCGCCGCGGCATCTGCTCCGGCGGCCTGCCCCGGCGTCGCCACTTGCGCCGCCAGCAGGCGCACCTCGCCACGAAGCTCCCGCCGCCGGCGCACAAGCCGGCCCGCAATGGCGCCGGCGGAATCCAGCACGGGCTCGATGTCCTCGTTCGCCGGCACGTTCACCGGCGCGGACACGCCCGCGGCAAGCTGGCCGAGGCTGTACGGCCCGAGGGTGATCTCCTGATCCGTTGCCTCGTCCCAGCTAAGCCACCGGGAGGCGCCGACGGTGAGTTCGTCGACGGGCGTGAATCCGCCGTCATCCGCGCGTTCGGCGGACCGTCTCTGGAGGTGCAGGAAGCGCAGGTGCACGTCGACCCGCGCCGCGGGTCCCGGCTCGAGGAGGCAATCCGCTGCCATGTCCGGCGCTTCGCCGGCACCGGATTCAGCCGCGCCCGGCGGCCCGAGCACGCCGAACTGCCAGCGGGCCCGGTTCTTGGCGGACGAGGCGCGGTAGGGGTACAGGAGGTATCCCTCGTAGAGGACGGCGTCGGCGACGGCGCGGGCCAGGCTGAGTCCGGTGTTCACGGCACCGGGTCACCCGCCCCGGCCAGCAGCCCCTCGATGGCGGCCTCCCAGGAAATCAAGCCGTGGACCGCCTTGTACTTGGCCAGGGCCGCGAGGACGTCGCGGTCCAGGCGGATCCATCCCTGGTTCGGGAAGAATGCGTCCATCAGCGAGCGCCAGGCCGCCACGGGCAGGGCGTACCGCGTTTCCCGGTCCCAGGGAATCTGCTCGACGCCGAAGCCCGCCGCGCCGCGCGTGAAGACCGTCCCGGAGAAGAGGAACTCGAGCGGGACCGTCCCGTCCCGCAGGGAGTTCAGGTATTTTGCCGCTGCGACGTCGAAGTCGAACGTGCAGGGCAGCGGCAGGTCAACGTCGGCACTGTCCGCAAATCCCTGGACCAGGATGCCGCTGTGCATCCAGATGAAGGGCTTGAGTGTGGTGGGCCACCGTCCGCGGGTGCCGAAGAGTTCCAGCAGCCCGGCTTCCTCGTCGGCGTCGTAGCCGCGACGCTGGGCCAGGATCCGCACCTGGCACCGCAGGGCCATGGCATGGACGGCGGCGCCACTCTTCTCCTGGATCCGCAGGCGCGCGGTCAGCTGGGGTGCGGCCGCGTAGGGCTCCGGGGCGATGTCCAGCACACTGAATTCGAGCTCAACCATGGCGTCCCTCCAAGTCTGCCGCGGGGGCGCCCGGCCTGCTGCGGCGGCTGATCCGGTCGAAGAATCCCGCGAGCTCCTGGCGGGACTCCTGACCGCCGTCGAAGCCCTTCCATACCCGCCGCAGGCGGCCCACCAGCTCGTAGCACGCATCGATGGGGACCAAGTGGCAGTCCGCCCGGTCCCGGTCCGGGCCGGGGGCGCGGATCAGCAGGGCTTCCGTGTCGGGGGCGAGCACGGTGATGGCCGGGTTGGCCGCCTCGACCGACGCCCAGGCAGCCAGGGGAAGTTCGGACTCCGTGGCGCCCGCGGGGCTCGGGTAGAAAGCGGCCGTCCGGCCAAGAGCCGAGTTGAAGAAGAAGAATGCCAGCCCCACCGGGATTTCCAGCTCGTCCCACTGGGCCTGGCCGAGCTCGAAGGGCTCGAATGAGAGGTAGCGGTCAGGGACGGAGCGGTAACGCAGATGGGCCGACGAGTCCGTGAACAGCAGATAGCAGGGCCGGCACGTGCACAGCAGGGAGCGGCTCTCCAGATCCACCACGTGCTGGTGGGCGTCCGGGATGGGCTCCGCGCACATCTCGCAGCGCTCGCCGGCAGGCTGGGCCGGGCGGGTGGACGTTATCCGGCGGAGCACGGCCAGCGCCGACGCGCTGTTTCCGGCCCTGTTGTTTCCGGCGCTGTTGTTTCCGGCCCCGTTGATTCCGGCGCTGCCGGGCGGCTGACTCCCGCTTCCCGGCGTCGCCGTCATGCCCTGCTCCGTTCCCGTGCCGCGGAATTCATGTGCCGGCATCTCACAGCGGGTCCGCGGTGGTGGGGACGGCCACGGAGGGAACCCCGTCGCGGAGCAGCAGCGGGAGGGGATCAAGATGCAGCACCTTGTCCTCGAGGCAGGCCCCGGCCTTCCGGACGTCGAAGTGGCTGCGGCAGTGCGGGCAGCGCAACAGCCCCCCGCCCACCGGGGCAGCCAGCGCCCGCTGCAGCGAGGCGCCCGGCATGGTGTGGGTGCACCGCGGGCAGCGGTCCACAAACGCGTAGATGTCCGGGCCGATCCGGCACGTGAGCACCTCCACGCCCGCCACCAGGAAGCCGGCCACGGCTCCGGACTCCAGCTCAGCGAGGGCCGGGACCGCCTGCCACGTGCCTGGGGCCGGTGTGCCGGAGTCGGGGACCGCCCAGTCCGGCGCGGCACTGCGAATGCCGCCGTCGGGCGGGCCGCCCAGCCCGTCCAGCCGCGAGCGCAGGGCGCCGACGGGGATGAGGGCGGGAACGGCGGCGGGAGCCGCTTCCTCCACTTCGATGCCGGTCACCTCGGGCGCCGCAGATTCGATCGCGTCCTCGACGGCGAGCTTGAGCGTCACCGACGACGACGGACAGCCCTGGCAGCTGCCCAGCAGCCTCAGCCGGACGACGCCTTCTTCGCTGATGCCGAGCAGTTCCACATCGCCGCCGTGCGAGCCGAGGTAGGGCCGGACCGAGTCCAGGGCTCCGGCGACCCTGCCGGGCAGGTCCACGGGGTGCAGCCCGTGGATCAGGAGCAGGCCCGACACCAACGGGTCGGACGTGAGGGCGGACAGCGTTCCGGGCCCGAGCGCACCCTGCGAATCGAGCACGTGCAGGATCCGTTCCAGCCCGGCACCGTACAGTTCCGTCACCTGCCGGACCAGTTCTTCCGCCCGGTCCCGGGCCACCGGACCGCCGGAGCCCAGCGCGTCCAGGAGCGAACTGATCCGTTCACCGGCCGAGCCCAACAGATTCTCCCGGTCCATGGCGGGCTACTCACCGGTGAGCGACTGCGTGGGGGAGTGCAGCAAGTCCAGCGTCTGCCCGTCGCCGAGATACATGTGGACGCCGCACGGCAGGCAGGGGTCAAAGCTGCGGACGGTGCGCATGATGTCAATGCCCTTGAAATGGTCGCGGTCGTTCTCCTCGAAGATGGGCTGGCCCTGCACCGCGTCCTCATACGGGCCCGGTGTTCCCTCGGAGTCGCGCGGGCTGGCGTTCCACGGCGTCGGCGGATAGGGATGGTAGTTGGCGATCTTGCCGTCGCGGATCACCATGTGGTGCGAGAGCACGCCGCGGACGGCTTCGGTGAAGCCGCAGCTGATGGCTTCCTCCGGCACCTCGAAGGACTCCCACGTCTTGGTGCGGCCGGCCCGGATCTCCTCGAGCGCCTTTTCGGCGAAGTGCAGGGCGGCGGCCGCCGCGTAGGCCTGGAAATAGGTCCGGGCGCGGTTCCGCTCCAGCGTGTTGCTCCACTGCGGGATCTTCCATTCCAGCGTCACCGGGCCCTTCAGCGCAGTCTTGGGTAGCTCGATCTGGACGCTGCTGCCCGTTGACTTGAGGTAGCCGGTGTCGACGAAGCCGGCAAGAGCGGTCGACCAGAGCCGGGCCAGCGGGCCGCCGCCGGTATCCAGCGCCAGGTTGCTTTCGCCGTCATTCCACCGCGGTGACATCACCCAGCTGTACTTGTCCTCGAGGTCGCGCTTCTGCGGCCGCGGGTTGGTGTGCTGGTTCCAGGGGTGCCGGCGGTCCACCGGGTTGCCCAGCGGGTCGCGGGTGACGAACATTTCCTGGTCGCCCCAGTCCTCGTAGTAGGACGAGCCCAGCATGATCCGGATCCCCAGGTTGATGCGCACCAGATCCGTGGTCACGAGTTTGCCGTCCACCACGACGCCGGGGGTGACGAACATCTTCCGGCCCCACTCCGTCATGTCCTTGTAGGCGAAATTGCAGAACTCCGGGTCCTGGAAGGACCCCCAGCAGCCCAGCAGGGTGCGCCGCAGCCCCACCTGCTCGTACCCGGGCAGGGCCGCATAGAAGAAGTCGAAGAGGTCATCGTGCATCGGCACGACCTTCTTCATGAACTCCACGTACCGCATGAGCCGGGTGATGTAGTCCGTCATCAGCTGGATCGTCGCCACGGTGCCCACGCCGCCGGGGTAAAGCGTGGAGGGATGGACGTGCCGGCCCTCCATCAGGCAGAACATTTCCCGGGTCATCCGGCTCACTTGCAGTGCCTCGCGGTAGAACTCCCCGGTAAACGGATTCAGCGAGCGCATGATGTCCGCGATGGTGCGGTAGCCGTGCTCAGCGGCCTGCGGGGCCGGCGTGTTCTCGGCTTTGGCCAGCACCGACGGGTTGGTTTCGGAGACCATCTTCTCGCAGTAGTCCACGCCGACCAGGTTCTCCTGGAAGATGTTGTGGTCAAACATGTACTCGGCAGCCTCGCCCAGGTTGACGATCCATTCGCCGAGGTGGGGCGGCTTCACGCCGTAGGCCATGTTCTGCGCGTAACAGGAACAGGTGGCGTGGTTGTCGCCACAGATTCCGCAGATCCGGCTCGTGATGAAGTGTGCGTCCCGGGGGTCCTTGCCGCGCATGAAGATGGAATAGCCGCGGAAAATCGAGGACGTGCTGTGGCATTCCACCACTTGGTTGTTCTTGAAATCGACCTTGGTGTAGATGCCGAGGCTGCCGACGATCCTTGTGATCGGGTCCCAGGCCATCTCTACCAGGTTCTCGCCCGCGGTACCGTCCGCTGAGGGCATCGGAATCGTCGAAGTCATTGCATTGCCTCTCTGCCTAGCGTCCCTACCAGGTCCGCTTGGCGCCGGTCAGCAGATCATTACCGGGTTTGCGCCAGCGGGGTTCCTGGTCCAGCGTGTGCTTCGTGATGTTCCGCAGTGTCCTGATGGTCTTGCCGTACGGCATGATCGAGGCGGTCGACAGCTTGCCGCCGGGAGGTTCGTCCATGAACGGCATGAATTTGTCCGGGAAGCCCGGCATGGTGCAACCGATGCAGATGCCGCCCACGTTGGGGCAGCCGCCGATTCCGTTCATCCAGCCGCGTTTGGGCACGTTGCACTTGACCACCGGCCCCCAGCAGCCGAGCTTGACAATGCACTTCGGGGACCCGTATTCGGTGGCGAAGTCGCCCTGTTCGTAGTACCCCGCGCGGTCGCATCCCTCGTGCACCGTCTGGCCAAACAGCCAGGTCGGCCGGAGCGCCTCATCCAGGGGAATCATGGGGGCCTGTCCGGTGGCCTGATACAGCAGGTACGTCATGGTTTCGGAAAGGTTGTCCGGCTGGATGGGGCAGCCCGGGACGCACACGATCGGGATCCCGGCTTTGGAGCGCCAGTCATACCCGAGATAGTCGGGCACCCCCATGGCGCCGGTGGGGTTTCCGGCCATGGCATGGATGCCGCCGTAGGTCGCACAGGTCCCGGCGGCGATGATCGCCGTCGCCTTGGGCGCCAGCCGGTCCAGCCACTCGCTGGTGGTGATCGGCTGTCCGGTGTCGAGGTTGTTGCCGAAGGCCGCCCAGTAGCCGCCCGCGGCGTGCAGCTTTTCATTCGGGATGGACCCCTCCACCACCAGCACAAACGGCTCCAGCTCGCCGCGGTCCGCCTTGCGGAACCACTCGAGGAAGTCGTCGGCGCCTTGCTGCGGGCCGCATTCGAAGTCGATCAGCGGCCAGTGCATGGCAATCTTGGGTAGTCCGGGAAGCGCCCCAAGGGCTATCTCCTCGACGCTTGGTTGGGTTGCCGCCGTCAGGGCCACGGAGTCACCGTCGCAACTGAGTCCGGCATTGATCCACAGGACGTGGACCAAGGTTTCTTCCGCTTTCAATGCAATAGCTGTAGGCATCGTTGCCTCCTTCGGAGCCCGCCCTGTGGCCGCGGCTCGAATGTTGCGTCAACGGTCAAACGCGTAGTCCGCCAGAGCGCGGCGCACTCCCGGCGGCAGCCGCCGCCGGGTGGGGATTCTTCCGGATCCACTCCAGCCAGCCGTCCATGCCGTCGCCGGTGGTAGCTGACAGGGTCAGGACGTCGACGCCGGGATTCAGCAGGCGCGCCTGGCGCACGCAACGCTCGACGTCGAACTCCACATAGGGGAGCAGGTCTGCTTTGTTGATGATCACCAGGTCGGCAGCCAGGAACATGTGGGGGTATTTCTGCGGTTTGTCATCGCCCTCCGTAACTGAGATCACGACGACCCGGGCCGATTCGCCGAGGTCGAACAATGCGGGGCACACCAGGTTGCCCACGTTTTCGATGAAGAGTGTCGATCCGGGGACCGGATCCAGCGCGCCCAGCGCCCGCTGCAGCATCCCGGCATCCAGGTGGCAGCCTGCCCCGGTGTTGATTTGGATCACCGGCCGCCCGGTGGACCGGATCCGGTCGGCGTCCAGCGAGGTCTCCTGGTCCCCTTCGATCACACCAATGTCCAGTTCACCGGCAAGTTCCCTGATGGTCCGGACCAGGAGCGTGGTCTTGCCGGCCCCTGGGGAACTCATGACATTGAAGGCCTGGATGCCGCGTCCTTCCAGCCAACCCCGGTTCCGTGCGGCCAGGAGGTCGTTCTTKGCGAGCAGGTTCTCCTCCAGGGAGATGAGGGTCCGTCCCTCCGCCGCGGGGCTGTGCCCGGCGTCGGCTGTCCCGGGGGATTGGGGATGCTGATGGCCGTGATCGTGCGGATGCCCGTGCTCGTGATCGTGGGCGTGCTGATGGCCGTGATCGTGCGGATGCGGATGTTCGTGCGGGGCCGCAGCAGCGGGCAAGATGTCGTGAACAGTGCCGTCGAGGTCCGAAACTCTGGTGCCGGCGTCGTCGCCGCATCCGCACGTCGCACACATGTCTACGCAACCTCCACCGAGGTGACCAGGAGCTCCCGGCCACTGACGACTTCGACATCGGCACTGCCACRGGGGCAGAGCAGAAACATGTCCTCAAGGACGAACTCGTCGCGGCAGCTGCGGCATCTGGCCCGGCCCTCGGATTCATCGATCGTCAGGGTTGCCCCGGCCAGCGGCGTGTCAGCTGAAACGACTTCGAAGCAAAAGCGCACGGCGTCCGGGAGGACGCCGCTCAAGGGTCCGATCCGCAGGTTGACGCCCGTCACGGAGCGGCCACCGGTCCGGTCCAGGACCGCCTCTACAAGACTTTGCGTGATCGAAAGTTCRTGCATGAGCCGYTGCCACCTCGTCGTTTCAATGTAGGCCYGCRGGGTACAAACTTCAATATCTCCGGGGCCGCCGGAGCGCGGGCCCGCCTGCCTGTTTCAGCCCCTCGCTGCGCGCCTGCGGGCGTCCCCTCGGCGTCCCCCCGGGCGTGCCTGCCGGCACGCCCGGGCCGCCGTGACAGCCCGGCAGCAACCTTCGACTTCAACCCGAACGTCAAGGCACAGCCTCCGGCGCAGTGTCAAGGTCCGGCGAATACCGTGTCGGGCGCTGTAACCTTGGGAGGAACGCGCTGGGCTCCGGGAGCCCGGAGGCGGCAAAATGAAGCACGACAATCACCGTCATCGAAAGTGTGGATAGATACGTGAGCAGCGAACAGGGTTCAGCAACTCTGGAAGGCACCGAACTCGATCTGGAAGACGCCGTCATGGGCCCCACCGGGCGGCCCCAACGCGACTTTCCGGAGCCCGCGCCGCTGTCCTCCCACGGTCCTGCGCGGGTTATCGCCATGGTGAACCAGAAGGGCGGGGTGGGCAAAACCACGTCCACGATCAACCTCGCCGCCGCCCTGGCCGAATACGGCCGCCGCGTGCTCCTGGTCGACTTCGATCCGCAGGGTGCCCTGTCCGCCGGCCTGGGCACCAATCCTCACGAGCTCGACCTCACGGTGTACAACGTGCTGATGGACCGCAAGGTGGACATCCGCGACGCCATCCAGAAGACCGGCGTGGAGAACGTGGATCTGCTCCCGGCCAACATCGACCTCTCCGCCGCCGAGGTGCAGCTGGTCAATGAAGTGGCCCGCGAACAGGTGCTGGACCGGGCCTTGAAAAAGGTCGAGGACGACTACGACGTCGTCCTGATCGATTGCCAGCCCTCGCTCGGCCTGCTCACCGTCAACGCGCTGACCGCCGCCCATGGCGTCATCATCCCGCTGATCTGTGAATTCTTTGCCCTGCGCGCCGTGGCGTTGCTCGTGGAAACCATCGACAAGGTCCAGGACCGCCTCAACCCGCGCCTGCAGGTCGACGGCGTGCTCGCCACGATGTACGACGCCCGGACCCTGCACGGCCGCGAGGTGATCGCCCGCCTGGTGGAGGCCTTTGGCGACAAGGTCTTCGAAACCGTCATCAAGCGCTCGATCAAATTTGCCGACGCCACGGTCGCGGCCGAGCCCATCACAACCTACGCGGGCAACCACGTCGGTGCCGACGCCTACCGCCGCCTGGCCAAAGAGCTGATCTCGCGCGGCGGCGCGCCCTAGCCAGGGTCGTGGCAGGCGCCTTTTCTCCGCCAGCGAATCTCGACATGCCTGCGGAGCTCGACACACGCGCGGAATCCGCGCGGGCCGCGGGGCCGGAGGACCCAGCAGAACAGGGCGTCAAAAAGCCCGGATTCGAAGTGCGGCTGGCCAACTTCACCGGCCCGTTCGACCTCCTGCTCGGCCTGATCTCCAAGCACCAGCTGGACATCACCGAGGTGGCGCTGTCCACGGTCACTGACGAATTCATCAAGTACATCAGGGGCCTGCAGCAGCTGGGGGAGGAGTGGGCCCTGGATGAGGCCAGCGAATTCCTGGTGATTGCGGCCACCCTCCTGGACCTCAAAGCGGCCCGGCTGCTGCCCGCGGGCGAGGTTGAGGACGATGAGGACATTGCCCTGCTGGAGGCCCGGGACCTCCTGTTCGCCCGGCTGCTGCAGTACAAGGCGTTCAAGCAGGTGGCCGGCATGATCGGCTCCACACTCGAGCTTGAGGCCCGGCGCTATCCCCGGCAGGTTGCCCTTGAGGGACACTTCGCTGCCCTGCTTCCGGAACTGCTGTGGCGGCACACCCCTGCCCAGTTCGCCTCCCTGGCCGAGGCGGCCCTCAAACCCAAGGAGGCAGCCCCCACCGAAGTAGGCCTCGAGCACCTGCACGGCGCGCCCGTCAGCGTCAAGGAACAGGCCGAGCTGCTGGGGAACCGGCTGCGGCCGGGCACGCCGCTGAGCTTCCGGGCCCTGATCGCTGACGCCGAATCCACGCTGGTGGTGGTGGCGCGGTTCCTGGCGCTGCTGGAGCTGTTCCGCGACCGGGCGGTGGGCTTTGACCAGCTGCTGCCGCTGGGGGAACTGACGGTGCACTGGACGGCCGATAGCCAGGGGTGGAGCAGCGAAAACCTGAGTGAAGAATACGAGGACCAACCGTGAACGAACGCTTGCCTGAGGCTGCGCGCGAGGCCGGGCCGGACGCCGGGCCGGACGTCGCGAGCCTGCCTGGGGGCGCCCGCGCGGCCCTCGAAGCGGTCCTGATGGTGATCGACGAACCGGCCACGGCCCAGGCCCTGGCAGCCGGGCTGAACCTGACGGTCGACGTCGTCGAGACCCTGCTGGCTGAACTGCAGCGGGAGTATAACGGTTATACTGTTAATGCCCCGGATGTGGACGATGCCAGTTTGAACGGCTTCAGCGCCACCGCCCGGGGTTTTGAATTGCGGAATATCGCCGGAGGCTGGCGGATCTATTCCCGCGCTGAATTCGCCGAGATCGTTGGCGAATTCGTGCTGGAAGGACAGACGGCCAGGCTGACGCAGGCGGCGCTCGAAACGCTCGCCGTCATCGCTTACCGCCAGCCCGTATCTAGGGCGCGGGTGTCCGCAATTCGAGGAGTCAACGTTGACTCTGTCGTGCGGACGCTGACGCAGCGGGGGCTGATCGAGGATTCGGGAACCGATCCTGAATCCGGAGCAATCCTGTATCGCACGACGTCGTATTTCCTGGAGCGAATGGGAATCGGCTCGGTGGYGGAATTGCCACAGCTTTCACCCCACCTTCCGGGGCTTGAAGGCATCGAAGAGTTTTACGACGCTGGAAGAATGTAGGCAGGAACAACTGCCTGCGCACGAGTATCCACTAGGGCAGAATCATTTTGCCCAGTCGGCGGGTGTTGTCGGGAGACAGCGGCCGTCGGCCAACAAACGAAGGACGGGTCATGACACAGGCGGGACGCCAGGGTTCACCACGTAACAGTTCGGGACGTAACAGTGCCGGACAAAACTCAGCGCAAGGCTCAGGCCGCGGCGCACAGGGCGGTGCGGGCCGCAGCGGCGGAGCCGACTACAAGGGCGGCGCAGGCCGCAGCTCCCAGGGCGGCGCAGGCCGCAGCGGCGGAGCCGGCTACAAGGGCGGCGGAGACCGCCCCTTCAAGCACCCCAAGCCTCGCGAAGAGGCCTTCATCGATCCGGACCTGCAGGGTCCGGACGGCGCGCCGTCGGCCGCCCGCCCGGCTTCCGCTGACTGGAAGTCGAAAGCGCCTTCCGGCAAGGAGGCCGCCCGCAAGGCAGCAGCCCGCAAGCCCGGCTTCGGCAAGGCCCCCGGCACTCCCGGCGCCCTCAAACCCAAGCCGCGCGTCGGCGCCGGAGCGGCCAAGGCCACCGGTTCCCGCGTCTTCGGCAGTGAACGCTTCGGCCAGAACCTCGGGCCCGTGCGCAAGCCGGCCCGCAAGCGCGGACCCCGAGCCGAGGTGCCGCAGTCTGAGCTGCACGACGCCGACGGCACCCGCCTCCAGAAGGTCATGGCTTCCGCCGGCGTCGCCTCACGGCGGGTCTGCGAGGAAATGATCGCCGAGGGCCGCGTCGAGGTCGACGGCCAGGTGGTCACCGAACTCGGCGTGCGCGTCGACCCGAAGACGGCAGTGATCCACGTCGACGGACTGCGCATCCAGCTGGACGAGAACATGGTCTACATGGTCTTCAACAAGCCCAAGGGCGTTGTCTCCACCATGGAGGACCCGGACGGCCGCCCGTGCATCAGCGACTTTGTCCGCAACCACCACGGCGAACGCCTCTTCCACGTGGGCCGGCTTGACGTCGCCACCGAAGGGCTGCTGCTGCTGACGAACGACGGCGAGCTCGCCAACCGCCTGACGCACCCGTCCTATGAAGTGCCCAAAACCTACCTCGTGCAGGTCCGCGGGCCCTTCCCGCAGGGCGTGGGCGCCGAACTCAAGGGCGGCGTCGAACTCGAGGACGGCATCGCCTCGGTGGACTCCTTCAAGCTCGTCGACTCGACCCCGGGCCACGTGCTGATCGAGGTCGTGCTGCACTCGGGCAAGAACCGGATCGTCCGGCGCTTGTTCGACGCCGTCGGCTTCCCCGTGCTGCGCCTGGTGCGCGTCAAGGTCGGCCCCATCGGGCTCGGCGACCAGCGCCAGGGCAGCATCCGCAACCTCGGCAAGCAGGAAGTCGGCCACCTGCTGGCCTCCGTGGGGCTGTAAGCATGTCCGCCTTCCGCACGCACGGCCGCGGCCACCTGAACGGCCCGGTGCTCGTCCTGGGCTCCGGGCTTCTGGGCACCAGCATCGGGCTGGGGCTGCGGGGGCGGGGCGTTCCCGTGTTCCTCTCGGATCCCTCGCCGACCAACCAGGCCGTCGCCGTCGACATCGGCGCCGGCCTGCCGCTGGCGCGCCTCGAGGGGGAGGCGCCGGAGCTCGTCGTCGTGGCCGCGCCGCCGGATGTCACGGCGGACGTCGTGGCCAAGGCGCTCCAGGACTACCCGCACGCCGTCGTGGTGGACATCGCGAGCGTGAAGGCGCAGATCCTGGCCGATCTGCGCAGCCGAGGCGCGGACCTGGGCCGCTACGTGGGGACCCACCCCATGGCCGGGCGCGAGAAATCGGGCCCGGTCGCGGCCCGGGGCGAGCTGTTCACCTCCATGCCGTGGGTCGTGTGCCCGGCGGAGGAGACACTGCCGGAGTCCCTGCGGGTGGCGCGTGCGCTGGCCGGCGATCTCGGCGCCGTCGTGTCCGAATTCGCTGCCGACGAGCACGATGCAGCCGTGGCGCTCGTCTCACACCTGCCGCAGGTGATGTCCTCGCTCGTGGCCAGCCGCCTGCAGGGCACGCCCCTGCACGCCCTGTCCCTGGCCGGCAACGGGCTGCGGGATGTCACCCGGATCGCCGCGAGCGATCCCACGCTCTGGGTCCAGATCCTTGGCGCGAACGCGGAAAAGGTGGTGGAGATCCTGCACGGAGTCCGCGAGGACCTCAACCGGCTGATCGGCACCCTGGAGTCACCGGCCGCTCCCGGCGCCAGGCTGGACCTTGCCCAGCTGATCAGCGAAGGCAATGCCGGCCAGTCCCGGATCCCGGGCAAGCACGGCGGACCCCCGCAGGCATACTCGTGGCTGACGGTGCTGGTGGATGACACACCCGGACAGATCGCCAAGCTGCTGACCGAGATTGGCGAGATCGGCGTCAATGTCGAAGACCTCCGCCTCGACCACTCTTCGGGGCAGAATGTGGGCATGGTGGAAATTTCCGTCCTGCCCAACAAGCACGACCTTTTGATAGCAGCCCTCAACGACCGTGGATGGCGGGTACTCCAGTAATGACCCAGGAACTCATCGAGACAGTGGACGTAGTCCGCCCCGGAAAAAGCCTTGTGGTTGCCATCGACGGCCCCTCCGGCTCCGGCAAATCCAGCGTGAGCAAAGAGGTGGCCCGCCGGCTGAAACTGGCCTACCTCGACACCGGCGCGATGTACCGCGCCCTGACGTGGTTCTGCCTGCAGAGCGGCACGGACCTGGACGACGGGGCCGCCGTCGAGACCGCCGCCGAGACCCTGCCGCTGGAAATCAGCACCAGCCCGCAGGAAGAGTACGTCCGCGTCGGCGGGCACGATGTCACTCTCGCCATCCGGGAACCCGCCATTTCCGCGGCAGTCAGCGCCGTCGCCACCACCCTGGGCGCGCGGACTGAACTGATCCGCCGGCAGCGCGAGCTGATCGAAAAGCACCACCGCCGCATGGTGGTCGAGGGCCGGGACATCACCACCGTCGTCGCGCCCCATGCCGAGGTGCGGATGTTGCTGACCGCCAGCGAGGAAGCCCGGCTGCGCCGCCGCGGCATCCAGTTGGGCGGCAGCCAGAATGCCGAGCAGTTGGCAGCCCAGGTCACGCACCGCGATGCCAAGGACTCCACCGTAGTGAACTTCACCACGGCCGCCGACGGCGTCGTGACCCTGGACTCCTCCGACCTGGACTTTGACGAGACGGTCCAGGCCGCCCTCGACATCGTGGACACCGTGGTCAACCACTCTCCCGTTCCGCTCCGGGCCGTCCACGGTGACTGAGGGGCGCGCCGGACTGCCGGGGACAGCGCCGGCCTCCCTGCCCGGTCAGTGGACGACGGCGTGGAGCCGGCCCGTGGGCTGGCTCCTGGACCACCTCGTCTACCGCACGTCGGTCAGCGGACGCTCCAACGTCCCGGCGGCCGGTCCCGTGATCTTCGCGGGAAACCACATCAGCTTCCCGGACGGGCCCGTCATGTTCGGCGCCTCGCCCCGGCCCATGCACATCCTCGTCAAGCAGGAGATGTTCACCGGGTTCCTCGGCCGCGTCCTGGCGGCGTCGGGCCAGTTGCCCGTCGACCGCCGCGGTGGCCGTGCGGCGCTGGCCACGGCCCGGAGCCTGCTCGACGCCGGACGGTGCGTCGGGATTCTTCCCGAAGGCACGCGGGGGAGCGGTGAGGCCGCCGCGATCAACAACGGCGTCGCCTGGCTGGCGCTTAACTCGCGCGCCACTGTGGTCCCCGTGGCCATCCTGGGCACAAGAATCGACGGCGAACACCTGGACACCGTGCCCGCACCGCGCCGGCGCCTGCATGTCAGCTTCGGCGGGGCCATCAACGTCAGCCGCAGGCCCGGCGAGACCGGGCGTGTTTCAATGGACAGGGCGGGAACCGAAATCCGGGCCGCATTAGCGCGCCATGTCCAGGACTCAGTACTAAGAACCGGGCAGCCCCTGCCCCACGCGGAATCACCGCATGAACGTCATGAAGAAGTAGCCGGGACGCCGGCAGATCACCACCTAAGGAAAGTGCAATGAGCGATACGACTCAAACCTCCGGCAATTTTGGCGCCGGCGAAGACGAATACACGCCCACCGGCACCGACCAGGTGGCTGAAAACCTTGCCGCCCTGGACGATGACGAAGCGGAACTGCGCGCGGCCTCGCTGCGTGCCGGGCTGGACGACTACGAGCTCGACGAAGACGACGCCGCGCTGCTGAGCGGCCACTTCGACGACGAGGACTTTGACGGCCCGGTCAAGCTGGACCCGGTCCTCGCCATCATCGGACGGCCCAACGTGGGAAAATCCACCCTGGTCAACAGGATCCTGGGCCGCCGCGAGGCCGTGGTCGAGGACACCCCCGGCGTCACCCGCGACCGTGTCATGTACTCGGCAAACTGGAACGGCCGCAACTTCACCGTGGTGGACACCGGCGGGTGGGAGCACGATGCCCGCGGCATCCACGCCCGTGTGGCGGAGCAGGCCGAGATGGCCGTGGAACTTGCCGACGCCGTCCTGTTCGTCGTCGACTCCGCCGTGGGCGCGACCGCGACCGACGAAGGCGTCATGAAGATGCTGCGCAAGTCGAAGAAGCCGGTCATCATGGTGGCCAACAAGGTGGACGACTTCGCCCAGGAAGCCGACTCGGCCACCCTCTGGGGCCTGGGCTTCGGCGAACCGTACCCCGTCTCGGCCTTGCACGGCCGCGGCGTGGCGGACCTCCTGGACCACGTCATGGACACCCTCCCGGAGTACTCACTGATTGAGGGCCTCGAGCGCTCCGGCGGACCCCGCCGCATCGCCCTGATCGGCCGCCCGAACGTCGGCAAGTCCTCGCTGCTGAACAAGCTCGCCGGTTCCGAGCGTGTGGTGGTGGACAACACCGCCGGCACCACCCGCGACCCGGTCGATGAATTCATCGAACTCGGCGGACGCACGTGGCGCTTCGTGGACACCGCCGGCATCCGGCGCCGCCAGCACATGGCCCAGGGCGCGGACTTCTACGCTTCCCTGCGCACGCAGAGCGCCCTCGAAAAGGCCGAGGTCGCCGTCGTGCTCCTGGCCGTGGACGAGGTGCTCAGCGAGCAGGACGTCCGCATCCTGCAGCTTGCCGTTGAATCCGGCCGCGCCCTGGTGCTGGCCTTCAACAAATGGGACCTCCTCGACGACGAGCGCCGCCGCTACCTGGAACGCGAAATCGAGCAGGACCTGGCACACGTGGCCTGGGCGCCGCGCGTGAACATCTCGGCCAAGACCGGCTGGCACAAGGACCGGCTCGTCCCGGCCCTGGACACCGCCCTGGAAAGCTGGGACAAGCGCATCCCCACCGGACGCCTCAACGCGTTCCTGGGCGAACTTGTCGCAGCGCACCCGCACCCGGTCCGCGGCGGCAAGCAGCCCCGCATCCTGTTCGGCACCCAGGCCTCGAGCCGGCCGCCGAAGTTCGTGCTCTTCACTACCGGATTCCTGGATCCGGGATACCGCCGCTTCATCACCCGACGCCTCCGGGAGACCTTCGGCTTCGAGGGCACGCCGATTGAGGTCAACATGCGCGTGCGCGAAAAGCGTGGCAAGAAACGTTAATTCCGACACACCTTGCCGTGACAGCCTGAAATTGTCACAGGCACCCTCCCGGATCGTGTAAGCTTTTGGAGGTGGTTCGGCCGGACTGCTTGGAAGAAAACCTGGAGCGAATCCGGGAAGACTTCCGGGCGGAGAACGGTGGAACCAGCGGGCTGTAGCGCAGCTTGGTAGCGCACTTGACTGGGGGTCAAGGGGTCGCAGGTTCAAATCCTGTCAGCCCGACCAACAGCTGAAACCCCGCCATTCCTGATGAAGGAATGGCGGGGTTTTCTGTTTCCCGGACACATCCGCTCCGTGGTGTTCCCAGGAAGGTCCGCGGTGATCCGCTATTTCAGGAAGCGGGACGTCCGGCGGTCGGCCAGGATCTTTCCTTTGGTCTGGCACGTCGGGCAGTACTGCAGGGCGGAATCGGCAAAGGAAACCTCCCGGACCGTGTCCCCGCACACCGGACACGGTTCGCCGGTCCGGCCGTGGACCCGCATGTGGCTCCGCTTGGTGTCCTTGAGCTCGTTGGGCGGCTTGCCCTTGGCCTCCGCCACCGCCGTTCCCAGAATGGTGTGGATGGCGTCGTAGAGGTGCTGCACGTGCGTCCGGTCCAGCGACCTGGCGATCGCGAACGGCGAAGTCCTGGCGGCGTGCAGGATCTCGTCACTGTACGCGTTCCCAATCCCGGCGATGATGCCCTGGCTCCTCAGGACGCCCTTGATCTGCTGGGAACTGGAGCCGAGAATCCCGGCCAGGGCATCGACGTCGAAGTCCGGACTGAACGGATCCGGTCCGAGCGCCGCGATGCCGGGCACGTCGTGCGGATCACGGACCACATAGACCGCCAGGCTCTTCTTCGTGCCCGCCTCGGTCAGGTCCATGCCCACCGGGCCGGAATCGGCGGAGAACGTCAGCCGCAGGGCGATGTGGCCCTTCCCCATTTTCAGCTGGGCGTCGGTGGGGGAGTCCGTGAAGCGGACCCAGCCGGCCCGGGCGAGGTGGAAGACAAAATGCAGCCCGTCCGCTTCCAGGCTGACAAACTTGCCGAACCTTTGCACGCCGCTGACGGCCTTGCCCTGGAGGTCGGAGTAGGGAGGGTCTGCCGTCTTGAGCACGGCGAAGGAGACCGGCTGGATTTTCCGCACCATTGCTCCGCGCAGGTGCTCGTCCAGAAAGTCCGTCAGGGCCGCAACTTCAGGAAGCTCAGGCACGGCCTAGCCCTCACRTGTCCGGACGGTCCCGGCGCCCCGGTTGTTCACATTCCCGCCCTTCAGCGGAGCATGTTCTGCCATRGCACCATCTTCGCAGATGCCTCCCCGGCCCCTGCCCGATGTGCCTATACTTTCAGCGGCGGCTAGAACAAACGACTGCCGCCGCCAGGTGATTGACCCGATGAAAGGCCCGTCATGAGCATCATTCCCGAAGACCTGTCCTACACCGCAGAACACGAATGGGTTTCGGCCCCCAACGCCGACGGGGTTGTGCGCGTGGGCATCACTGATTTTGCCCAGGACGCCCTCGGGGATGTCGTCTACGCCCAGATGCCCGAGGTCGGGACCACCATCAAGGCCAACGACGTCGTCGGCGAGGTCGAATCCACCAAGAGCGTCAGCGACATTTACGCCCCGGTGACGGGCGAGGTGGTCGCCAGGAACGAGTCGCTGGACACCGATTCCGCCCTTATCAACTCCGATCCGTACGGTGAAGGCTGGCTGATCGAAATCAAGCTCGCGGAAGCCGACGCGGTCGAGTCCTTGCTCAGTGCATCCGAGTATGAACAGCAGGTAGGCTAAAGACAGAGGTCATTCGGGCCGGGGCCGCCGGCGAGTGTTGWTGGGATAACAAAACAAGGCCGCGCCCCGCCGAAGGGCCTCATTACCGGGACTGCAAGGCTTTTCCGGACGGCATGCGTTGTTTGCAGGGGGGACACCTGCAACGAATGAGGAGGACTCAATGTTTGGGCACGAACGGAACGACACCGGTGACGGTTACGGCACGGGTGGAGTGAAGGCTTCGGAGACCACGTCGATCAACCTCACTCCGGTGCGCGACGAACCCAATTTCACGCCGAAGCTTTCGACTGAGGAACGGGCAGCAGTTGAGGCCCTTCCCTTCGGATCGGCCCTGCTCGTCGCGCACAGCGGCCCCAACGCCGGTGCGCGGTTCCTGCTGGACTCCGACGTCACCACGGCGGGCCGCCACCCGGACGCCGACATCTTCCTCGACGACGTCACTGTCTCGCGCAGGCACGTCGAATTCCGCCGTACTGCGCGCAGCTTTGAGGTTGTGGACACCGGGAGCCTGAACGGCACCTACGTCAACCACGACCGCGTGGACTCGGTGGAACTGAAGTCCGGCAACGAGGTCCAGATCGGCAAATTCCGCCTCACCTTCTACCTCAGCCCTGCCCGCGCAGCAGGCAACGTCTGATTCCGGGGTAGTTGCCTGTGGCCACGGCACATGCGGATCGGCGCGGACCCCAGGTTCTGAACATCGGGGAAGTCCTGGCTCAACTGAGCGACGACTTCCCCAGCATGACTGCGTCAAAAATCCGGTTCCTTGAAGAAAAGGGACTCATCAACCCGCAGCGGACACCTGCCGGCTACCGTCAGTACTCCGAGAACGACGTCGAACGGCTGCGCTTCGTCCTCTCACTCCAGCGTGACCAGTACCTGCCGCTGAAGGTCATCAAGGACTACCTGGATGCGATCGACCGGGGCGAACGGCCGGAGAACCTGCCGGCAGGCGTCACGTTGTCCCCGCGGATTGTCTCCGAGGAGCTCGCTTCCGAGCTGCAGAGCCGGGCACGCAGGCTCAGCGAGGAGCAGCTGCGCGCCGAATCCGGGGCGAGCGTCCCGCTGCTGGAATCGCTCCTGAGCTACGGCCTGATCGGGCACGTCAACGGCAAATTCGACGAACACGCGCTGCAGGTCGCGCGGGCCTGCGTCCAGCTGGAGAGCCATGGCCTGGAACCCCGCCACCTGCGGCCCTTCCAGGCGGCTGCCGACCGCGAATTCGGGCTCGTGGAGCGTGCTGTGGCCACCCTGACCTCCCGCAAGGACGCAGCCTCCCACGCCCGCGCCGCCGAGGCGGCCCGGGAAATCAGCGACCTCTGCCTGTCCTTGCACCAGGCGCTGGTCCACGACCGCATCTCAAGGATGGACATCTGATGATTGAGGTGGAGATTGTCGGCGTGCGGATCGAGTTGCCGTCCAACCAGCCGCTTGTCCTGCTCAAGGAAATCCATGGTGAGCGCCACGTGCCCATCTGGATCGGGACCCCGGAGGCCAGCGCCATCGCCCTGGCCCAGCAGGGGGTCATCCCGCCCCGGCCGATGACCCACGACCTCCTGGTGGACGTTGTCGAGGCCCTGGGCCACACGATCGTCAGCGTCAACATCGTGGCGGTGGAGGACAACATCTTCTACGGGCAGCTGCAGTTCGAGAACGGCACCACCGTGAGCTCCCGGGCCTCCGATGGGTTGGCCGTTGCCCTGCGCGCCAAGTGCCGGATCTGGTGCGCCGACGCCGTCATGGACGAGGCCGGCGTCCGGATCACCGAACACGACGAGGGCGAGGACACGCACCCCGGACCCGCCGTGGACGAGGAAGTCGAACTGCGGCGCTTCCGCGAGTTCCTCGACGACGTCGAACCCGAAGACTTCGGCGGCTGAGCCGGCCCAGGCAACCGGCGCCAGGGAACCTGCCGCGATTGCGGGCGTGCCTGTGACTGCTGGTGTTTCTGATACGTGCGTGACAGCTGTGGCGGCACCAAACGTTAAAGTCGAGGATGAAACTTTCGACACGCCCTTGGAATAGCCCCAACGTCTTTGACCTTGGGCCCCGGCAGGCCTAACGTCGAAGGTACAAGTTCCCATTGCATACGGTAGCCGCGCAAGTCACACTGGAAGGTGCAGTCCGGCTGAATTACACGGATGAAATATTCATCCGGTGTCATGCAGCTGTTCACATCTATTGCTGCCGATGCAACAAACCCAGGGGAACCCACGACAAGGAGGGTCCACGTGAGTCCGAAAGGCGAAGCAGGCGAGCTGAAGCAGGCCTCAACGGCCGGCGTTGCTGTGCCCGCCAGCGGTGCCCAAGGCCTGCTGTTCACCGAGGATCTCCCCGTTCTGGACGAGGACGCGGGCTACCGCGGACCCACCGCCTGCAAGGCGGCCGGCATTACCTACCGCCAACTCGATTATTGGGCGCGCACCGGACTCGTTGAGCCCGCCGTCCGCGGTGCGGCCGGCTCCGGCTCGCAGCGGCTCTACGGCTTCCGCGACATTCTGGTTCTCAAGGTGGTCAAACGGCTCCTGGACACGGGCGTCTCCCTGCAACAGATCCGCACCGCCGTGGAACACCTGCGGGAGCGCGGCGTCGAGGACCTCGCCCAAATCACGCTCATGAGCGACGGCGCCAGCGTCTACGAGTGCACATCGGCAGATGAAGTCATCGATCTCGTCCAGGGCGGCCAGGGGGTGTTCGGCATCGCCGTCGGCCGCGTATGGCGCGAAGTTGAAGGAAGCCTCGCAGCTCTTCCCAGCGAACACGCCGCGGACCAGTCCTTTCCCGACGACGAGCTGAGCAAACGCCGGGCGGCCCGCAAGATCGGCTAGCGCCCGCAGCTGCAGACGTGACTGAGCACAGCAACGACTGAGCACAGAAACTGAGTACAACAAGATGAGGCCGCCTCCCGGACAGGGAAGGCGGCCTCATTTCTGTTGGGCTGTGTACGGCAGTCCGGGGCTACCGAAGGCTGCGGTCTCGGACAGCGCCGGCCGGGGCCACGCCGCCCTGGTTCAGCAGGTTCTGCAGCAGGGCATCGAAGAGCCCGGCCGCATTCTTGGCCGAGTCGCCGGGCCAGTGGTGGATGGAGTGGGCGGCGCCTTGGATCTGCTGCCAGTTGGCCTGCTCCGGGATATGCGGGCTCAACAGCAGTTGGCCGAACATGGATTCCATCTCCGAGAGCCGGAACGTGTGCTCGGCCGAACTGCTGCGCACCCGGTTGGCCACGATGCCGGCAGGGGACAGCTTGGGGGCGAATTCCTGCCGGAAGAGCTGGATGGCGCGCATGGTGCGTTCCGTGCCGGCCACCGAGAAAAGCCCGGGCTCGGCTACCAGGGTCACCTTGTCGCTTGCGGACCACGCCATCCGGGTCAGGCCGTTCAGTGACGGGGGGCAATCGACCAGGACGAGTTCGTAGTTCGTGGCGCCCGCCAGGACCGTGGAAAGCCGGCGAAGGTCGCGGCGGCCCAGGTCGGGGCGGTCGTAGATGCCGGTATAGGCAGAGCCGACGGCCACGTCCAGGACGGAGGTTGCCGCGCCGGACTGAATCCTGCCGTTGGCACTGCCGTTGGCGTTGCTGCGGCCGTTGATCCGGGCGTGTTCCACCCAGCCGCTGGGGACCACGTTGTCCGCCAGATGTGCCCGCCGCGGCGACCTCAGCATCCTGCCGATATCGAGCTGATCGTCCGGACTCACGCCCARGGCCGTGCTGGCGTCAGCATGCGGATCAAGGTCGACGACGAGGGTGGGGATGCCGGCGGCCAATGCCGCCGACGCCAGTCCGGTGGTCACGGATGTCTTGCCGACACCGCCTTTGAGGCTGCTGATGCTCACTACTTGCACTTGAAAAACCAATACCTAACGCCGGTTGCCGAGACGGGGTCGTGCCGGCTCCTGCGTTCTTCGGAGCCGGGGCGTGCGTGCGCCACCCACCCACTCATCATATGTTGATGCTCCGGCGAAACCCGTTTCATCCGGCGTGGGGCGCCAGAACCTCGCCAATCGGACGGACGGGGAAAGCTCCAAGGCCAAGGCCCTGCCCATCGCGGCGTCCGTGACGGATAATGCTGTGACAGTCGCCACAATGATTTGTGTTTGCCCGCACAGGTCCTAGACACTGTGAGCACTTACCGATACGCCCGCGATGAWGCAGGAGAAGTATGTTTTCTAAGATTCTGGTGGCCAACCGCGGCGAAATCGCGATTCGCGCCTTCCGCGCGAGCTACGAGCTGGGTGCCAAGACTGTCGCTGTGTTTCCCCATGAGGACCGCAACTCCATTCACCGCCAGAAGGCCGATGAGGCGTATCTGATCGGCGAGGAGGGACATCCGGTCCGGGCCTACCTGGACGTTGATGAGGTGGTGCGCGTCGCCAAGGAGTCCGGGGCGGACGCCATTTACCCCGGTTACGGTTTCCTCTCCGAGAACCCGCGCCTGGCGCGGGCCGCGAAGGAGGCCGGCATCACCTTCGTCGGCCCGCCGGCCGAGGTTCTGGAACTCGCCGGTAATAAGGTTGCCGCCCTCGAGGCCGCGCGCAAGGCCGGCGTCCCGGTCCTCAAGTCCAGCCAGCCGTCGAAGGACCTGGACGAACTGATCGCCGCCGCGGATGAAATCGGCTTCCCCATTTTTGCCAAGGCCGTCGCCGGCGGCGGCGGGCGCGGCATGCGCCGCGTGGACACCCGCGAGGCGCTCCCGGAGGCCCTGCAGGCCGCCATGCGCGAAGCCGACGCCGCGTTCGGCGACCCCACCATGTTCCTGGAGCAGGCCGTCCTGCGCCCGCGCCACATCGAGGTCCAGATCCTGGCCGACGCGGAGGGCAACGTGATGCACCTCTTCGAGCGTGACTGTTCCATCCAACGCCGCCACCAGAAGGTCATCGAGATCGCCCCGGCGCCGAACCTGGACGAAGGCATCCGGCAGGCGCTGTACCGCGACGCCGTGAAGTTCGCGAAAGCGCTGAACTACGTCAACGCCGGTACCGTCGAATTCCTTGTCGACACGGTGGGTGAGCGGGCCGGCCAGCACGTATTCATCGAAATGAACCCCCGGATCCAGGTCGAGCACACGGTGACCGAGGAAGTCACCGACGTCGATCTCGTCCAGGCGCAGCTGCGCATCGCCGCCGGTGAGAGCCTCGCGGACCTGGGCCTGTCCCAGGAGAGCGTCCAGCTCAAGGGTGCCGCCCTGCAGTGCCGCATCACCACGGAGGACCCGGCCAACGGCTTCCGGCCCGACGTCGGCAAGATCACCGGCTACCGCTCGGCCGGCGGCGCAGGCGTCCGGCTTGACGGCGGCACCGTCTACTCGGGCGCGGAGATCAGCCCGCACTTCGACTCCATGCTGGTCAAGCTGACCTGCCGCGGCCGCAACTACCCGGCCGCCGTCGCCCGGGCCCGCCGCGCCCTCGCCGAGTTCCGCATCCGCGGCGTGTCCACCAACATCTCCTTCCTGCAGGCTGTCCTGGACGATCCCGACTTCGTCGCCGGGGATGTGGCCACCTCGTTCATTGACGAACGGCCCCAGCTGCTGAAGGCACGGGTCTCGGCCGACCGCGGCACCAAGCTGCTGACCTGGCTTGCCGACGTCACTGTCAACAAGCCCAACGGCGAACTCAAGGTCCACACGGACCCGGCGGACAAGCTTCCGGCCCTGGATGACGCAGCGGCCCGGCCAGGGTCCCGCCAGCGTCTCCAGGAACTCGGCCCGGAAGGGTTTGCCCGTGCCCTGCGCGCGCAGGACGCCGTGGCCGTCACGGACACCACGTTCCGCGACGCGCACCAGTCCCTGCTCGCCACCCGGGTGCGCACCCGGGACCTCGTGGCGGCTGGTCCCGCAGAATCCAAGCTGCTCCCCGAGCTGCTCTCGGTCGAGGCCTGGGGCGGGGCCACCTACGACGTCGCCCTGCGCTTCCTCGGCGAAGACCCCTGGGACCGGCTTGCCGCCCTGCGCAGGGCCATGCCGAACCTGTGCCTGCAGATGCTGCTCCGCGGCCGCAACACCGTCGGCTACACGCCCTACCCGGAAGAGGTCACGGTGGCGTTCGTCAACGAGGCCGCCGCCACGGGCATCGACATTTTCCGGATCTTCGACGCCCTCAACGACGTCAACCAGATGGCCCCGGCCATCCGGGCCGTCCGTGAGACCGGTACCGCCGTCGCCGAGGTTGCCCTCTGCTACACCGCGGACATGCTGGACCCGGAGGAAACGCTCTACACCCTGGATTACTACCTGGAGCTGGCGCAGAAAATCGTCGACGCCGGGGCGCACATCCTGGCGATCAAGGACATGGCTGGACTGCTGCGTCCGGCTGCCGCGGCACGCCTGGTCTCGGCGCTCCGGGAGCGGTTCGACCTCCCCGTCCACCTGCACACCCACGACACCGCCGGCGGCCAGCTGGCCACGCTCCTCGCGGCCGTGGATGCCGGCGTGGACGCTGTGGACGTGGCCTCGGCCTCCCTGGCCGGAACCACCAGCCAGCCCTCGGCATCGGCCCTCGTCGCCGCGCTGGCCCACACGCCGCGCGACACCGGCCTCAGCCTGGCGAACGTCTGCGCCCTCGAGCCTTACTGGGAGGCCGTCCGCCGGGTCTACGCGCCGTTCGAGTCCGGACTGCCGGGGCCCACGGGCCGGGTCTACCAGCACGAAATTCCGGGCGGCCAGCTCTCCAACCTGCGCCAGCAGGCGATGGCGCTTGGCCTGGGCGAGCGTTTCGAGGCGATCGAGGACATGTACACCGCGGCGGACCGGATCCTCGGCCGGCTGGTCAAGGTGACCCCGTCGTCCAAGGTGGTGGGCGACCTCGCCCTGCACCTGGTGGGCCTCAACGCCGACCCGGAAGACTTCAACGAGAACCCGCAAAAGTACGACGTCCCGGATTCTGTGATCGGCTTCCTTTCCGGCGAGCTCGGTGACCCGCCCGGCGGCTGGCCCGAGCCCTTCCGGACGAAGGCGCTGCAGGGCCGCACCGTCAAGGTCCGCGACGTCGAGATCAGCGCCGAGGACAGCGCCGCGCTCAACGGCGATTCCAAGACCCGGCGGGGCACGCTCAACCGCCTGCTCTTCGCCGGTCCCACGAAGGATTACCAGAAGAGCGTGGAGGCCTACGGCAACCTTTCGGTGCTGGACACGCGGGACTACCTTTTCGGGCTGCAGCGCGGCGCGGAGCACGAGATCGAGCTCGAGAAGGGCGTCCGGCTGATCGCCTCGCTCGAGGYCGTCTCCGAGCCGGACGAGAAGGGCATGCGCACAGTCATGTGCACGCTCAACGGCCAGTCCCGGCCCGTGGTGGTCCGCGACCGTTCAGTGGTGAGCAACGTCAAGGCCGCCGAACGCGCCGACACCTCCCAGCCGGGCCAGGTCGCCTCGCCGTTCGCCGGTGCCGTCACGCTGACCGTCAAGGCCGGGGACACCGTCAAGGCCGGCGACACCGTGGCCACGATCGAGGCCATGAAGATGGAGGCGTCCATCACGACGCCGGTGGCCGGCACCGTCGCGCGGCTCGCCGTCGCCGGGATCGAACAGGTCCAGGGCGGGGATCTGCTGCTCGTCGTCGAATAGCGGCAGCGCGGCAACACCGTAGTCCATCAACACAGAAGGGTCCTTCCGGCTTCCGCCGGAAGGACCCTTGTGTTTCTACCGAACATTGCCTCCCGAACGAAAGCAACGCGGGGTCAGATACGGCCCATCAGGGGGCGCCGGATGGGCCGTATCTGACCCCGCGTTGCTCTGGTGCGGGGTTTCGGTGCGGGGCGGTTGCGGTTGCAGCCTAGGCGAGGGTGGGACGCTTGGCGCTGTACATTTCCTCGATCACGTTCTCGAAGTCCTTGAGCACCTGGGCCCGCTTGACCTTCATGGAGGGGGTCAGATGTCCGGAGGCCTCGGTGAAGTCGGCCGGCACGATCCGGAAGGACTTGATCGCCTCGGCCTGGGACACGGACTGGTTGGCGTGGTTGATGAGCTCCTGGACCGCGGCCATGACGGCGGGGTTGACGGCAGCCTCGGCGAGCGAGGTCGAGGCCGGGAGCCCGTGGCGGCCCAGCCAGCCGGGCAGCGCTTCTTCGTCCAGGGTCACCAGGGCACCAATGAACGGGCGGTTGTCACCGACCACGAGCACCTGCGAGACGAGCGCGTCCGCGCGGATCTGGTCCTCCAGCAGGGCCGGGACGACGTTCTTGCCGCCGGCCGTGACGATGATTTCCTTCTTGCGCCCGGTGATGGTCAGGAACCCCGCCTCGTCCAGCTGGCCGATGTCGCCGGTGCGGAACCAGCCGTCCTCGAAGGTTGCAGCGGACAGGTCATCGCGCTTGTAGTAGCCGCGCATGACGCACACGCCCTTGGCGAGGATCTCGCCGTCGTCCGCGATCCTGACGGAGTTGCCCGGAATCGGGGCGCCGACGGTGCCGATCTTGATCAGGTCGGGGGTGTTGACGGTGATCGGCGCCGTGGTTTCAGTCAGCCCGTACCCTTCCAGGATCTGCATGCCGATGCCCTGGAAGAAGTGGCCCAGCCGTTCACCGAGCGGGCCGCCGCCGGAAACGGCATGGGAGACGTTCCCGCCCATGGCGGCCCGGAGCTTGCTGTACACGAGCTTGTCGAACACGGCGTGCTTGAGCTTCAGCACGAGCCCGACCTTGCCGGCCTGCCGGGCCCGGGAGAATTCGATGGCGGTGTCCGCGGCGCGGTGGAAGATGGCGCCCTTGCCGCCGTCCTCGGCCTTGGTCAGGGCCGAGTTGTAGACCTTCTCGAAAACGCGCGGGACGGCGAGGATAAAGGTCGGTTTGTAGCTCTGCAGATCCGGCAGCAGGTTCTTGATATCCGGGGTGTGCGCCACCGTGACGCCGGCCGCAACTGCCAGCACAGAGATGAAGCGTGCGAAGACGTGGGCCATGGGCAGGAACATGATGGTCCGCGCCTGCTCGTGGACGATCGTGCCCAGCGACGTGACCAGCGCGTTCTCGGACAGTTCCACGAAGTTGCCGTGCGTCAGCTCGCAGCCCTTGGGCCGGCCGGTGGTGCCCGAGGTGTAGATGATCGTGGCGACATCGTTCAGGGACGCCTGGCTGCGGCGTGCTTCGAGCTCGGCATCGCTGATGCTGGCTCCGGCCGCACGGACCTCGTCCAGGCTGTCGCCCTCGAGCTGCCAGACATGCCCCAGGGCGGTGAGGCCCTCGGAGGTGGCCGCCTGCCGGATGATGTCCTCGTGGTGCGCCGATTCGCCGAACGCGGCCACGGCGCCGGAGTCGCCAAGGTTCCAGGCCACCTGGGAGGGGGAGGAGGTTTCATAGATCGGGACCGAGACGGCGCCGGCGAACCAGATGGCGAAGTCGATCAGGGCCCATTCATACCGGGTGCGGGACATGATGCCCACCCGGTCGCCGGCGGCCACACCGCTGGCCATGAGCCCCTTGGCGAGGGCCGAGACGTCGGCCAGGAATTCCGTGGCGCGGACGTCCTGCCACTGGCCGGCTGGGTCGAGCCGCGAGAACAGCGCAGGGTTGGAGGCCTTGGCCGCCTGGCGCACCACGAGATCGGTGACATTGGTGTCCGGATCGACATTCACCAGGGGCGGGACAATGATTTCTCGCACGACAGCTCCTTTGGTATCCATAGGCCCGCAAGGGGTACCGCTAAGCCTAGTATGCGGCCCCCCGAAGGTGTGTTCTGCGACACCTACTGGCGAGTAACTTTACGGTCGGGGCCGCCGTTCCGCCAGTCGGGGATGCTGCGGGCACGTGCGCGGCGCTCTGCTGCCGCGTCATTCGGCCGGGCTTTCGCTGCCGTTGCGGCCCCGGCGAATAGAATGGGGCACCATGCAGACACCAACACCCGGCCGGCAGCCCGGCCTGCGCCGCCGGACCGCCGCCTGGCGAAGCAGGACCCTGGCCGGAGCCGCGGCCGCCACGGCCGGGCACGACCTCCGCTCACACCTGCGGCTGGGCCGCAAGGGCCTGGCGATCGGCGTCGACATCGGGGGAACCAAGGTTGCTGCCGGCGTGGTGGACGCCGAGGGCAGGATCCTCAGCCAGGCCAAACGCTCCACCCCGGGCAACGACCCGCGCGCCGTGGAGCAGGTCATTGTCGAACTCGTCGGAGAGCTGGGCGCCGGACACCGGATCTGGTCGGTCGGAATCGGCGCTGCCGGCTGGATGGACCTCGACGGCGGCACTGTCCTCTTCAGCCCGCACCTGGCCTGGCGCAATGAACCGCTGCGCGAGAACCTGCAGCGGCTGTTGCGCCGCCCCGTCCTGCTGACCAACGACGCCGACGCCGCCGCCTGGGCGGAATGGCGCTTCGGCGCCGGACAGGGACAGGACCGTCTGGTCTGCATCACCCTGGGCACCGGAATCGGCGGGGCCATGGTCATGGACGGACGGCTCGAACGCGGCCGCTTCGGTGTGGCGGGGGAGTTTGGCCACCAGATCATCATGCCGGGCGGGCACCGCTGCGAGTGCGGCAACCGCGGCTGCTGGGAACAATACGCCTCGGGCAATGCGCTCGGCCGCGAGGCCAGGGAACTGGCCGCCGCGAATTCCCCGGTTGCCCAGGAACTGCTCAAGGCCGTGGACGGCGACGTGGCACGCATTACGGGCGTGATCGTGACGGAGCTGGCCAAGGCCGGGGACCAGACCTCCCGCGAACTCCTCGAGGACGTCGGGGAGTGGCTGGGCCTTGGCCTGGCGAACCTCGCAGCGGCACTGGACCCAGGCAAGTTCGTGATCGGCGGCGGACTGTGCGACGCCGGCGAGCTGCTCGTCGCGCCGGCCCGAAAGGCCTTCGCGCGGAACCTCACTGGCCGCGGCTTCCGCCCCGCGGCGGAGATCGAACTTGCGGCCCTGGGACCCAACGCCGGGCTGATCGGCGCCGCCGACCTCTCCCGGGTCAGCAGCCGCATGCACACCCAGTAGCGTGCCTGGGCCCTGAACCAGCCAGCGCGGTGCCTGGCGCCCTGACCGGGTGGGCTAGATGTACTGCCCAGGGAGGTTGGTTAAGCGGCTGATGGGCGGCTGGCCTCCGATTGCGGTGTGGGGCCTATGGTGATTGTAGTGGTGCAGCCATGCCGGGAGGGCGTTTCTGCGGGCTGATTCCGTGGCGTAGAAGCGTTGGAAGGCCCATCCGTCGGCGAGGGTGCGGTGGAACCGTTCGATCTTGCCGTTGGTCTGCGGGCGGTAGGGCCGGGTCTTCTTTACCTTGATGTCCAGTTCCTGGCAGGTGTCGCGCCAGAGGTGGGATTTGTAGGCTGAGCCGTTGTCGGAGAGGACCCGCTCGACGGTGACTCCGCGGGCGGCGAACCAGGACACTGCACGGCGCAGCACCCCGACTGCGGTGGCCGCGGTTTCATCGCCGTGGATTTCGGCGTAGGCGACCCGGGAGTGGTCGTCGATGACGGTGTGGACATAGGCGGTGCCGATCAGCGGTTGGCGGTACCTGTTGCGTGCCGTGTCCGGGGTTCCTGCCCGGTTCCGGTCTCCTTGCTGCCGGCCGACGTAGCGCCAGCCGCCGCCGTCGGGGATGTTCCCTAGCTTCTTCACGTCGACATGGATCATCGCCCCCGGCGTCTCGTGCTCGTAGCGGCGGATGACTTCCCCGGTGCGCTTGTCCACGTGGTGCAGGCGGTTCAGCCGGCACCGGACCAGGACCGCGTGCACGGTCGAGGCCGGCATGGCCAGCTTCGCCCCGATTGCCACCGGCCCCAGCCGTTGCTTCCAGCGCAGGTGCACGACCCGGCGCACCAGTTGCTGCGGGGTCCGGTTCGCCACCCGGTGCGGGCGCGAGGACCTGTCGGCCATGCCGTCCTGACCCATCGCGGCGTAGCGTTCGGCCCAGCGCTTGGCGGTGGGCCAGGAGCAGTCGAACTGTTCGGCGGCCCGGGACACCGGCCAGCCGTGATCAACGACGAGACGCGCGAGACGTAAACGTTGGCGTGGAGTCAAAGCGGCATTAGCGTGAGACATTGAGGACCTCCTGGTCGCTGCAGCGGTTGTCTAAGCAACTCCACTGTGCAACCGGAGGTCCTCACCTTTAGGTCAACGACTCCAGCGAGTCATTACATTCACCGAACCAACGTCCCTGGGCAGTACAACTAGATGCGCGCCCCGTCGTCGTGCTCGTCCTTCTCGCCCGGCAGCTTCATGATCAGGAACACCACGGAGGCCGCGAACGCGGCCACCATGCCCACGATCGCCAGCGTCGGGGCTGACCGCCAGAACATCGCCGAGAACACGAGCGCAATCGGGCCGCCCACCGCTCCAATCCAGGCAAGGACGGTCATCGGATCTGCACCGGCCAGGCTGGGCGGCTCCTCCGGGACGAACACGCCATCGTCGTCGTCGGCCTCGTAGTCCCGGGGGCCGGATGCGGTGTCCGGTGCCTCACTGCTGCCCGCGGCCGGGTTCCCCGGGGCGGAGGCGAGCCGCTCCGTGGCGGAAAGTTCGATCGGCGCGACGCCGGCGAGGCCCAGCGGGTCGAAATCGCTGAACAACCTGTTCGCGCCGGTGCCAGCACCGGAGCCAGCGCCGGAGCCAGTGCCGGTGCCGCCGGCGCTGTTGGTTTCGCCGGCCGGGCCGTCAGTTCCCCCAACTGCCTCGTCCCCGCCTGCCCCGACCCCTTCCAGCCTGGCGACGAGATCCAGCCACACGGCGTCGTCATCGGCAAGCGGTTCGTCCGCGGCGGCCGGGTCCTGCGCCTCAGGGGGCGGGGTGGTGCCCGGACGCTGGAGGCCGGATGCGTCAGCGCCAGGCGACCGGGCGTCGTCGGGGTCAGGGGTCTCGGGGTCAGGGACGTCGGGGTCCGGTTTAGTCATTGGCCGTGTCCTTCCGGCTGGCGCGGGCGGCGCCCGGACCGGCTGCGGCTGCAACGGACCGGACAAATTCGGCCGTGCCACGGAAGATCTCGGGCGCGTCGTTGTCCATGGTAGCGACGTGGTAGCTGTTTTCCAGCCGGACCACCTCAAGCGGGGCGTTGGTCAACCCGCGGCGCAGGGCCTCCATGCTGGATTCGGACACCACGTGGTCCACTGTGGAACGGTAGACCCGGACCGGAGCCGTGACGCGGGGCAGCAGCCGCACGGTGTCCTTGAACATCTTGTTGAGCTCGTGCGCGGCGGCCACCGGGGTGCGCGGGTRGGCGCACTCATCCATGCCCGGTTTGAGGATGTCATTGGCGATCGCCGGGGTGCTCTTGAGGACAAACTTCAAGACGCCCGCCAGCGGGGCGCGGGGATCATCGATGACCAGGCCGGGGTTGACCACCACCACCCCCGCTACGGGGCGGGTGGCCGCGATCCGCAACGCGAGGGCGCCGCCCATGGACAGCCCCGCCACGACCACGACGTCGCATTCTTCCGCAAGCTCCAGGTAGGCCGCGTCCAAGGCAGCATGCCAGTCCTGCCACCGGGTCTTGGCCAGCTCCTGCCAGCTCGTTCCGTGCCCCGGCAGCRGGGGCAGCCGGACGGCGAACCCGGCACCGGCCAGGGACAACGCCCAGTCCCGCACACCGTGCGGGCTGCCGGTGAAGCCGTGCGAGACCACGACCCCGGTCCGGGGGATGGTTCCGGTGAACGGGCTGCTGAACGGCGAATGGTCCGGGAGGATGCTCATGGGGACTCCGAGGGGGCGCGGGGCGGCGAAATGGCGTGGGCGTGCTGCAGGAAGAAACGCACTGATTCTTCAAAGAGTAGCGGCGCATCGGCGTCCAGGGTGGCAACGTGCCCGCTCTTCGGGAGGGGAACCACCGTTAGCTCCCGGGACCCGAGCCGCCTGCGCAGCAGCGCCAGGGACGACGGCGGGACCACCGCGTCGGTGTCCGACTTGAACACCAGGGCCGGGGCGGAGACGGACGGCAGGTCCCGGAGGGTCGCGGCGAACAGCCGGCGCAACTGGTGGACGGCGGCCAGCGGCGTCAGGGAGTAGTCACCGTCGTCGGTGGTGGCCGCCGTGGAATTCTCCTCCTGGACGGGCGTGGTGGTGTGCTGGAAGTACTTGAGCAGTCCCACGATCCGGACCCTGCGGTCATAGAAGCTCAGGCCGGGGTTGACGGCGGCCACGCCGGCCACGCTGTGGCGGGCCGCGGTACGCAGGGCGATCGTGCCGCCCATGGACAGTCCCGCGACATAGCAGTCATCAGTCCGGGCGGCCAGGTCCAGGTAGGCCGTTTCAAAGCTCCTGTACCAGTCCTGCCAGCCCTGCCGGGCGAGATCCCGCCAGTGGGTGCCGTGCCCGGGCAGTAGCGGTACCGAGACGGCGAAGCCCTGGGCGGCGAGGTGGCGGGCCCACGGCAGGACGCTGAGCGGGCTGCCTGTGAAGCCGTGGCAGATGGCCACACCGGTCCGGGCGTTGGGGCCGTGGCCCGGGTAGCTGAAAGCGGCGGGCGCAGGGGGAGTGCTGCTTTCAGTCATGAGCCCATCGTGTCACCCCTAGCGCCAAAACTCACTAGAGTAAGGTGTCCATTGAAGCCTGGCCGGACCCGGTTCGGGCCGCAGGCCAGACGCCTTCCGGAGAGGTCACCGAGTGTTTTATTGGTTCATGAAGACGTTTGTCCTGGGGCCGGTGCTCAGGCTGCTGTTCCGGCCCTGGGTCAAGGGCCTTGACAACGTCCCTGCCGAGGGCGCCGCGATCCTTGCCTCGAACCACCTCTCCTTCTCGGATTCCATCTTCATGCCGGTCATGGTGCCGCGGCCGGTCGCGTTCCTGGCGAAATCCGAATACTTCACCGGCACCGGGATCAAGGGCAGGCTGACCGCAGCGTTCTTCCGGCTCACCAACCAGCTCCCCATGGACCGGTCCGGGGGCGCCGCGTCCGCGCAGTCGCTGAACGCCGGGATGGACGTGCTCAAGAAGGGTTCCCTGCTGGGCATCTACCCCGAGGGGACCCGCAGCCCCGACGGGCGCCTCTACCGCGGCAAGGTGGGGGTTGCGCGCCTTGCGCTGCAGGCCCGCGTCCCGGTCATCCCGGTGGCAATGATCGGAACGGACAAGGTCCAGCCGATCGGCAAGCGCGTGCCCAACATCCGCCGCATCGGCATGATCTTTGGCGAACCGCTCGACTTCAGCCGCTACTACGGGATGGAGGATGACCGGCTGATCCAGCGTTCAGTGACTGACGAGATCATGTACGAACTCATGCGCCTCTCCGGCCAGGAATACGTGGATGAGTACGCCGCCGTCGTGAAGCTCCGCCTGGCGGGCAAAGCGCAGGACGCGGCCCCGGACAAAACCCCTGCGGGCCCTGACGCGGTGCAGGATGCGGCCGCCGGCAATACCCCGAACGAAGCCCCAAACACGGCCCCACCGGAAACCCCGAATGAAGCCGCTGCCGGGGATGCGGGGCCGGAGGTTCCCGGCCCCTCATGAGCGGGCCGCGGGTGCCATATGACGGCAGCCGGGCTGTCAATGACAGGCAGGGCCCCCGAACCTTGATGGGGCAACTATCCTTAGATAGTGACCGAGCTATCTGAGAAACCAGTTTCCCCGCTGACCAGCACCGCCCAGAGCGGAGCCGCCAACTATCCCGGACTGGACAACTGGCGGGAGCTCCCGGCCTCGCAGCAGCCCACCTGGTCGGACCCGGCTGTGTTCGAGGCGTCTGTCAAGGAACTTTCCGTCCTCCCGCCCCTCGTGTTCGCCGGCGAAGTGGACATTCTTCGCGAACGGCTCGCCGCCGCCGCGCAGGGCAAGGCGTTCCTGCTCCAGGGCGGCGACTGCGCCGAGACCTTCGAAGCCGCGACGGCGGACAAGATCAGCGCCCGCGTCCGGACCATCCTGCAGATGGCCGTTGTCCTGACCTACGGCGCGGCCATGCCCGTCATCAAGATGGGCCGCATGGCTGGCCAGTTCGCCAAGCCCCGCTCCTCCAACGATGAAACGCGCGAGGGCGTCACCCTGCCGGCCTACCGGGGCGACATCGTCAACGGCTACGATTTCACGCCCGAGTCCCGCGCCCACGACGCCGGCCGGATGCTCAAGGCCTACCACACCTCCGCTTCGACGCTGAACCTGATCCGCGCCTTCACCCAGGGCGGTTTCGCGGACCTGCGCCTGGTGCACCAGTGGAACAAGGGCTTCACCGAGAACCCGGCCCACGCCCGCTACGAGTCCCTGGCCCGGGACATCGACCGCGCCATCAAGTTCATGGCCTCCTGCGGTGCCGACTTCGAGGCCCTGAAGCGGGTGGAATTCTACGCGAGCCACGAGGCCCTGCTGCTGGACTACGAGCGCGCCCTGACCCGCATCGACTCGCGCACGGGGCTGCCCTACGACACCTCCGCGCACTTCCTCTGGATCGGGGAGCGGACCCGCGAGCTGGACCACGCACACGTTGACTTCCTCTCCCGCGTCCGCAACCCGATCGGCGTCAAGCTCGGCCCGTCGACCAGCGGCGACGACGCCCTGCGCCTGATCGACAAGCTGGATCCGAACCGGGAGCCCGGCCGGCTCACCTTCATCACCCGCATGGGTGCGGGCAACATCCGCGAGAAGCTGCCGGCGATCGTCGAGCGCGTCACCGCCTCCGGGGCCCAGGTCCTTTGGGTCACCGACCCCATGCACGGGAACACGGTCACCTCGCCCAACGGCTACAAGACCCGCAATTTCGACGACGTCATTGACGAAGTGCGCGGATTCTTCGAAGTCCACCACGCGCTCGGCACCGTTCCCGGCGGCCTGCACGTGGAGATGACGGGGGACGACGTCGCCGAGTGCCTCGGCGGAGCCGACCCGATCGACCAGGAAGCCTTCCTGGACCRCTACGAGTCGGTCTGCGATCCGCGCCTGAACCACATGCAGTCGCTCGAGATGGCGTTCCTGGTGGCCGGAGCGCTCTCCAAGCGCTGACGCACCGATCGGCAGAATGCGTCTGGCAGAACGCATTCCGGCAGAACGTTTCCCACAGAACGCATTCTGAGAAAAAGCTCCGCCCGGCTACAGCAGCCGGGCGGAGCTTTCTTGTGTAATGGCAGAGGCCGGAGCGGGGTGCCGGTCAGACGACGGTGAGCGTGACGGTCGAGCCTTCCGGGGCCTTCGTGTCCACCGGATTCTGGTCCCGGACCGTGCCGAAGAAACCGCCGAGGATGTTATCGACCTGGACTTTGAAGCCGAGTTTCTCAAGGGCTTCCTGGGCCTCCGAGGCCTGCTTGCCGATGAAGCTGGGGACCTCGACGAGCTTCGGGCCCTTCGAGATGGTCAAGGTGACGGTGCCGCCCTTGGTCAGGTTGCCGGAGGCCGGGTCCTGCGCCAGCACCGCGCCCTCGGGGACATTCCTGTCGTTGACTGCTTCCGGGGCCACCACGGCCTTCAGGCCGGCGGCTTCCAGGGCCTTAACAGCGGCGTCCTGCGCCTGCCCGCGGACATCCGGGACCGGGATGGGCTGCGGGCCCTTCGAGACAGTCAGGCCCACGGGCGTCCCGTGCCTGACCGGGTTGCCGCTGCGCGGAGCCTGGGCAAGGACGGTTCCGGCAGGCGCCTTCTCGTCGAAGGTCTCGGTAATCGGGCCCAAAGCCATCTGGGCGCCGTTGAGCGTGGTCTTGGCCTCGTCCAGGCTCTTGCCGGCCAGTTCCGGCAGCGGGAACAGCTCCGGGCCCTTGGACACGGCCAGCGACACGGGCTGGAACTTGCGGATGACCTCCCCGGCGGTCGGCTCCGAGCCGACCACGAGCCCGGGCGAGACGTCGTCGTCGAAGACATCCTTCACGGTGGATTGGAAGCCGGCGGTGCGGAGCAGGTCCTGGGCCTCGGCAACTGTCTTGTTCGCCACCGGGGGAATCGTTCCCGGCGACCCCGGACCCATGCCGAAGAACCAGCCGGCGACGGCGGCGAGCAGCGCCGCGACGACGAGCAGGACGATCCACAGCAAGCCGCGGCGCCGGGGGTTGCCCTCGTGCAGGGTCCTGGTGGGCGTGGCGGCGGCTCGCTGGCGCGCCTTCTCCTCGTCCCGGTCCAGTTTGCGCTGGGCGCGTTTGCTGGGGGCAACCGCGCCCTCCGCCGGGCCGTCATACCCGGCGCCGTCGTAGGCCGCCTCGTCCGGGGTGGACAACGGTCCGTAGGCCGGACGTCGCGGGGCACCGGACATCACGGTGGTCGGGTTGCCGCTGGTGCGGGAAATCATCTCGGTGGGCCGGGCGAGGCTGCCGTATACCTCAGTCTGCAATTCCGTGGGCATTCCGGTGGGCGGAAGCACGTGGGCCGTTTCCTGCGCGTCCGACGCCGGACCGGTACCGCCTGGCGGCCGGGTTGGCGGTRCTGCCACGGCCGGCAGGGTGCTGCGAGCCGCCGGCGGCTGGAGGTCGAGTTCGGCGTCGCTGAGGTTGGTCCTGATGTGCCGGAGCTCGGACAACAGGGCGCTGCCGTCGACGGGGCGCTTGTCCGGGTCCCGGTCCGTGCACCACTGGACGAGTTCGTCGATCTCCGCGGCCAGCCCGGGCACCTCCAGCGAGGGCGCTGCGACGGTGGAATTGACGTGCTGGTAGGCGACCTGGATGGGCACGTCGCCTTCGAACGGCTGCCGGCCCGTGATCATTTCGTAGAGCATGATCCCGACGGAATAGATGTCGCTGCGGGCATCTGCCTGTTTGCCCAGGACAAGTTCGGGGGAGATGTAGGCGACGGTCCCGATCAGGGCGCCCGTGCTGGTGGACGTCGAGATAGCGCGTGCCAGGCCGAAGTCGCCGAGCTTGATCCGCCCGTCGTCGGCGATCAGGACGTTTTCGGGCTTGATGTCCCGGTGGATCATTCCGGCGGCGTGCGCGGCGCCGAGGCCTTCGACGACCGGATCGATCAGCGCCAGGGCCAGCCGCGGCGACAGGGCGCCCTTGTCATTGAGGACATCCCGCAGCGTGTGGCCCTTGATGAATTCCATGACCAGATAGGCGAGCCGGCCGTCCTCGCCCTGGTCCAGGACGCCCACGACGTGTGGGTGGGAGAGCCGGGCGGCAGCCTTGGCTTCGCGGCCCAGCCGATCGAGGAACTGCGGGTCGTCGGCCAGGTGGGGATGGAGCACCTTCAGCGCGACATCACGCTCAAGGCGCTGGTCCGTGGCGAGGTACACGGTGGACATCCCGCCGCGGGCAAGCCTGGATTGAACCTGGTAGCGGTTGTCCACCAGGTTCCCTACGAGAGCATCCGACACGTATTCCTGCACCTTACAATCGTAGTCGCTGGACAGAAACGGGCCCGAATCAACATGCGATCCGGGCCCGTAGCGTCACGCTCCGCCGAAAGGGAGCCTGTGCTGGAGTCTGTAGTTGGCCGAGCGGCCGGGTTTAGCCGAACAGCTGCCGGTTGGCCTTGATGGCGGCGACGTAGCCCTTGGTGTCCTCGAACATGCCGTTCTGGCTCACCGAGTACTGGCCCTGGTAGTAGCCGGCGATTGCGGTGTCCACATCCGGGCTCGTGCGGACCAACTGGCGGATGATCGCGATGCCTGCCGTGGCGTTGTCGTAGGGATCGAGCAGGTTCAGCTGGCGGCCCACCAGATCGGAGGCCCATTCGCCGGAGGATGGGATGACCTGCATGGTGCCGATCGCATTGGCCGGTGACACCGCACGCTGGTCGAAGCCGGATTCCTGGAAGGCAAAAGCCAGTGCAAGGCTGGCGTCCACGCCCATGCGCCGGGCCGTGTCCGCCACGATCGACTTCATCTGCTGGCGGGTGGGCACCGGAGAGGCATTGAGCAGCGCCTTGTTCTGGTTGGCCGAGCTGACCACCGCGGCCGGGTAGCTGAACCCGAGGAACGTGCTGGGCACGAGGGGCGTGGTGGTGGCAGGCGTGCTCGATGCCGGTGCGATGGTCGACGCGCCGGGGATGACGAGCTTCTGGCCGGGGTAGATGATGCTCGACATTGTCAGCCGGTTGGCCGACAGGACGTCCGAGAGCCTGACACCGTTGCGGGCCGCGATGCCGGAGAGGGTGTCGCCGGCCTTGATGGTGTAGGAGCCGGAACTGGCGGGCGCGGGCGCCGACGGCTTGGGTGCGGCGGCCGTCACGGGTGCGGAGGGGGCCGGCGTGCTGGAACCGCCGCCGACCTTGACCTTCTGGCCGGGATAGATCACGGAGCTCATGCCGAGCCCGTTCCACTTGAAGATCTCGGAAAGGCCAACGCCGTGGCGGGTGGCGATGGCGCTCAGGGTGTCGCCGGACTTGACGACGTACACGCTGCCGCCGCCCGAGGCGGGCGTTGTCGGCGCCGATTTCGCCGGTGCGGACGGTTTGGGCGCTGCCGGCGCCGGCGTCGAGCCCGTGAGCTTGATCTTCTGCCCCGGGTAGATGATGGTGTTCGCCTGCAGGTTGTTCAGCTTGAGCACGGCAAACGTGTCCAGGCCGTAGCGGCCGGCAATGGCACTGATGGTGTCGCCGCGGGCGATCGTGTAGACGGCCGGAGCGGCCGTCTGCGCGGGCCGCAAGGCGCTCGGCAGCGTCACCGGGACGGAGGCGGCCGGGATCACTGCCGCCTTCAGGGATGTCGCCGCGTCAGCCTTCGCCTGGGCACGCATGGCGGCCGCGAGCGTTGCCGGGACCGAGCGCACCCGCGATTCGGCTGCGGCAGGCTGGGCGATCGCCAGGGAGGAAAGCACGACGGCGGGAAGCGCCGCCGTCGTCGCCGCGATGAGCGGCAGGCTGCGCCCCGGACGGAGCTGTGGCGAACGTGAGGTTGTCATTGGAAAGATCCTCTTCTCAGCGGCAACGCTGCGGTCAGGCCGGTAGAACTGGTGTTACCAGTGTGACAAAAGTTATTTCTGTTACAAATGTGATCTATGTGAATCTCTCATGAATTGGCAATTAGCACAAGAACCGTTTGACATTCCGCAAACCCGTTTCCGGTGGAGTGTCGCCCGAAAGTCGTTCCAGGGGAGTCCCCCGGTGAAGCCGGGCGGCATTCCGGCGCGGCGGGACCGGCCATGGCCGCAGCGTGAATTCTGCGGATGCCGACTAGGCGGCGGGGCACCGGCCGTGGCAATCTTTATGCGTGAGTAATGTAGAAAGCCTCGTGGGCGAATGGCTGCCCCTGCCCGATGTCGCACAGCTTCTGAACGTATCTATCACCAAGGTCCATGCATTGCTGGACGAGCGTGCGCTGGCGGCCGTGAGAATCGGCGACCGGCGCATCCGGTCCGTGCCTGCGGCTTTCATCCAGGAYGGGCATGCGGTGGAGAGCCTGAAAGGCACCATTGTTGTTCTCTCAGACGCCGGATACTCGGATGAGGAACTGATCAACTGGCTCTTTACGCCGGACGATTCCCTCCGCGGCCGGCCCATTGACGCCCTGCGGGAAGGGCGCAAGACCGAAATTCGCCGCAGGGCGCAATCACTGGCCTGGTAAAAGCAGACCGGCAGCAACTGCGCCGGCAGCATCCCCCGGACGTGCCATGACGGGCCGTGCACAGCGCAAGCGCCGTGCACGGCCCGCCGCGTTTCCAGGCACCGTTTAAAAAGGCATTGCTGCCGTGAGGGCCGGGTTAAGCGGCGCGGCTCACCGTGGCTTCTGCCAGCCTGCGGAGCGCGGTTTTGGGCAGCTCCTGAAGCGGCAGCAGGTCCAGGGCGGCGAAGGCGGCCTTGCCGAACTCCTCGATGAGCACTTCCGTGGCCTGGAGTGCGCCGCAGTCCACGATGATCCGCCGGATCTCCTCGATGTCCGCATCGCCGAGATCGGGGCTGCCCAGCTTGGCGTCGATGAACTCTGATTCGGCCGCGGAGGCCTGGTCCAGGGCGAAGGCCACCAGGACCGTGCGCTTGCCCTCACGGAGATCGTCCCCGGCAGGTTTGCCGGTGGTGACGGGGTCACCGAAGACGCCAAGGACATCGTCCCGCAGTTGGAACGCCTCACCGAGCGGCAGCGCGAACGCGGAATAGCCGCGCAGCAGCTCGTCGCCGGCGCCGGCCAGGGCGCCGCCGAGGGCGAGCGGGTGTTCGGTGGAGTATTTGGCCGACTTGAACCGGATGATGGACTGGGCCCGGCTGACGGCCCCGGCGCGGTCCCGCCGGGGCCCGGCGACCTCTTCCAGGATGTCGAGGTACTGCCCGGCCATGACTTCTGCACGCATGAGGTTGAAGATCAGCCGTGCCGGGCTGCCGGAGGCGGCACGGTGTCCGATCTCCGTGAACGATTCCTCGCTGAAGGACAGGCAGAGATCCCCGGTCAGGATCGCTGCCGCGTGGCCGAACCGCTCGCTGTCCAGCGCCCAGCCCTGGGCCTCGTGCAGTTCAATGAACCTGCGGTGGACGCTGGGTCCGCCCCGGCGGGTGTCCGAGCGGTCAATGATGTCATCGTGGATCAGGGCCGCGGCCTGGAACAGCTCCAGGGCCGAGCCGGCGGTGACCACCTCGGCGGCGCCGGCTTCTCCGCCGGCGCCGCGCCACCCCCAGTAGCACATGAGCGCCCGCAGGCGCTTTCCGCCCGTGACCAGGTTTGAGATCGAGCCCATGAGCGGATCGATGTCCTGGGAGATCGAGGCCATGATGGCCTGTCGGCTGGTCAGGAACTCGGTGAGCTTGCCGGTGACGGCGGCCACGTAATCCGCCTGCTCGAGCCGCAGCTGTTCGGCGAGACTCACTTGACGGACTCGGCAGCGACGTTCGCACCGATCGTGAACGTGGACACCCCTGTTGTCTGCATGACGGAGATGTTCACGGTTTCGTTGTCCCCGCGCAGGAAGTCCTTGGAAGGCAGGGCACCGACGGTTTCCCCGGGTACGGGCTTGAATCCCTGCGCCTGCAGCCCCTTGGCGTAGAAAGCCAGGACATCGGCGGCCGGGGCGGTGATGCTGCCGACCAGTGCCGCGGTTGCCGGCACCGTGGTTTTGTCGAAGCTGCTGGAGACGACCTGGGCTCCTGGCATCAGCGGCAGGAGTTTCTGCGGGAAGCCGGGTACGAGGGCGCCGACCGTGGCTGACGTGCCGGGCTCCGCGGAAGGGCTGGGGGGAGCCGTGGTGGAGGACTGCGCAGAGGCGTCCGGGGTCGACGCCGGCGACGCCGCCGGGCTCCCGGTGCCGGCAGGCGTGCATGCGGCCAAGGCCAATAGCGCGCCAGCCGCCGCGATGGCGGCTGCGGCACGTTTGCGCTGTCCAAATACCTTCACAGGGACTTTCCTCCTGGGGTTGAAGCGGAATCAGCCTCCAGTTTAGTCAGTCCCCGGGCATAGGATTGAAGACGTGGGGCCGGACGCAGAGAATCAGCAGGGAGCGCAGAGGAATATGCACCCCAACGGGCCCTCGAATGCGCAGCCCCAGATCCAGCCTGCCGGCAGCCTGGGCGGGGACTCACTGCTGGAACTGCGGCGCAGCAGCATCATGCACGTGGACATGGACGCCTTCTTTGTCTCCGTGGAGTTGCGCAGCCGGCCCGAGCTGAAGGGAAAGCCCGTGATTGTGGGCTACCCGGCGGACCGCTCCGTGGTGCTCTCCGCGTCCTATGAGGCCCGCGCCTTCGGCGTCAGATCGGCGATGCCCATGGTGGTGGCGGCGCGCATGTGCCCCTCGGCTGTCATCATCGAGCCCCGCCACAAGCTGTACTACGAAGTGTCCGGCCAGATCATGGCAATCTTTGGTTCCATCACCGACCTCGTCGAGCCGCTCAGCGTGGATGAGGCGTTCCTGGACGTCGGGGGAGCCATCCGGAGGCTCGGGCCGCCACGGGAGATTGGCGAACTCATCCGGGCCCGTGTGTTCCGGGAGCTGGGCATTACGGCATCAGTGGGCATCGCCGCCAGCAAGTTTGTGGCCAAGATCGCGTCCACCCGCTGCAAACCGGACGGGCTGCTGCTGATCCGGCCGGAGGAAACCGTCCCCTACCTGCACAGCCTTCCCGTCAGTGCGCTCTGGGGAGTCGGCGGCAAGACCGTGGAGGTGCTGGCCCGACGGGGCATCAGGACGGTGGCGGACGTCGCAGCGTCGCCGCTGCCCTCGCTGCGCAAGCTGCTGGGCGCATCGGGGGAGCATGTCTACCGGCTCGCCTGGGGCATCGATCCGCGGCCCGTGACGCCGGTCCGCCTGGAAAAGAGCATTGGTGCCGAGGAGACGTTCGCCACTGACACCGCGGATGACGCGCTGCTTCACAGGGAGCTGCTGCGCCTTTCGCACCGGRCGGCGGAGCGCCTCCGCAGTGCCGGCATGCACGCCCGCACCGTGGCGCTCAAGCTRCGCTACGCCGACTTTTCCACTATTACCCGCAGCCGCACCGTGAGCACACCGATCGACAGCGCCCAACTCCTGTACGCGGTGGCAGTGCAGCTCCTGGAATCTGTGGGTCAGCGGCCCATGACGGTCCGGCTGGTCGGCATCCGCGCCGAGCAGCTGGAAGAGGCCGCCGATGCCCCGCTTCAGCTCAGTCTTGACCGCCGGGACGACAACTGGCGGGCCGCCGAACAAGCCCTCGATGCTGTCACCCGGAAGTTCGGCAACAAGTCCGTCCTTCCGGCCCGGCTCCTGGATTCCGGGGGCGCCCTTGAGTGAACCCGGCCGGAACCCCGTCGGGCCGCCCGTTCCCAAGGGTTCCGGCGGCGAAAGGGCCTTAAGACTGTCTTTCAGAACAGGCCGCAACAATCTATCCTTATTAATACCTAGGTTTAGGACTACTGGATCGACCGTTAGGGCGACCTGGCCAGCTAAGACCGGCGCGGGAGAGCTGATTTGACCCCCTTTTCACCAATGGCGGTGACGGGGGAACCACTTCGGAATCCCGGGCGTTAGGGAATTAGGGCAATGGCCACGTCATGCCCGGACGTTGGCAGACTTGAGGAGGTCGTGATGCCGCTCTCGGAACACGAACAGAAGTTGCTGGAGCAACTTGAGAAGCAGCTGCATGAGGACGACCCAAAGTTTGCAAGCTCAATGGGATCGGTCCCCGGACGCTCATGGTCCACCCGCCACCTTGTCATCGGCGTGCTCGCGACTCTCGCGGGCGTGCTGCTGTTATTGGTCGGGGTGTCGATGCAGAACATCTTTGTCGGGGTCCTCGGCTTTGTTGTGATGGGCGCCGGCGTCTATTTCGCCACGATGCGCAGTTCTGCGGTCGGCAAGGCCAGGGCAGCCGGCGGACGCAAGCAGGGCAAGCCCAGGAGTTCGTTCATGAGCAACCTCGAGCAGCGCTGGGACGAACGGCACGGGGGCGAGTCCTAAACCGCTCAGTGACGGCCCCGTAAAGTCCTCCACTTCCCGCCACCGGTCCGCCGGGGAGCGGCGCGAGACCCGCTTCGGCGGGTCTTTCGCCATTTAACGCGGTTATTTCCGGCGCCCTTGCTGCAGCGTTGCCGGAATTTGGCTTCGATGGCGCCGCAAAAGGGACAACCGCACCGAATTATTCGCTCCCGCGCCGGTACGCCCCGTCAATCGGTGCGGGGCGGGAGGGAAGCAGGCAAAAATCGCTCCACTTTCCCCCACCAGTCCCGATTGCCTGCAAATGCTGGGAAGAAGGGGGATAAACATCCGCAGAATTGTCTAAACATCCCGGGCGTGTCGTTGACTGTGGAGCGATGTGGAGTAATGTGGAGGACGTAAGAGGGTAGTGGCAGCACAGGGGACGTTGGACTTCCTAAAACAGACAGGCGGTGGGCCGTGTTTCTCGGCACACATTCGCCGCGTCTGGATGAAAAAGGTCGAATTATCCTCCCCGCGAAGTTCCGAGAGGAACTTGCCAGCGGGCTGGTTCTCACAAGGGGCCAGGAGCGTTGCATCTACGTCTTCAGTGAGGCGGAATTCGGCCGGGTTCACGAGCAGATGCGGGAGGCTCCAATTTCCTCCAAGCAGGCACGTGACTACATCCGTGTTTTCCTCTCTGGAGCCTCGGACGAGGTACCTGACAAGCAGGGGCGCGTGACGATTCCGCCGGCGCTCCGGGAGTATGCAGGTCTTGGCCGGGAACTCGCCGTCATTGGCGCAGGATCCCGGGCAGAGATCTGGGACGCCCAAGCCTGGAATGAGTACCTGGCCGAAAAGGAAACCGCCTTCTCGGAAACAGACGACGCCATCCCGGGGATTCTCTGAACCCCCACTGATCCACCAGCAAACAACGTTCCTTGATCGAGATCTCCAGCCGCCCATCCGGTTGTTGTCCTGGCTCACTTCCCCGGAGCCAGGCCGGCGCAGGATAGGCGCGGATGGGGATCTGGACCAAGGAACGTTGCGTAAGAGCAGTACCAAGCAACTAGCAAAGCGCAACTAGCAAAGCTCAAAACAAACAAGGCCAACGAAAGGACGAAGGCATGACGGATCCCGACCAGGCGAAGCCGACGTCCGAACGCCATGTACCGGTCCTCAAGGACCGGTGCATCAATTTGTTGGCCCCCGGCATCGAGGCCGCACGGAGCCGCGGCGAGACCCCCGTGGTGATCGACGCCACGCTCGGCATGGGCGGACACTCGGAGGCCCTCCTGCAGCGCTTCCCGGACCTTCACCTGATCGGCATCGACCGCGACGAGGAAGCCCTGGCACTGGCGGGGTCCAGGCTGGCGCCCTTCGAGAACCGGACCGACCTCGTTCACGCCGTCTACGACGAAATCCCGGACGTCCTCGAAGACCTGGGCTTCACCGAAGTCCACGGAGTGCTCATGGACCTCGGCGTATCGTCCCTCCAGCTGGACGAGCGGGAACGCGGCTTCGCCTACTCCTTCGATGCGCCCCTGGACATGCGGATGGACACCAGCCGGGGCCAGACGGCCGCCGACGTCGTCAATAACTACAGCGAAGAAGAACTCGTCCGGATCATCCGGAAGTGGGGCGAAGAGAAGTTCGCCGGCCGCATCGCGAACAGGATCGTGGCCGCGCGCGCCGAAAAGCCCTTCACCACCACCGGCGAACTGGTCGACCAGATCCGGGCCGTGGTGCCCGCCGGTGCCGCCAAATCCGGCGGCCACCCCGCGAAGCGCACTTTCCAGGCGCTCCGGATCGAGGTCAACGAGGAACTGGACGTCCTCGAGCGCGCCATCCCGGCAGCGATCGAGGCCATCGCCCTCGGCGGCCGTGTGGTGGTCATGTCCTACCACTCCCTGGAAGACAAGATCGTCAAGGGCTTCTTCCAGGCCGGATCGAAGTCCTCGGCGCCGCTCGGCTTCCCGGTCGAGCTCGAAGAGCACAAAGCCGAACTCAAAACCCTGACAAAGGGCACCGAGGTACCCACCGCCGCTGAAATCGCCGAAAACCCCCGCGCAGCTTCCGCCCGGCTGCGCGCCGTCGAACGCATCAAAGCCAGGAGAGCCGCATGAGCACCGCCGCCGTCAACAGCTACCCCGTTGCCCAGGGCGCCACTGCCCGTGCCCTGCCCGGCCTCCGCCCCGGCCTTGACCAGCCCCGCAAGGCACGCACCCCGCTGTCGGTGGTCCGCTCCGTGCCGCGCAAGCGCCGCGCACCGTTCGTGGTGCTCTGCTTCGGGCTCCTGGCGATTGCCCTTATGGCCGTGCTGGTCCTGAACATCTCCGTCTCCTCCGCCCAGTACCAGCTGGTCCAGCTCCGCAGTGAACAGACCACACTGACCAAGCAGAACCAGGACCTCACCCAGCAGGTGCAGAACTTCGACGCCCCGCAGAACCTGGCGGCCAAGGCCACGGAGCTGGGCATGGTGGCTTCGGTCGCCAAGGGCCAGATCGACCTCTCCACCCTCAATGTCACCGGCAAGGCCAAGCCGGCCGTCAAGGGTGATGCCCCGGGCGCCGTCATCGCCGCACCGGCCGTCGCCGGGCAGCTCACGGTTGTCCCGCCGGCCACGGAGAACGAGCCTCTCGCCCAGCGCAAGGCGGCGGACACCAGGCCGGCCGACACCAAACCGGCTGACACAGACAAGGCGCCGGCAGCTGTGAAGCCCGCACCCGCACCGAAACCCGCCGCCCCCGCCGTGGAACTCCACGGCGGCTCGGTTCCCGCCCCCGCACAGAAGACGCCGGGGCAGTAACGTTCACTGACCACCAGCAAGGCAAGCAGCAAGGACTCACCGTGGCGAAGAACTCCGGCAGGGCAAGCAAGGCGAAAGCCCCAAACCCCACCCGGCGGCTCCGCGTGGGGCTTGGCATCATGCTGGCGCTCCTGCTGGTGGTCGGCGGCAAGCTGTTCATGGTCCAGGGCCTGGACATCGGGGGACTGGCTGAGGCCGCCCTCAACAACAGGCTCACGCCCACCGTGCTGCCCGCGGAGCGCGGCAGCATCCTCGATTCCTCCGGCGCGGTCCTGGCCAGCAGCGTCATCCGCTACAACGTCGTTGTGGACCAGACAGTCAACACCAAGACCGAAACCTTCCGCCGGTTCGAGACCATCAACGGCAAGGACGAGCTCGTCAAGGTCACCCGGGACCAGGGCATCTCCGAACTCGCCGCCGTGCTCGGCATGGACCGCGGCACCCTCCGCGATGCCCTGACCGGAACCCAGCGCTACTACATCGTGGCTAAGGACCTGAAACCGGACGTCGAGGACAAGGTCTCCAAGCTGCAGATTCCCGGCATCGTCACCGAAGGCACCAGCAAGCGGGTCTACCCCAACGGCTCCGTGGCCGGCGGAATTGTGGGTTTCCTCAAGGACGGCAGCACCGGACAGGCGGGCCTCGAGCAGACCC
>NZ_JBFTNJ010000018.1:0-54680 GCF_056397425.1 Arthrobacter sp. 05N33_2
GTTACGGCGGTCATAGCGTGGGGGAAACGCCCGGTCCCATCCCGAACCCGGAAGCTAAGACCCACAGCGCCGATGGTACTGCACCCGGGAGGGTGTGGGAGAGTAGGTCACCGCCGGAACACCATTAACGGTCGAGGACCCCCACCACMAGGTGGGGGTCCTCCCGCATTTAACGGCCCAAAAGCCCTGATGAAACAGGCGGGCAGTTCTGGCCATGCGTAAGAACCATGGAAAAACCTTGGGCATTTCCTTAATCGATGGAGACCTTGGGAATACCTTTAAACCGCCGGCTATTTTGGTCATGCGCATTGAGGGGCAGGATTTGACCGGCTAGGGTTTGAATTCCTACGGACCACTAAGGCGCAGGGTGCGTCGACCGGACCTTATAGGAGTCCCGCGATGCGCGTAGATCCTGGATTCGCCTTGGGCAAGAAGGCAACTAAGGGGCATCGGTTTGCCCGGTCCTTTGTGGGGCGCCGAGGGATTTCCCTGGCGTCAGTTGTCTTCCTGGTGGCTGCCACAATTTCCCTTATTGCCGGCCCCGCAGAAGCCGCCACTTTGACCTTTTCTACCACGGCCGATGCCGTCGTGAAGCGTGACAGTCCCACTATCAATTTCCGCACGGCGACGGGCCTCAAGGCTGATAATTCGCCGGTCGAAATGATCTTCCTCAAGCTCACGGTCACCGGCACCGCCGGCAGTACCGTGACCGGCGCCAAGCTCCGGCTGTTCGCTACGGATCCATCCAACTCGGGCGGCCAAGTCCGACGGGTCCTCAACAACTCCTGGAGTGAGAACACGATCACCTTCAACAACGCGCCCGTTGCGGAAACGCCGATTGTGGCTTCGCGCGGCGCTGTTGCCGACAACACCTTTGTGGAGTTTGATCTCTTCGGCGCGATTAAGGGTGACGGGACGTATTCGTTCCGCATCAGCAACACATCCTCTGACGGCGTCATTTACAGTTCCAAGGAAACTTCCGTCACCACGCAACGGCCTCGATTGACTGTCACCACGAACGCGACGCCGCCGCCCCCTCCTCCGCCGCCGCCGCCGCCGCCTCCGCCCCCCGGCGACAACCCGTGTGGCACGGCGACCGCCCCTCCGGCAAAGTACGACCACGTCATGTGGGTGCTTTTTGAGAACAAGACCTATTCACAGGTCATCGGGAACGCCAGCGCGCCGTACATGAGTACGAAGGCGAACCAGTGCGCCTCGGTTTCCACCTGGGCTGACGCCGGCCTGGGACTGCCCTCATTGCCGAGCTATCTGGCCATGACCTCCGGCAGCACACAGGGCGTCACGTCCGATTCGAGCCCGAGCGGCCTGCCGCCCATCACGGCCGACAATATCTTCCGGCAGGTGCGCACGTCCGCCCAGTCCTACAAGAGCTATATGGAGGACATGCCGTCGAATTGCCGGCTGAGCGCGTCCGGGCTGTATGCCGAGCGGCACAACCCCGAAATCTACTACCAAGGGACGGGGGACAGAGCGGCATGCGCGGTCAACAATGTGCCCCTGGGCACCGTGAGCGCCGGGCAGCTGGCGGGCGACCTCGCCAACAACACTCTGCCGAATTTCTCCGTGGTGGTGCCGAACGTTTGCAATGACATGCATGACTGCAGCGTCGCGACGGGCGACACCTGGCTCTCGCAATGGCTGCCGGTCATCTTGAACAGCCAAAGCTACCGGGCGGGACGCACGGCGATATTCGTGCTCTTTGACGAAGATACTCCGGTACCCAATTTCGTGGTGGCACCATCCGTGGTCCCGGGCACCGTTATCCAGGGCAACTACAGCCACTACTCGCTGCTCCGGACCACCGAAGAAATGCTGGCCATCGGCCTGAAGTTGCAGAACGCCGGCACGGCCCTGAGTTTCCGGTCGCCGCTGCGCATCTAGGCACTGCGGGGGATTCCCAGCAGAGTCTCGGAAAGCTCCCGGCTCCGGCGGAACGAACTCTCAGTTGCACTCGTTAGAATTCGACGGGGCTGGATTCCCAAAGACCAGCCCATCGCTTCGTTCTAAGGACACCTCAATGCCCGAGCGCACTATCGTCATCACCGGAGCCAGCGACGGCATCGGCGCGTCCGCCGCGCGGACCTTCGCCCGGCAGGGGGAACGTGTGGTCGTCGTCGGGCGTTCCGCGCAAAAGACCGAAGCGATCGCGAACGAAATCGGCGCGGAATTCTTTGTCAGCGACTTCGCCGACCTTGCCCAGGTGCGGACCCTGGCCACGCAGCTGAAGGAAAAGTACCCGCGGATCGACGTTCTGGCGAACAACGCCGGCGGCATCATGGGGCCTCGTGAGCTCACCGTGGACGGCCACGAGAAAACCTTCCAAGTGAACCACTTGGCCCCGTTCCTCCTCACCACCGAGCTGATCGAGGTGCTGACCGCCAGCCAGGCCACCGTCATCAACACCTCGAGCGTCGCGAATTCGCTCTTCGCCAAGTTCGACATCGACGACCTCGACGCGGCCAAGAGCTACTCCACCAACCGCGCCTACGGCAACGCCAAACTCGCCAACATCCTCTTCACCGCCGAACTCCACAACCGCTACAACACCGAGGGGATCTCGACGGCGGCGTTCCACCCCGGCGGCGTGGCCACCAACTTCGCTGCCGACTCCACGAGCCCCATGCGCCTGGCCTACAAGTCCTTCCTCAAGCGCTTCATGCTGACCCCTGACCAGGGCGCGGACACCCTTGTGTGGCTCGCCAACGCCACCCCGGGCCACGACTGGATCTCCGGCGCTTACTACGCCAAGCGGACGCTCTCCAAGGCCAACAGGCAGGCCTACGACGCGGGCCTGGCCAAGGCCCTGTGGCAGCGCAGCGAGGCGATGGTGGCCCAGGACCTCGACAAGCTGGACCAGGGCTCGGATCACGGCGCTTGAGCCTGACCGGAAACGCCGAATTCGTGGGTTAGCATTTTCCTGCCCCTCGCCGATCCGCGGCCGAGGGCTTCTACCTGGGGGAGTGCTCTTAAACGTGCGCCTGAAGAAATTGCTTATCGCGTCCCTGGCGGCATCCGCCGTCGTCCTGAGCGCTACGGCCGTGCCGGCATCCGCCGCGCCCGCGCCGAAGTCGTACAAGAACTGCACGGAGCTGAACAAGGTCTACCCGCACGGCGTCGGCAAGAAGGGCGCCCGCGACAAGACCAGCGGAAAGCCGGTCACCACGTTCCGCGTCGACAACACCCTGTACAGCCTTAACGACGGCGGTTTCCGCCAGTACGACCTCGACCGCGACAACGACGGCATCGCCTGCGAAAAGCGCTAGGGCAGGGAGCCTGCCGGGACTCTGACTCCTGGGGCAGGCCCGGRCCATCCAACGAAGTGACGCGAACGGCCGCTAAGCCATGATGCTTAGCGGCCGGTTGCGTCCAATGGCGGAGTCTGGCGGCGTCTACGCGACCCGCCCGGACGGCCAGCGGCAGGCCTAACGTCAGCCGGCCCGCCCCGCCTACCGCGCGGCGTCGACCTTGTCCAGGGCGTTCAGGGCACTCTCCATGGTCCCGGCCAGGTGGCTGGCGGGGGCCGGCTTGGCGAACAGGTAGCCCTGCAGGGAGTCGCAGCCGCGGTCCATCAGGTACTTGGCCTGCGCGGGAGTCTCGATGCCTTCCGCCGTGACTTTCAGGCCGAGGGCATGCGCTGCGCTGATCATGGTGGCGAAGAACGGGAGCTGTTCCTGGCCGGTCTTGATCATGGCCACGAAGGAGCGGTCGATCTTGACCTTGTCCAGGGGCAGTTCCTGGAGCCGGCCGAGGGTGGAATACCCGGTGCCGAAGTCGTCCATGGCAATCCGGACGCCGGCGCCGCGCAGCTGCCGCAGCTGGCCCAGCACGTCCGAGGAGGCGTCGAAGAACACGCTCTCCGTCAGCTCAAGCGTGAGCTGGCGCGGGTCAACGCCCGTGGACGCGGCAATCGCGAGCACGTCCGCGGCGAAGTCCCGGTGCTGGAACTGCAGGCCCGAGACGTTCACGGCGACGCTGTAGGCAGGATCGCCGGCCAGCCAGGGCCGGATCTCGGCGCAGGCACGGCGCAGGACCTCGTCGCCGATCTCGCGGATCAGGCCGCTCTGCTCCGCGACGGGCAGGAACTGGTTCGGCGGCACCAGCCGCCCGTGCCGTTCCCACCGCGCGAACGCCTCGAACTGCACCACCGAACCGATGCCGGGAGAGACCACGGGCTGGTAGTGCACCGAGATCTGGCCCAGTTCGACGGCGCGCCGCAGCCCGGAATCGCCGTCGGCCTTGTGGGCCGCGGTGTTCAGCATCTCCGGCCGGAACCGCATCCAGTTGTTCTTCCCGGCAGCCTTCGCGGCGGTCATGGCGGCGTCGGCCTGCCGCAGCAGTTCCGCGCCGTCCAGCGTCTGCCCCGACTTTGACGCCAGGCCCATGCTGACGCCGGGCCGGACCATGGAGCCGCCGACGCGCAGGGGGGCGTAGAGGGACTCGGCGATCCGCTTGGCCACCGCGTCCGCGTTGAGGCATTCGGTGAGTAGCACCGCGAACTCGTCGCCGCCGAGCCGGGCCACCGTGTCATGCGGGCGGACGCAGTTGCGCAGCCTGGATGCAACCTCCACCAGCAGTTCATCGGCCGCGGAGCGTCCCAGCACGTCATTGAGGTGCTTGAAGTCATCGAGGTTCAGCAGCAGGATGTCCACCGGATCCGGGCGGCGCAGGGCCGCGGCGAGCCGCTCGTTGAAGAGCGGGCCGTTGGGCAGCGCCGTCAAGGGGTCGCGGAGCGAGCCCGCCTTGAGTTCGTCGTCGTGCTCGGCAAACGCCGCAGGAGCGGCTGCCCCTGGACCTCCGGAAAGAGAAACTCCCGCTGCACCGGAAGCACGACGGCGGGCAAAGTCGCCGCTGAGGGTGCGCCCGGCGCTGCCGGCGCCCGGGTTCCGCCCTGCGGCGCCGCGGATGGAGAGGGCAACGGACGTTCCGGCGTCGGCCGCTCCGGCCGCGGCGGGGACCAGCGAGCAGGTGATTTCAACGGGGAGTTCCGTGCCGTCGGCGCGGCGGCCCGAGCCGGCGAACGGGGAGCCGGCGAACGGGGAACCGGCGGACGGCGAGCCGGGGCTTGCGGCCTTGGCCAGCCCGGCCAGGACTCCGTGGAATTCCTCCCGCGAGGCCTCGGCCAGGAGCATGCTGTGGTCCGCGCCGAGCAGCTGCGCCCGGGGGTAGCCGAAGAGCCGTTCCGCGGCCGCATTGAGGAAGGAAATGGCTCCGTCCTGGGCGACCAGCAAAAGTGCGTCCGGGCTGTACTCCAGCAGTTGTTGTGCGAAACCAGCTTCCACGATGTCTAACAGCCCCCCGGCGATGAATACGGATAGCGGGCACCTTGCGGAGAGCAGGCGCACTGCGCTGACTGAATCATATGCGGTGCGGGCTCCCCGGACGGGATGGCCATCATGCCGCAATCAAATGTGTCGAACGGCCCCGGCTACCCGGGCAGCGGCACGCCCTCGAGGTCGGCGATGGCCGCCGCGGAGTTCCGGACCGCGCGGTGCCTGGCCGCCCCGGGTTCCGGGCGGGAGAAGAGGAAGCCCTGCAGGGCATCGCAGCCGTGGTCCATGAGATAGCGTGCCTGGGCCGGTGTCTCGATGCCCTCGGCCGTGACCTTCAGCCCCAGGCTCCGGGCCATGTGGATCATGGAGGTGAGGATGGGCAGCTTTTCGACGCCGGTCTGCAGCATGGACACGAAGGACTTGTCGATTTTCACCACATCCACCGGCAGGTCCTGCAGGCGGCCCAGCGAGGAATAGCCGGTCCCGAAGTCGTCCAGGGCCACCCGGATGCCGGCCTCGCGCAGGGTCTCGAGCTGGCCGATCACGTGGGAATGGGCGTCGAAGAACACGCTCTCGGTCACCTCCAGGACCAGCTGGCGCGGGTCCACGCCGCTCCACGCCGCAATGTCCAGGACGCGCTCGGCGAAGTCCCGGTGCTGCAGCTGCACGCCGGAGACGTTGACGGCCACGCTCCGGAACGGGTCCTCCCCGAGCCACGGGGCGAGCTCGGTGCAGCTGCGCCTGAGCACCTCGGCCCCGATTTCCCGGATCAGGCCGCTGCGTTCGGCGGTCTCGATGAACTCGTCCGGCGGAATCAGCTCGCCGTCCCACTCCCAGCGGGCCAGGGCCTCGAACTGCACCACCTCGAGCCTGTCACTGGAGATGACGGGCTGGTAGTGCACGGTGATCTGCCCCAGTTCCACCGCCCGCCGCAGCCCGGCCGTGAGCTGGGTGCGCTCCAGCAGCGCGGCCAGCATCTCGGGCCGGAAGTGCACATAGCAGTTCTTCCCGGCCTCCTTGGCCGCGTACATGGCCAAGTCCGCCTGCCGGAGCAGCTCCGACGACGTCTCCGTCCCGGCGTCGCGCGAGGCCACGCCCAGGCTCAGGCCCGGCCGCATCAGCGTTCCCTCGATGGAGACCGGGGCGTTCAGGGTGCTGACCACACGCTGGGCCACGGTGTCGGCGTCCCGGCAGCCGACCAGCAGGACCACGAACTCGTCCCCGCCCAGCCGGGCGACGGTGCCGTGTGGACCCACACAGTTCTGGAGCCGGCGGGAAATCTCGACCAGCATCTCGTCGCCGGCATGATGGCCCAGGACGTCGTTGACTTCCTTGAAGTCGTCCAGGTCCAGGAGCAACACGTGCACCGGTTCCGGGGTCAGCAGTGCCGCGGCGGCCCGTTCGTTGAAGAGCATCCGGTTGGCCAGCCCGGTAAGCGGGTCCTGAAACGCGAGCTCCTTGAGCTTGCCCGCCTGCTCGGCCAGTTCGTCCATGGCGCGGCGGGCCTGGTCCTGGGCGCGCCGGCGTGAGGTGATGTCCCGGAAGTTCCAGATCCGTCCCACGATCGCGTCCGCCACCTTCTGCGGGCGCGAGTACAGCTCCACGATGCGGCCGTCGGCGAACTCGAGGATGTCGTGGCTCTGCATCATGTTGTCCGCGTAGAGCGCTGCAACCTTTTGCAGGAAGGAGTCGGGATCCACCAGCCGGTCCGCGATGAACCGCGCCAGCGCATCGGGGTCCTCGGCCGCGATCAGTTCCGGCGGCATGCCCCACAGCAACAGAAACTGGTCGTTGATCCCGGTGATTTGGCCTTCGCTGGAGAGCACGACGATACCGTCCGACGTCGACTCCAGCGTGGCGTCCACGAGGGAGAGGGCCAGCCGGCGGCCGGAATCGGGGTCGTTGCGGTGCTCGGCGTCGCGGACGGCTACCGCCATGGCCGTGCCGCCGTCGACGCTCACCAGCGAGCACGTGATCTCCAGGGCGAGGTCCGAACCGTCGCGGTGCAGTCCGGCGGCCGCGAACGGGCGGCTTCCGGCCGGGCTTTTGCGTCCCAGCCGGCCGAAGACCCGGAGGAAGCCGCTGTGGGCTTCCTCCGAGAGCAGGATGGTGTGCTGAACGCCGAGGAGTTCCTCGCGGGGGTAGCCGAACAGCCGTTCCGCGGCCGAATTCATGAAGGCGATGGTCCCGTCCGCGGTCAGCAGCAGGAACGCATCAGGACCCTGCTCCAGCAGGTCTTCACCAAATCCAGTTCCCACGACGATACCGGCCCCCAAGCGACGGAAGTTCATAGAGCGATGATGTTCCCGGCCGAGGGCCCGGAGCAATGCGTTTCACTGAATCATAGGGTCCTTCGGCCCCGTGTCCAGCACATCGGCCACGGAACTTTGCGGGTCACCGGTTGCCGGGCACCCGATCCCCCCGCAGCGCGGCGATGGCCAGGGCCGCCCGGTCCAGCGCGGGCTGGAGCGTGGCCTCCGGCTGGGGGCCTGAAAACAGGAAACCCTGCAGCGAATCGCAGTGCAGACCCATCAGGTAGCGGGCCTGGGCGGCCGTTTCCACGCCCTCCGCGGTGACGGTCAGCCCCAGTCCGTGGGCCATCCCAATCATGGCGTTCAGGATGGGCAACTGCTCGGTGCCGGTGTTGATCATGGACACAAACGACTGGTCGATCTTCAGCGTGTCCACGGGCAGGCCCTGCAGGCGTCCCAGGGAGGAGAAGCCGGTGCCGAAGTCGTCCAGCGCCACTTGGGCGCCGGCCGCACGCAGGGTCATGAGCTGCTGGATGACGTGGCAGTCGTCTTCGAAGAAGACGCTCTCCGTGACCTCCAGGATCAGCTGGCGCGGGTCCACGCCACAGGATTCCGTCACGGCCATGACCAGCTCGGCGAAGTCCCCGTGCTGCAGCTGGACACCGGAGACGTTCACGGCCAGGGACCGGGTGGAGTCCTCGTCCAGCCAGGGCTTGAGCTCCGTGCAGCCGCGAAGCAGCACCTCGGTGCCGATCTCGACAATGAGGCCGCTGCGTTCCGCCGCCGGAATGAAATGCTTGGGCGGGACGAGCGCGCCGTCGCGCACCCAGCGGGCCAGGGCCTCGACCTTTGTCACGGTCCCGCTGCCGGCGGAGACGATCGGCTGGTAGTGGACGGCGATCTGTCCGCTGTCCACGGCGCGCCGCAGGCCGGCCTCGAGGTCGTTGCGGTCCACGAGGGCCTTCATCATCTCCGGCTTGAAGCGCATGTACCGGTTCTTCCCGGCAGTCTTCGCGGCGTACATCGCGACGTCGGCACGGCGCAGGAGCTCGGAGGCGTCCACGGCGGCCTCGCCGATCGAGGCGAGCCCCAGGCTGAGGCTGGGCCGCAGCATGGTGCCGTCGATCCACACCGGGACGCGCAGCGAGTCGACGATCCGGGCGGCGACCGCCTCGGGCTCCAGCGAGTCGAGCAGGAGCACCACGAACTCGTCGCCGCCCAGCCGGGCCACGATGTCGCTCGGGCGCACGCACGCGCGCAGGCGCCGGCCGACCTCAATGAGCATCTGGTCCCCGGCGTGGTGGCCCAGGATGTCGTTGACTTCCTTGAAGTCGTCCAGGTCAAGGAGCAGGACGTCGACGGCGCCGCCGTGCTGGTCCGCCAGGGCGCTTGCGAGGCGGTCGTTGAACAGCTGGCGGTTGGACAGTCCGGTCAATCCGTCCCGGAACGCCAGCGCCGTCAGCTGCGCGGACTGTGCGGCGAGGTCGGCCATGGCCCGGGTGATCCGGTCCTGGGCCACCTTGGCCGCGGTCACATCCCGGAAGCTCCACACGCGTCCGACCACCTGGTCCGCGACTTTCTGCGGGCGGGAATAGCGTTCAAAAGTCCGGCCGTCGCGGAATTCCAGGATGTCGTGGCTTTCCGCCGCGGGGTCGGCGTAGAGGGCCTCGACCTTCTCGACGAACTGGGCCGGATCCTGCAACTGGTCCAGGACGAAGGCCATGACCGCCTCGTCCTCCCCGGTGGCGAGCATCTCCCGAGGGATGCCCCACATGGTGACGAACTGATTGTTGACGCCGGCGATCTCGCCGTCGCTGCTGACCACCAGGATGCCGTCGGCGGTGGATTCGAGCGTCGCGCTCAGCAGCGACATGGCCTCGCGGAGGCTGTCATCGTTCTCCGGCCGGTGCGAGGTGTCCCGGACCGCGGCGATCATGCTCGCGGTCCCTTTACCAGTCCCGTCCCGGGCGCCTGTACCGGTGAAGAAAATRGATCCGGCCACCTCGGCCTGGAACTCCGTACCGTCCCGCCGCACCCCGTAAGCCTCCACGGGGGCAGTGTCAGTGTCAGTTTCGGCGGCAGCGGCAGCGGCGTCGGGGTGGGCGCCGCGGCGGAGGTTGAAGAACAGCCGYTCSAGSCCGTTCCGGAACCCCTCGGCCAGGAGSATGCGGTGGTCCGAGCCCACGAGYTCCYCRCGRRSGTACCCGAACATGCGCTCCGCGGCGGTGTTGACCATCCTGATGGTCCCGTCCTCGGCCACCACCAGCAGGGCGTCGGGGCTGGATTCCACCAGGTCCCCGTAGCCCGGGACCGCGGCGGATACTTCCTGGGGGACTGTCGTTGGGACTGTGCCGGGGGCTTCCTCCGGGTACGACGACGCCGTCACTCGGCTACCGCCGTGCGAACCTGAGACCACCAACGAGACATTTAGAACCCTCCCATCGGGAAATCATAGGCGCCGGAAGCCTCCCTTGGGTGTCAAGAGGGTGTCAACACGTGGGCGGGGCCGGATCCGTGCCCGTGGCGGAGGACTTACCGCCCAGTTGCGCTATCACCTAGGGTGCCTAAAACCGCGGTTTGGCAGCCCTAAGTGATAGGGCAACGTGGGGGGAGCGGCCCACCTGGGACTCGCCGATCACGGCCCTGTAGTGGCCAACGAGTTCGGCGCCGAGCACGGACCACGTCCGGCCCTGGACCGAGGCGTGCGCGGCCGCGGCGAACGCTCGGCGCTTGGCGTCGTCGCCCATCAGGTCCATCACCCGGGCACGGAACCCGGCGAGGTCGCCGGGCTCGTACAGCCAGCCGGTCCGCGAGTTCTCCACGAGGTCCAGCGGGCCGCCGCGGCCCGTGGCCACCACGGGCACCCCGGACGCCATGGCCTCCTGGATGGTCTGGCAAAAGGTCTCGAACTCGCCGGGATGGACGAAGAGATCGAAGGAGGCCACGGCCCGGGCGAGGTGGTCGCCGCCGAGGAAACCGGTGAAGACCGCCCGCGGCAGGGCAGCTTCCTGGGCGGCCCGCTGGGGCCCGTCGCCGATGATCACCAGCCGGGTCCCGGGAACATCCGCCAGCACCGCCAGATCCTCCACCTGCTTCTCGGCCGCCAGCCGGCCCACGTAGCCGATGAGGCGCTCGCCGCCGGGCGCCACGGCAGCCCGCCAGCCGGCGTCGCGCTTCGCGGGGTTGAACCGCTGCGTGTCCACGCCGCGCCGCCACATGTCCACGCGCGGAATGCCGCGGCCGCGGAGCTGGTTGAGCGCGAACGTGGAAGGGACCAGGGTGCGCGAGGCCAGCAGGTGGATCTGGTCCACCCGGTTCCAGGCCCAGTTCTCCAGAAAGGGGACGCCGTAGCGGCCCGCATAGCCGGGGACCTCGGTCTGGTAGATGGCGACCGTGGGGATGCCGAGCTGGTGGGCGGCCTGCGCTGCCCGCCAGCCGAGCACGAACGGGGACGCGAGGTGCACGACGTCGGGCGCGTAGTCGGCAAGGATTCGCTTGACCCGATACACACCGCCCATCGCCACCCGCAGATTCGCGTAGCCGGCCAGCGGGACCGAGGGGAGCCGGAGGACGTGGGCGCCATAGACCTCGTCCGGTACATCCGTGTCCTGCGTGGACGGCGCGATCACCAGCACCTCGTCCCCGCGCTTCTGCAGATGCTCCAGCACGCGCAGGATGGAGTGGGTGACCCCGTTCATGAGCGGCAGGAATGATTCGGCGACGATTGCGATCCTCACCCCTCCACGGTGCGGGCGGCGGTTTGCGGCGCGGGGGAGCAGGCGTGGCCGGGAGGGGAAGACTGGGTTAACAGGTGGGCGAACTCAGGAAGGACCCGCCACAGGGCGCGCGGAAAGGCGGACGGTTGCCGGGAACTAGTCGGGCGCCCTCACGTGGGCGCAGTTCAACGCGGCCATGCGTCCACGGCGCAAACCCTACGAAGCAGCGGTGCCGGATGGCATGACGAAAGTCGAGCTACAGCGGGTCGGGCCAGTTGCCGACCGGGAAGCGGGCACGGATGCCGGAAACCGGACCGCAACGCGCACGCTTGTTGCCTTCCATCAGAAATACCTCCAGAGGCTACGGAACTTCAGAATACGCCCGTCGCCTCCTACCGTCCAGAGGGTCAATCGCCCTTGAGGACATCCGGAAGTTCGTCCACAAACACCGTCTGCGGCGGTTCAAAATAGATGACCAGGACCTGCTCGCCCACGGCGAAAACGCTGGTCTTATCGAAGGGGTGCGCGTGGAACGCACTGGTTCCGCCGCGGACCGGCAGCATGACCTCGCCGATGGTGCCCGGGCCGATCCGTCCGGTGACGCGGCCGATCTTTCCGGTCAGGCTCCGGTCAACATCCTTATGCATCAGAACCCCAGTACATCAGAATCCCAGTACATCAGATCCTCCGGTTCCCCGCGCGCATTCCCGCCCCTACGCCTCAGGCGCCTTCGCCGGCCGTTTGCCGCCATCCCGGGTGTTTTTGAGGGCCGTGGAGAGCGCCGGGAGGTAGTCGCCCACCTGTGCCAAAATCCCGCCGATCATCCGGTTGACCCCTTCGCCGCCGTTGAGAACGGTCATCTGGCCGACGTGCGCGAACGGCTCGGCCGCCGCCGCCACGATCGCCGGCATGTTCTCGGCGAGCTGCTGGGAGATGACGGCGTCCTGGTTGGTGCCCAATGCTTCGGCGCGGGCCTTGATGCCATCTGCCTCTGCCAGTGCTTTGGCTTTGATGGCGGAGGCGGCGGCATCGCCGCGGGCCTTCGTGGCGGCGGCCTCGGCCTCGCCGGTGACCTTGGTGGCCCCGGCCGCTGCTGCTGCCGCCGTCGCGTTCGCCTGCGCCTGCACCTCGGTCCGCCGGGCGTTGGCCTGGGCCTCCAGCTCGGTGCGCCGGGCCAGCGCCTCGGCAGCGCTGATGTCCGCGGATTTCTGGCCTTCCGCGTCGGTGCGCTTGGCGTAGGCCCTCGCATCGGCGGGCTTGCGGACGGTGGTCTGCAGTTTTTGTTCCTCCCGGTCGGCCTCGAGCTTGGCCACCTCGGTTTCCTGGACCACCACCTGCTGGCGCGCCGTGGCGTCGGCCAGTGGCCCGGCCTGGGCCGCGTTCGCCTTGGCGCGCTCGGCATTGGCCTGCGCCTCGGACTGCCGGATGGCGGACAAGCTCCGGGCATCGGCAATCAAGGCCTCGGCCTCCGCTTCCTTTTCCGCCGCCTCGCGGTTCCGGGTGGCCTCCGCGATGCGGGCCTCCATTTTGACCATGGCAATGTGCGGCTTGGCGATGTTCTGGATGTAGCCCGTGGGGTCCTGGAGGTCCTTGATCTGCAGCGAGTCGACGACGAGGCCCAGCTTCTCCATTTCCACGCCGCTGGCGCTGCGGACCTGGGAGGCCAGCTTGTCGCGCTCGCGGATGATTTCCTCGACCGTCATGCTGCCGATGATCGAACGCAGGTGGCCTTCGAAGACGTTGTACACCTGGCTTTCCATCTTGGGCTGCTGGCCCAGGAACCGGCGCGCGGCGTTGGCAATGAACGGCGGGGCATCGCCGATCTTGTAGATGACCACGCCGTCGACAATCACCTGGATGCCCTGAGAGGTGACACAGGAGACCTTGAGTTCGGTTTCGTTCAGCGTCAGGGACAGCGGCCGCACCGTCTGCAGGCCCGGCAGCACGAGGGCCCCCTTGCCGGTGACGATCTTAAAGTCCATCCCCTCACGGGTTTCCAGCGTGCCGCGCGTCAACCCGGAGATGATGAGGGCCTCGTTCGGTTCCGCCACTTTCCACATCAGTTTTGTCGCCACCCAGATGACGCCGACGACGGCGACCGCCCCCAGGATGATCGAAATGAGCGGATACAAAAATGACAAGTCCGGCATAACCAGGTCCTTTCACGGCGGTGGAAAAGAAATTAAGCAAAGCCCCAAACGATGCTGCTGGTAGTCCCCGGCCGGCCTGGAGGCAGGAATTCCCACGCCGCCCAGCCAGCTGTTGTACACAGTCTGTGGTGCTTCCGGCCGGGAGTCCAGCAATTCGACGATGTCCGGGCATACGCCCAAGTCCCGCCGGTGCCTAAAGCCCCTGTTGGGAGCCTCCGCCGCCGTGCCAGCGTGGGAGAGGGTGCGGGCGTGGAAGGGCGGACGAGCGTGCCGGCCTGAGTGAGCGGGGAACGGCGGAGGCCATGAGTGCCTGCCCGTGAAAGGGGTGATGGGTGATGCTCGGCTCTCCTCTCGGGATGACACGGACCACCGGGATCGCGTGGGACATCTGGCGGGCCGGTCGGGCAAACCAGGATGAGGTCGCCCGCCGGCAGCGCGACCGGCTCGCCGCGCTGGTTGAGTGCGCACGGTCCTCCTCGCCCTTCTTCCGCGGGCTGTACCGGGACGTCCCGGACGTGGTCCCGGACTCAGCCACGGACCGGGCCAAGGATCTGGGCACGTATTTAGGGGAGCTGCCCCCGGTGGGCAAGCGCGAGCTCATGGAGAACTTCGATGACTGGGTGACCGATCCCCACATCACGCTCGCCGGGCTGAAGCACGACCTGCTCGATGACCCGTCGCGGATCGGCGGCCTCTACCGCGGACAGTACCTCGTGGTGACGACGTCGGGGTCCACCGGTGAACCCGCGGTCCTGGTCCATGACCGGACCTCGCAGCTGGTGGCCAGTCTCCTGGGCCCGATCCGCGAACGGCGGACCCTGATGGCGGCCAAGGAGGCGCGGGCTTTCCCGCACCGGGGACTGCGGGCCGCGGCGCTGATCGCGGACGGGGACCACTTTGCCGGCGTCGTGCTGACCGAATCCGCGCGGCGGCGCAGCCCCCGCATCGCCCGCCGGGTGCGCGTATTCTCCGTGCTCCGGCCGCTCCCGGACCTCGTGGCGGACCTCAACGACTTCCAGCCGACAGTGCTTTACGGGTATCCGAGCGCCATGGTGCAACTGGCCGCCGAACAGAAAGCGGGACGGCTACGGATTCATCCGCTCCTGGCGGTCGCGTCCGGAGAGAGCCTGGCAGCCCACGCCGCGGCCGAGATCGAGGCGGCCCTCGGCTGCCGGGTCACTGAGCGATACCTTGCCTCGGAGGCGCTCGCCCTGACCAGCCGCTGCCGGCAAGGGCTGCTGCACGTCAACGCGGACTGGAACATCGTGGAACCGGTGGACGACGCCTTCCGGCCCGTCCCGCCCGGCGAACTCTCCCACACCGTGCTGGTCACCAACCTGGCCAACCGGGTCCAGCCACTCATCCGGTACAACCTTGGCGACCGGGTGCAGCTGGCTGCCAGCCCGTGCGCCTGCGGCAGCCCGTTTCCCACGCTGCGGGTCGAGGGCCGCAGTGGCGGCGTGCTGAGCTTCGCTGCCGCCGACAGGACAGGGTCGGACGGGAAAGTGGTCACCGTGCTGCCGTTGGCGCTGGGCACGGTGATCGAGGAAACCGCCGGCGTCCGCCGGTTCCAGGCGATCCGCACCGGGCCGCGCTCGCTCACCGTGCGGCTCGAACTCTGGCCGGAAGCCGCGACGACGGCCGTGCGGACGGCGGTGGGGGAGCGCCTGGGTGCGTTCTTCGCCGCCCAGGGCGCCGCCGGCGTCGACGTCCGCTTTAGCGATGAGCCGCCCCGGCCGGACCGCAGCGGCAAGTTCCGCGAGGTGTGGTCCGCCTGAGCCGGCTGCTGCCGCCGCTGCTGCTGCCGCGGCTGTTAGGGCTGTTAGGGCTGTTAGTGCTGTTCCAGGATCCGCCGGGCGTCCTGCTGGGCCTGGAGCTGCTCCGGGGTCACGGACTGTCCGGTCAGGAACCCGGCGGCGGCCATGATCCGGCGCAGCTCCGCGACGCTGCGCGGGGTCCGCACCCCGTGGTGCGCCATGGCGTGGCAGTTGGCGCAGAGCGGGACGAGGTCTGTGATGGGGTCCAGTTCATACCCGCTGCCCAGCTGTGACACCGGGACCAGGTGGTGGACCGGGATGAAGTCCTTGCCGATCTCGCCGAAGGCGATTTCAAACGAGAATCCGCACGCGGCGCAGCTGGTCCCGTGGTGGGCGACGCAGACCCGTCGGGCGTCCGGACTGTGTTCGTACTTGTTTACTTCGACCCGGGTGACCGCCGCCGCCGGGACGGTGCCGGGCACGGGCTGCGTGGGGTCAGCCGGCACCGGGCCAAACTCACCCCAGAGGCCGCGCAGCAGGGGCTCGACGGCGGGGTCGACGGCCAGCGCGGGGCCGTGAAGGGCTTCCCAGTCGATGCCGGGCACGGCCTCGGCGAGGACCCCGGTCGGGATCTGGTCGCCGGCGGGCAGGAGGGCGTCGAAGTCCACCTGGAGGTAGAGCGGGGACGCGCCTTGTGCGCCGGGCGGTGCGCCGGGCGGCGAGTCGGCCGGTACGCCGGTCCGGGCGGCGCTCGCGGAGTCCGGTGCCTGGACGCGGGGAACCGGCCTTTCCGCGACGATAACGCCGTGGCCGATCAGGCCGCGTCCGTGGCGGCCCTGGAGCACCAGCCACGCGTCCGTGCCGGCCGCGTTGCCGGCGTCGCTGTCGAGAGAGGTCCCGACGTCCCAGCTGGCCAGGTGCCGGCCGGTTTCGGCGACCTCCTCCAGCACGGCCGGGTAGGTCCAATCGTTCCATTCGTCGGGGTCCCAGACGAGGATGATTGCTGTCATCTGCCCATTGTCGCAGTGCCCGGACTGCCTGCGGCATTGTTGAGCGGCCCGGTCGGCCCGGTCATGCACGTGGCGTTGAGGGTGTCCTCCGCGATGGACTCCATTTGGTGCAGAATGTGGGTGTCCCCGCGTGGGAGCGGTTCCGGCGGGTAGGCCACGGCCATGGTGAGCTGCCGGGTTCCGTCCGCGCTGGTCATGGTGATGGTGCCGTAGCCGGGCACGTCGCCGGGATGGCCGTAGTAGAAGTCGTTGGTGCACAGATCGTTCCAGCGGACCACGCCGAGTCCGTACCTGGCGTAGAGCGGGCTCTCCATTTGCGTGATCGTCGCCGGCTTGAGCAGCTTGTTCTGCAGCAGCGCGCGGTAGAACGTATTCACGTCCGCCACGGAGGACACCATGCCGCCCGCGGCGTTGTCGATCTGGGCGGCCGGATAGGTGACGTCCAGTTGTTTGCGGTCCAGCGCGATGTAGCCGTGGATCATGGACGACGGCGCCGGCCCGGCCGCCGTCATCAAGGTCTGGCTCAAACCCAGCGGCTCGATGATGTCGGTGCTGATCACCTCGCCGATCCGCCGGCCGCTGAGGCGCTCGACGATCAGCGCCAGGGCAATGTAATTCGAGTTGGAGTACTCAAATCCCTGGGCCAGCTTCGCCTGCCAGGAGATCCGCCCCGCCATGGCCAGCAGATCCGCCAGGCTCACCTTGGTGGTCAGGGCTTCGCGCACTGTGGCCGGATCGAACAACGGCCCGTCCACCGACGGCATGCCGGAGCGGTGCTGCAGCAGCTGGCGGACCGTGACCGGTCCCGGCGGGTGCATCACCTTGTTGAACTCCGGCAGGTAGGTGCTGACCGGCGCGTCCAGTTCCAGCCGGCCCTCCTCGGCCAGTTTGAGCACGCAGACGGCCACCATGGACTTGGTGACCCCGCCGATGTGCACCGGGTCCGTTATCTCGGCCCGGGACGGGCTGTTCAGGTTTCGGACCCCGTAGGCCGCGGACCACTCGTCCCCGCCCACGCGGACCTGGATGAGGACGGCCGGGGCGCCCTCGTCGAGCAATCTCCTGCCGAACTGTTCGAGCACGGACCGGTAGCCGGAATCGGGCGGCGCCGGCGCCGGCGGTTTCGGCCCGGGGACGCAGCCGCCGAGGGCGGCTGTAAGCACGACGGCGAGGATTGCGGCCGTGAACCGGCGGGATTTTTCGCGGATCCAGACCATCGGCATGAGGGTCCTTCTTGCAGGTCGGGAGTGCAGTCAGGGCAGGAAAACGCCCCCAGCCAGGCACAGTCCTAATGCTTGTGATGGTCCTCAGGCAGACATCAGTCGACCAGAGCCATAAGTCACGGGTATGGATTCGACGTTGCTTGCGACATTCCGAGATCGCGGGCAACCGGCGCAGCGGGCTCAAAGCCTTCGATCATCCATAATTATCGCTGTGGACCATGCGCGAGTACCTCGGATCGAGGTCGTCTTCGAAACGGATCGGCTGCTGCTGCGGCCATGGCGGGTGTCTGACGCCGCCGTCCTGCGCGAGCTGTGGACCGAGCGCGATCCTCGCGTCCCTCCGCATCGTCGCATCAGTCCCGATGGTCACCCCACGCTGGAAGATATCGAGGACCGGATCCGTCGTGATAGCCGACACCCCTTCCCTGGGTTGCTGGCCGCAGAGCAAAAGAGTTCGGGGCAGGTCATCGGCTACTGCGGGCTGATTCCCAACGAGCACGGACGGGCTGGAGAGCCAGAACTCGCGTTCGAGTTCCTCCGCGAAGTCTGGCGCCAGGGGTTTGCGACCGAGGCCTCGTGGACCGTCCTCCAGCGGGCGCAGGCGTCGGGCTACCGACGCCTGTGGGCTACAGTCCGTGACTGGAACACCGCGTCACGCCGTGTGCTGGCCAAACTCGGATTTGTCGAAACCGGGCAAGTAGAACCTGACGAAATCCACGGCGATTCTCTCTTCACTACGAAGACACTCTGACCATAATCCGGCCCGGCACTGGAGCTAGTCGGTCCGTCTTGGTAGCTTCAACGCATGGCCATCAAACTTGAAAACGTCGGTATTGCGGTTCGTGACCTCGAAGCAACAATCGCCTTTTTCGCCGACCTCGGTCTCACCGTCGTCGGCCGTGATACCGTCAGCGGCGAGTGGACCGACACTGCCGTCGGACTTGATGGCAACCACGCCAAGATTGCGATGCTCCAGACCCCGGACGGTCATGGTCGACTTGAGCTCTTCGAGTACATCCACCCTRAAGCGATCGAGTCGAACCCRACYCGTCCCAACGACATYGGCATGCACCGCGTGGCCTTCTCRGTYGACGACATCGACGAGGCCCTTGAGGTAGCTGCGAAGCACGGATGCCGTCCGCTACGCGGTGTGGCGACCTACGGTGACGTCTACAAACTCACCTACCTCCGAGGTCCCAGCGGAATCCTCGTGATGCTCGCCGAGAAACTGAAAAAAGACTGACACCCGGATCGGCCCGATTAGCCCGTGAATCGCGGCCATGCGATCGAGCTGATTGGCGGCCCATCCGGGTCAGTATTCACCAGAGTCAAACCGGCAGCTCACAGTTATCTGCGCAAGGCTGGGGTCGCCCGATGATGGATGGCGGGCAGCGGCGTGATGGGACATGATCAGAAGATGCGCCGATCCGGAAGGACTGCATTCTGGGCGGTCCCGCCGGCCCTGCGTGGCTACAGGATCGAGTGGCTGCGCCACGACTTGGTGGCGGGCGCCGCGCTCTTCGCGATCTTGGTCCCAGCTGGCATGGCGTACGCCCAGGCCGCCGGCCTTCCACCGGTGACCGGCCTGTACGCGACGGTAGTGCCCCTGCTTGTCTACGCGGCAGTCGGGCCATCGCGTGTGCTGGTGCTGGGCCCGGATTCCGCGCTCGCTCCGATGATCGTGGCAGCCTTGATTCCCTTGGCCGCGGATAACGAGCAGAAATCCGTGGCCCTGGCCGGTCTCCTCGCCATACTGATTGGCGGCATCTTGCTGCTCGGCTCAGTGCTGAGGTTGGGAATCGTCACTGGACTGCTGTCGAAGCCCATCCGGCTCGGCTATCTCAACGGCATCGCCTTGCTGGTGGCCGTGTCCCAGCTTCCCACCCTCCTGGGGATCTCCGTGGAAGGCGGTACACCCTGGGAAAAACTCATCGCCGCCGTGCCGAAGGTGCTTGCCGGCGAGACCAATTTGACGGCACTACTGCTCGGCTTGGTCTCGCTGGCGCTCATCTGGGTTCCCCGCCGGCTGAAATGGAAGGTTCCGGGCGTGCTCATTGCGGTGGTTGTGTCCTGCATCGCCGTGGCCGTGCTGGGACTCCAAGAGCGTTTGAAGGTCACTGGTGCCCTCCCGCAGGGGCTCCCTGCACCGGCCCTGGGCGGAATTGGCTGGGCCGACGTTCTGACACTGTTGCCCGCCGCCGCCGCGATCGCCCTCATCGTCTTCGTTGATACCGGAACCCTGGCACAATCCCTGGCGGCCGCAGAGGACGGCAGGGTATCCGGCAACCACGAAATGGCAGCCTTGGGCGCGGCGAACGCTGCCACCGGGCTGCTCGGTGGCTTCCCGGTGTCGGCCAGCACGTCCCGCACGCCGGTGGCAGTCGAGTCCGGGGCGAAATCCCAGCTCACGGGGGCCGTAGGCGCCGTCCTGGTGCTCGGCTTCATGCTTGTGGCGCCTGGCGTCACCGAGTTCCTGCCGGCCACAACCCTTGCAGCCATTGTCATCGCCGCAGCCGCCGCAATAGCCGACCCGGCCGGTGTGCGACGGCTCATCGRCATGAGCCGCAGTGAATCGTTGGTGATGCTCGCGGCCTTCCTGGGGGTGACCATACTGGGCGTCCTCCCGGGCATCGCCGTTGCCATCGGCTTGGCAATTCTGGACTTCCTACGGCAGGCCTGGGACCCCTACCGTGCTGAACTGGTGGACGTGCCCGGGGTTCCGGGGTACCACGACGTGAGCCGTCATCCGGAAGGGGAACGCATCCCCGGCCTGTTGATCCTGCGCTTCGACGCACCGCTGTTCTTCGGCAACGGCGCCTTGTTGGGGTCCTTCGTGCGCAACGAACTGGACCAGGCGGGGGACGGCATAGAACGCGTGGTGCTGGCGGCAGAACCAGTGACGGGAATCGACACGACTGCACTGGACGAGTTAGTGCAGCTTGACGAATGGCTGGACCGGCACGGCGTGGACCTGGTGTTCGCCGAGCTCAAAGACCCGGTCAAAGACAGATTGTTGCAGTACGGCATGGGCGCCCGCTTCTCTCCCGAACATTTCTACCCAACAGTGAGCGAAGCAGTGAGGGCGTTCCAACGGGAGAAAAGGGAGGGGTAGGGAACGGTTGTCCCCGGTCATCAGCCAGTTCAGTCACGGGCTCAGCCGACGGCGCGTGCGCCTAGAGGCGCACGCGCCGCCACCGGGTGGTCGCGGTGCAGGTTTCCGAGGGCTGAGGCGCCCTGCGGCGACCCCAGTTCCTCGAAGAACTCCACGTTGGCGCGCACGTAGTCGGCCCACTCGTCCGGGACATCGTCCGAGTAGTAGATCGCCTCGACCGGGCAGACGGGATCGCAGGCGCCGCAGTCCACGCATTCGGACGGGTGGATATAGAGCGAGYGTTCACCCTCATAGATGCAGTCCACCGGGCATTCGTCGATGCAGGCCTTGTCCTTGACATCCACACAGGGCTGGGCGATCACGTACGTCATGGCTGGCTACACACCCGTGTAGACGGTCTTGCCCCACGTGAAGAAGTCCAGTGCGGACTTCCCCTGCTCGCGGAACGTGTTGGTGGAGGAGTCCTTGACGCCGCCGAACGGCACGTTCAGGTCCAGGCCCGCCRTCGGACGGTTGACCTTGATGACGCCGGCCTGGGCGCGGGCGGCGAAGTCCGTGGAGAACGCCAGGGAGTCGGTGCAGATCCCGGCGGTCAGGCCGTAGCGGGAGTCGTTGATCGCGGCGAGCCCGGCCTCGTAGTCCGGGACCTCGAGGACGGCCACGACGGGTCCGAAGATCTCTTCGGTCACGGCGGCGTCGTCGAAGGGCAGGTCCGTGAGGATGGCGGCCGGGAAGAGGAACCCGGCGTCCGTGCCGCCGTCGTACTCGCCGTGCAGCAGCGTGGCGCCGCGTTCGACGGCGGTGCGCACCGCGGCCTGGTTCTGTTCGAACTGCTGGCTGCTTACCACGGCGCCCATCTTTGCGGCCTCGAGGCCGTCGCCGGCGGTGTACTGCGCGGCTTCCTCGGTGAGGGCCGCCAGGAATTTCTCGCGGATGCCGGGAGTGACGTAGACGCGGGACGTGGCGGTGCAGGCCTGGCCGGTGAGGCCGAACGCGCCGGCCGCCACCACCTGGGCGGCCTTGCGGGGATCGGCGTCGTCCAGGACCAGCACGCCGTTCTTGCCGCCCATTTCCAGCTGGACCCGGGCGCGGCGGGCGTTGAGGATCTCCTGCAGCCCGAGCCCGACGCTGGTGGAGCCGGTGAAGGACAACCCGGCGATGCGGGGATCGCGGGCCAGGGCGTCGCCCACCACGCGGCCCTTGCCGTGGACCACGTTGAACACGCCGGCGGGCAGCCCGGCGTCCTGCAGGGCGCGGGCCAGGTGCGTGGCGGAGAGCGGGGTGAGCTCGGCCGGCTTGATGACCACGGCGTTGCCGCTGATCAATGCAGGGGCGGACTTCCAGGCCGGGATGGCGATGGGGAAGTTCCACGGCGTGATGAGCCCGACGACGCCGAGAGCCTCGCGGCGGGTGGTGATGGTGGTGTCCGGCAGGCCGCTGGGCAGCACCTCGCCGGTGGCGGCCCAGCCGAGGGAACCGAAGAAACGCAGCACGTCGGAGGCGCGCTTGACCTCGCCCTTGGCCTCGGCGAGGGTCTTGCCCTCTTCACGGACGAGGTCCTCGGCGATGGCGGTCTGGCGCTCCAGGATCAGGTTGCCGGCGGCCATCAGGATCGCGCCGCGGGACGGGGCGGGCAGTGCTGCCCAGCCCGGCTGCGCGGCGGCGGCGGCGGTGATGGCGGCGTCGACGTCGGCTGCGGTGCCGCTGGGGGAGAGGGCGGCGAGCTCGCCCGGGCGGGCCGGGTTCATCCGCTCGGTGTCCGCCCCGCCGAGCCATTCGCCGTTGATCAGGTGCCGGGCGGTGAGGAGGTCCCGGGCTGTTGCGGTTGAGGTGTCTGTGTCGGTGGAAGTCATGGTGTTCCTTCGKGRGAGTCGGAGCWGGGTGWGTGSTGAGTGTTCAGCGCCTGTGGCTAGAGCCCGCGGATCAGGCCGCCGTCGCAGCGCAGTGCCACGCCGGTGATGTAGGAGGCCGGGGCGCTGCAGAGGAACGCCGCGGCGGCGCCGAATTCCTCCGGTTCGCCGTAGCGGCGGGCAGGGATGGTCTTGCGGGATTCGAGCTGGATTTCCTCGGGCGTGGTGCCGCGCCGTTTGGCGGCGGCCTGGTCCAGTTCCGCAACCCGGTCCGTGGCGATGCGTCCGGGAAGGAGCATGTTGACCGTGACGGCGTCGAGGGCGACCTCGGCGGCGAGGGTCTTGAGGTAGCCGGCCAGTGCCGCGCGGCCGGTGTTGGACACGGCCAGGTTCGGCAGTGGTGCCACGACGCCGCTCGACCCGACGGCCAGGATCCGGCCCCAGCGCCGTTCCCGCATGCCCGGCAGGATGTGCGAGACCAGGGCGTGGTGCGGTTTGACGAGTTGTTCGAACGCCGCGGCGATGTCGTCCGCGCCGAGTGTGGCGGCCGCGCCGGGCTTCGGCCCGGGACCGTTGAGGACCAGGATGTCGATGGGCCCGAGTTCCGCGACTGTCTGCTCGACGGCTGCGGCCACGCCTTCGGCGGTGCTGAGGTCCGCTTCGATGGCGACGGCGCCCGGTCCGTAGGCGTCCGTCAGTTCGGCCACGATCTCCTTGGCGCGGACTTCGCGCCGGCCGGTGATGGCCACCCGGACGCCTTCGGCGGCGAGGGCCCGGGCGATGGCGAGGCCCAGGCCGCCGGTCGAGGCGGCCACAAAGGCGGTCTTTCCGCTGATTCCGAAATCCATCAGTTCCTCCCCGCCGTGGTCAGCACGGCGGCCGGGTTCTGGCCGAGGGCCTCGGCGGCCTCGGCCAGGTGCGTGCGCAGCCCGGTCCGGAGAACCTCCGGGAACGGCGCGGCCGGTGCCCGGACGCCGGCGTCGGCGATGAGTCCGCGCTGGTGCAGGCATTCCTTGCGGATGGCCAGCGCGATTTTCGCCTGCTGCTCGAAGTTGATCAGCGGCAGGTAGGGCAGCAGGGCATCGCGGGCGGCCTCGTAGCCGTCTTTCTGCCAGGCCTGCACGCAGGCGATGAGCGCTTCCGGGTAGGAGAAACCGGTCATCGCCCCCGCGGCGCCGGCCATGAGCTCGTCCAGCAGCCCCTGGCCGCCGAGGCCGCCGAAGACCGAGACGTCGAGGGCTGCGGTGAGGTGCCCGATCGCCACGGACGTGGGCGGTGCCTCGGCCTTGACCGCGGTGACGAAGCCGCAGGCCTGCACCACGGAAATGAGCGCCTCGGTGCTGATGTGGACGCCGCTGGCCAGCGGGTAGTCCTGCAGCACCACGTTGGCGCCGGTGGAGTGGTGGATGGCGTTCAGGTGCGCGATGACCACCCCGGGGGTGGCGGAGTTGGCCTGGACCATGACGGCCGACAGCCGGTCCCCGGTGGCGGCCTGGATGGAACGGATTTCATCGACGGCCGTGCCGGTGAAGAGGGACGTCACTCCCACCACGAGGGGCAGGCGCGTTTCCTCCATGACCACTTCCAGGACCAGGCTGCGCTCGGCCGCCGTCAGGGCCGCGGCCTCGCCGAACACGCCCAGGACCGTGAGTCCCGTGGCGCCGATCGACTCGTAGTAGCTCACGAGCCCGGCCAGGCTGTCCGTGTCGACATCCAGGGCGCTGCCCTGGAACGGTGTGGCGACGACGCCCCACACGCCGGGTGTCAGTGACTCCCGCATTGGTTTCTCCTTCTAAGCTCTTGTTGTTCTTCGAGCGGCTGAATCTTCGGGCCGTGGAACGGCTAGCGTCCCGGCCAGTGCGGGGCGCGCTTCTCCTGGAAGGCGCGGACGCCCTCGGCGGAGTCTTCGCTGTCCAGCGCCGCCATGAGGGCGGGGAGCCGGAGGCCGCGGGCCTCGGCGGCGGTCAGGTGCGCGGTCTGCGTGACCATCTGCTTGACCGCCCGGACCGAGGTGGGGGCGCAGGCGAGGATCTGGTCCAGCCAGCGCTGTACCGCGGCGTCGAGCTGGTCCGCGGGGACCACCTCATTGACCAGGCCCATGGACTGCATCTCGGTGGCCTCGGCCTTCCGCCCGGTCAGGAGCATGCCCATTGCCTGGGTGTAGGGGATCCGGCGCACCAGCTGGTGGATGCCGCCGTCGAGCGCCAGGCGCCCGACGCGCGGTTCCGTCAGCCCGAAGCGGGCCGTGTCCGCGGCGATTACGATGTCCGCGCCGAGCACGATCTCCATGCCGCCGCCGAGCGCATAACCGTTGACCCGGGCGATCACCGGGATGTCCAGCGTGGTGCGCAGGCTGAGCCCGCCGAACCCGTTCGGGTCCAGGCCCGCCCAGTATTCGAGCCCGGTCTTGTCCACGGCGGAGGCGGACATGTCCGCCCCGACGCAGAAGGCCCGGGTCCCGGCGCCGGTGATGACCACGGCGCGGACGTCCGGATCGGCTTCGAGCTGGTCCCAGATCTCGTTGAGCCGGGCCTGCGCGCCGCCGTCGACGGCGTTGAGCACGTGCTGGCGGTCGATGACCACGGTAGCGACGTGGTTCTCGATGGTCAGGGTGACCTGGTCAACGGCGGTGGGAACCGAGGCGGTCGTCCCGGCCTCTGAAACGGCGGTCACCGAAGGACCCCCAGCTGCTGCAGGCGCTCGATGGTCTCGGCGTCGAACCCGTTCTCCAACAGCACCTCGACGTTGTGTTCGCCGAGGCGCGGGGCCACCCGGCGGATGGTGGGCGGGGTGGCGGAGAGCCGGATGGGTGCGTTGAGCATCTTCACGGTGCCGACGCCGGGGTGTTCCGCCTCGACGATCATGTTGTTGGCGTGTGTCTGCGCATCGGCCAGGGTCTGTTCCAGGGTGTGGACCGGGGCGTTGAGCAGCCCCTGGTCTTCGAGCCGGGTGGTCCAGTATTCGGTGGTGTTGGTGGCCATGCGCTCGCGGAAGATCGCCTGCAATGCCGGCTTGTGCTTGAACTGCTGTTCGAGGTTGGCGAACTCGGGCCGCAGCGTGAGGTCCTCGTCCAGGCCCAGGGCCTCGGAAATGCGCAGCAGCGGGTCCGGGGTGAAGCCGCCCACCATGCAGACGGCGCCGTCGGTGGTTTCAAAGACGCCGCTGAGCGGCATGGCGCCCCAGTTGACCTCGTAGCCGCGGTTGAGCTGCATGCAGGCCTCCTGCATCTGCAGGTGCAGCATGGAGTCGTACATGGTCACCTCCACCTTCTGCCCGACGCCGGCGGACTCGCGGGTGCGCAGTGCCAGCAGGATGCCCTGCATGAGGTGCATGCCCGTGATGTAGTCGCACAGCGTGGTGGGGTAGATGGCCGGTTTCATGTCATCGGACTCGCGCCGCCACATGACGCCGGAGTAGGCCTGGGCGATCGCGTCCTGGCCACCCTTGTGCGAGTAGGGGCCCTCGGGGCCGAAGCCGGTGCCGGAGGCCCAGATGATGCCCGGGTTCTGCTCCTTGAGGTCCTCGTAGCCGAAGCCCATCCGCTCCATCACGCCGGAACGGAAGTTGCTGACCACGACGTCGGCGTCGGCGAGCAGCCGGCGGAGGACGGCTTTGCCCTCATCGGTGCGGGTGTCCACGGAGATGCTGCGCTTGTTCCGGTTGATGGACAGGAAGATCGGGTTGTCCTGGCCGTCCTTGTCCGGGAACGAGTTGCGGGAGATGTCTCCGGCGCCGGGGCGTTCCACCTTGATGATGTCCGCGCCGTAGTCGCCCAGCAGCTGGGTGCAGGACGGGCCCATGAACACCTGGGTGAAGTCCACGATCTTGATTCCGTCCAGGGGGAGCGGGGTGCCGGCCTCAGCGGCGGCGGTTGCCGCCGTCGTGCCTGACAGCAGGTCGTCGATGACGGTGCTCATGCCCCCACCACCGCGTCCACGTCAAGGGTGGCGTTCGACGACGGGACGTCGCCCGGGTCCGCGCCGTGCCGGCGCATGCCCTGCTGGATGTCCAGGGCGGAGACGTCGCGGACGAGGGTGCCGTTCTGGATCGCCAGGGCGGCGGCGACGCCGACTGCCTGGCCCATGGCCATGCAGGGCGGGATCTCGCGGGACATCTTCTGGGCCTCGGGGGTGGCGGAGTAGTGCCGGCCGGCGACGAGCAGCTGGTCCACTTCCTTGGGCAGCAGCGAGCGGAAGGGGTAGTAGTAGTCGCGGCCGCGGGCCACGGTGTCGGCGAAGTGGCGGCGGGAGGTGACATCTTCCTTGGTCATGACGTACTCGCCTTCGAGCAGGCGGGTCTGGCGCACGCCCATCTGGGACGCGACGTCGAGCATGTAGCAGTTCTCGAAGCCGGGCAGGTTGGCGCGGACGTAGTCCACGGCCTCGGTGATGCGGTCCCGCGCGGCGAACTCGGCGGCCGTCATGTCCGCCGGGTCGACGCCGTCGAAGCCGGTCATGTGCGGTGCGTTGCACCAGACGACGCCGTCGATGGGGGTCTTGAGCCACCACAGTTCCCAGGCGCCGCCGAGGAGGCGCTTGATCTTGCGGTTGATGGCGCGGGCTTCCTTCGGGTTGGCCTGTTCGAAGGCCTCCGCGGCGTTGGTGTCGACGTTGCCCAGGCGGAAGACGAGCGTGGTGAGGTAGCTGTCCTTGACGTAGCTGGCGCCGGCCCGGGAGGCGACGTCGATGTCGCCGGTGGTGTCGATGACGATGTCGGCCATGAAGGCCTGCGGGCCGGACTTGGTCTCGCAGATCACGCCCTTCATGACGCCGTTGTCCACGATGGGGCGGGAGAACCAGGAGTGCAGGCGCAGATTGACGCCGGCCTCGCGGACGAGGTCGTTGGAGACACGCTTCCAGCCGTCCGGGTCGAAGGCTGCGGCGTAGCAAACCGGCTTGGGGGTGGTGTGGGAGTGGAAGTCGAAGGTGCCGTAGCGGCCCCACTTGTTCCACAGTTCCTCGGAGGTCTTGCGGTCATCGGCCGGCGGGACGATCGCCAGGCCCAGCTTCTGCAGCCGCTCGACGTACTCGGAGACGATGCCGGTGACCGTGATTTCCTGGCCGTTGATCATGTCATCGAGCACCAGGACCATGCCGCCGGAGGCGAGGCCGCCCAGGGAGGAGTAGCGTTCCAGCAGCGTGACAGAGGCGCCCGAGCGGGCCGCGGTGACGGCTGCGGCCACACCTGCGGGGCCACCGCCGACAACGAGGACGTCGGAGCGGGAGATGACGGGGGCGGTGAGGTCCGCCGTGGTGGTGCTGAGTTCCAGCGACGACATGGCTGTGGACGGGTTCATGGGGGATCCTTACTGTTTCGGCCGAAGTGCCGTTAGAGGCGTGCCGTGGGAACGGGTGCCGTTGGAACGGTGCCGGTGACGTAGAAGACGGTGCCCGGCAGTAACGCGGCAACGCTGACCGCGAAATCGACCCGGCAGAGGGTGTGACGCATCGCGGCCCGTTGCGGGGCCGTGGTGCGGGCTGTTGGAGGGGTTCCGGCGGACACCGCGGTATAGAAGTGGCGTCCGGACCGGAGAAAGGTGACGGCGGCTAGGGCCGGCGGATCACCACGCGTGAGGTGCGTTAACCCAGATTGCTACGCAGACCTCTTCGTAGCTGTTCTTGTACCAGTGGGGCGTATCCGAGGAGAAGGTGATCGAATCGCCTTCTTCCAGGGTGTACTTCTCGCCGTCCAGGAAGATGTCCTTCCGGCCGGAGAGCACGATGCCGAATTCCTCGCCGCTGTGCCGGAAAGGAGTGGCGCTGGTGTCGTGGCCTGGCGGACTCACGATCCATTGGGCCTCCAGCGCACCGTTGAGGTCCGGGGTGAGCAGTTCATAGACTGCTTCACCTACGGACTTCTTGGTGACGCCCTTGAGGTTCCGCCGCTCGGCCTTGCGGACCACGGGGGACCTGGTTTCCTCCTGTCCGAGGAAGAACTTCCCCACCGGAATGTCCAGGCCGTGTGCCAGCTGCGCCRAGGTGGTGAAAGAGGGATTGGCCAGGCCGCGTTCGATCTGGCTGACGATCGCCGGGCTGAGGCCAGTGACTTCCGAGAGCTTCGCGAGGGTCATCCCTTTGTCCTTGCGCATGTTGCGGACCTTGTTGCCGACAGTGGCAAGAAGGACGCTTGTGCCGGCGGGGGAATGTCCCGTGACGATTTCGTTGGTCATGCTCCGACTCTCTCTTGGTGAGCTAACACACATAACTATAGTGAAAACTTTTAGCGAATCAAGGTTTTGCTGAATATTTTTGCGGTTCCGGGCCGAATCTGCGCCTGACGTGGGGCTTTGTAGTCCGGCCCGGGCCCGGCCTGCTGCGGGCGGACGGGACTTCTCCGAAAACCATTGACTCTGTGAAGATCTTCAATATAGTTGTGTGAGCCGCAACACTTTTGGGAAGAACGCTTCAAACAGGTTAGGGCGCACAGCCTTCTGGCGGAAGGTGCATCCGACCCGCAAACCCGTTCCTTTCCTTAAGCGAAGCTGCCGTGACATCTGCCAAGCCATCCGCAGAGCACGATGTTGGCCGGTCACCAGGGACCAGTTCCTTGTTGCCGAGCTGGATGGCCCGTTTGCATTCAAGCGCTACGAAGAGGCATGCGTAGCTATCTGGGCTAACTCGCCTCCCATGTGGTGAGCCGGTCCCGCCCCGCGGACCAAGCCAAACGATAGTTTCGATTGCCGGCGACCCCAACAAGGGTGCCCGCCGGCAATCCGTACCCTCACGCACCCCGAAAGTGCGGGGGAAGGAAAAAGGAATCATGACTGACACTGTCGTCAAGACTGACCTGGAGACCGGCCGCAAGTCCCGGCTATCTCCGGAAGTCCGCCGGGGACTGCTCGGCCTTGGACTTGGAAACACCCTGGAATGGTACGACTGGATGGTCTTCGGCCTGCTGTCGGCCTTCATCGGACCCAAGTTCTTCCCGTCGCAGGACCCCGTTGCCGCGACGCTGAGCGCGCTGGCAGTCTTTGCTGTCGGCTTCGCGTTCCGTCCGCTGGGCGGCATCCTGCTCGGCACCTTCGCCGACAGGATCGGACGACGGCGGGTAATGCTCTGGTCCATCATGATGATGGCGATCACCACCCTGATCATTGCCGTGTCGCCGACCTATGACCAGATTGGCCCCGCGGCCGGCGTCATCCTGCTGGTCTGCCGCATCGTTCAGGGCATCTCCACCGGTGTCGAAGCTCCGCTGTCCACCGCCCACGCCGTCGAACTCGTCCCCGAGGGACGCGAGGGCTTTGTCGCCGGCATCATCTCCTTCTACGTCAACGCAGGCATCCTGCTCGCCTCGCTGGTCAGCTACCTCTCGTCCCTGATGCTCGGTGGGGCCGTCATGGCCGACTGGGGATGGCGTGTGCCGTTCATCGTCGGCGCAGCCTTCGGCTTCGTCGTTGTCTACCTTCGCCGGACGCTTCCGGAAACCATGAAACCGGAAGAACTGGCGAACAACTCCGCCAAGACCGTCTGGGGTGGAGTGCGCAAGCACTGGCTCAGCGTCCTGGCCATCACSTTCGTCGTCGGMGCGGCGCAGGCCTACAACTACGCSTGGAACACCGGCCTYCCSACGGCGGCCCGCACCGGCTTCAAGGAGGACGCAACCGCCGTCTTCGCGCTCACCACCATCCTCGGCGTCGTGCTGGTTGTCGGCAGCCTCATCATCAGCAAGGTCGCTGACGGCAAGTCCATGTCCAAGTGGTTCCTGATCACCCGTGCGCTGGCCATTCCGTCCGTGTTCCTGATGCTGATGTACGTCAAGCCCGGCATCGCCGGCTTCGCGGCCGTCCTCCTCGGCGGCTCGGTTGTGCTGGTCCTGAACATGACCCTGTACAACGTGGTCACCAGCTCCCTGATGCCGAAGGGTTGCCGCGGCGCCGGCACCGCGCTCGGCTACGGCCTGGGCGTCGCCCTCTTCGGTGGTACGGCCTCCTACCTCCTGGTCTGGCTCCAGTCCATGAACGCCTCCTGGATCTTCCCCGTTTACGTGGCTGTCCTGTCGGCGCTCAGCATCGTCTTCTACCTGCTCGCCCGGAAGAAGAACGGCATCTTCATCGGCCGGTAGAGCAAACAGCCGGCTACGACCACGGCGGGTTACGAAGACAGCCGGTTACCAAAACAGCCAGGCCAGAACACAGGCACGCAGGAACAGCGGTAAGCAGGAACGGAAAGTGGGAACCCTCATGGACGCCAGTCGCCCGGACACAAACGGTTTGCAGGCAAACGTGATCTCCTTTGATCTCGACGCCTCCGACGTGGAGCTTTACGAGGCAGCGCGCGCGCTGTTGCTCACCGCCCACCACAGCGAGAACCACCGGGTGGCGGCCGCCATGCGCGGTGAGTCGGGGGCCATCTATCTCGGACTGCACATTGGCGCCAAGCGCATTAATGTGTGCGCCGAATCCAGCGCCCTCGCCAATGCCCGCATGGCCCAGGAGCCAGCAATCCACACCGTGGTAGCCGTCAGCATGGACGGGCAGGGACACCCCCAAGTCACCAACCCGTGCGGCCTCTGCCGGGAGCTGCTGCGTTCTTACGGAACTGAGACGTCTGTACTGGTCGATGCCGGGGGCGAGGTGGGCAAGGTCCGGATCAAGGAACTGCTGCCCTTTCCCTGGATGCGTGCCACCGAAACGGAGTGGGACACTGTTCCGCCCCGCGTTCAGGAACACGCAAGCTAACGAGCCGCCGCGGCACCCGCATCATCCGGCGGCAACGGCAGCGGCAGGGCATCACGGAAGGCCGGGACTCACAAAGTCCCGGCCTTCCGCCGTGCCGGGAGGTTCCGCCGTCGGGCGGCCCCAGACGCCACACAGAAAGCTGGTGCAGCCGCCGCGTTTCCGCTAAACCGCTGCACCAGCAGGTAGTACGAATTTTCTGAATACTATGAAACGTTACTCATTCGCGGCTCCCTATGTCCCGGGGGTTGATGACCGGGTCTTTACGTCTTCTTCCAGGTGCCTTGTCATCAGCCAGCCTGCGCCGGCCATTATTACGCCCATCACCATGAAGGCCCAATTGTCCATGGTGTTCAGCGACAGGAAGTTGGCCGCCGAATCCACGCCGACGATGAAACCGTAAATGCTAAGGACGATGTACAGCAGACCGGAGCCCATGAGGAAATTCCGGGCGCCCATGGCAGTCCGGGACATGGTCAGGCCGGTGGCGCCGATCGCGAGCTGAACGATGTTCAGCAACATCGACACCTGGAACAGGCCCAGGAACAGGGCCTTGGAATCGGGCCCGAAGAACCTAAGTTCGCTGTAATTCGTAGTGATGCCGGGGATGAACCCCAGGATGCCCACGACGATCAGGACGATACCTGCACCCATGCCGACGTTCTGTACATCTGTCCGACCAAAATGAACGCCGTGCGCATGAGGAGATGCGGTAGTCATTATCTGCCTCCAACCACTGATTGCGGACATTTACAATTTTACGACCGGGGTGCGCAAAAAGCGCCGGGGGCCCCCGACGGCAAATCCGGCGGATCCGGCCAATGTGCCTGTCGGAAACCGGCCGGGTGCCGGGCCCGTGGCACCATGGATCTCGATGAAACTGCGCGCTGATCAGACCGGACAACGTGGCCTTCCCATGCCCCTGTGGCTGCAGGGTGCCCTCGAGTCCGCCCAGGCCGCCGTCATTTCCGCCCTCGTGGTGGTGGCCCCGATCGTCATTGTCTGGGCCACGGCCGGATTCCAGCATGACGGATTCGATGTCCTGGCACGCCTGGCCGGCCAGGCCTGGCTGCTGATCCACGGCGTGCCCCTGCTGCTGGACACCGCCGGTGCCGGGTCCGCCGCGCAGCCGGAATCCGGGACGCTCTCGCTCATCCCGCTGGGCCTGGCCCTCATCCCGTTCCTGCTCGCCTGGCGCGCCGGTCGGCGCCTTGCCCGCGCCTCATATACGGACCAGCTCTGGCAGGCCCTGCTCGGCTCCTGGCTGGCGTATGCCGGATTCGGGATTGCAACGGGCTTCGTCTGCCGCACGGCCGACGTCGGCATCAGCCTGTGGGCCGCCGCGTTCATTCCCCTCGTCCCGTTCGGGCTCGGCATGGTGGTGGGCGCGCGCCGCGAGGCCGGGTCGTGGAGCCGGCTGATCGGCGTCGACGCCGTGGCCTGGCTCTCCCGTACCAGCCAGCACTCGCGTTGGGCCGGGTCCTACCTGGGTTCGGCCATCAAGGCAGGCTCGGTGGCGCTGATGGCGAGCCTGGCGATGTCCGCCGCGCTGCTTGCCGTCGACCTCTTCATCCACTGGAACCTTGTGGTCGCCGTTTATGAAGGGCTCGACGCCGGTGCCATGGGCGGCGGTGTCCTCACCATCGTGCAGCTCGGCTTCCTGCCCAACCTCGTCGTCTTTGCCCTGGCCTGGATCTCCGGCGCGGGGTTCGCCCTGGGCGTCGGGTCGCTGGCCGGACCGCTCGGGACCGCCGTCGGGCCGCTACCGTCCGTTCCGGTGTTCGCCGCCCTGCCTGCCGGTTCCCTTGACTTCGGCTTCGTGGCCCTGGTGGTGCCTGCGCTGGCCGGGGCGCTGGCCGGCTGGTGGTTCCTGCGCGAAGGCGAAAACCACTTCGACGAATGGCTGTCCATCAAGATCCGGGCCCGCTGGTTTACCGCCGCCGCCTCCACCCTGGTGCTGGGTGCGGTGATCGGCTCCGTCGCCGGGCTGCTCGCGGCGGGGCTCGCCTGGCTGGCCCGCGGTTCGGCCGGCATCGGTCGGCTGACGGAGATCGGGCCCGACCCGCTGCGCACGGCGCTGTTCGTGGCCGCGGAGGTCGGAATCGGCGTCGTGATCGGCTACGCGGCCGGACCGTGGCTGGAACGCCAGCAGAAGCTGCGCGAGGCAGACCTGGAAACGGTCAGCAGCCGCTAGGTGTACTGCCCAGGGACGTTGGTTCGGTGAATGTGATGACTCGCTGGAGTCGTTGACCTAAAGGTGAGGACCTCCGGTTGCACAGTGGAGTTGCTTAGACAACCCCTGCAGCGACCAGGAGGTCCTCAATGTCCCACGCTAATGCCGCTTTGACTCCACGCCAACGTTTGCGCGTCGCGCGTCTGGTCGTAGACCACGGCTGGCCGGTGTCCCGGGCTGCCGAACAGTTCAACTGCGCCTGGCCCACGGCCAAACGGTGGGCGACCCGCTACGCCGCGATGGGTCAGGACGGCATGGCCGACAGGTCCTCGCGCCCGCACCGGGTGGCGAACCGGACACCGCAGCAGCTGGTGCGCAAGGTAGTGCACCTGCGCTGGAAGCAACGGCTGGGGCCGGTCGCGATCGGCGCGAAGCTGGCCATGCCGGCCTCGACCGTGCACGCGGTTCTGGTCCGGTGCCGGCTGAACCGCCTGCACCACGTGGACAAGCGCACCGGGGAGGTCATCCGCCGCTATGAACATGAGACTCCTGGAGCGATGATCCACGTCGACGTGAAGAAGCTCGGGAACATCCCCGACGGCGGCGGCTGGCGCTACGTTGGGCGGCAGCAAGGAGACCGGAACCGGGCAGGAACCCCGGACAAGGCGCGCAGCAGACACCGCGGGCCACTGATCGGGACCGCCTATGTCCACACCGTCATCGACGACCACTCCCGGGTCGCCTACGCAGAGATCCACGGCGATGAAACAGCGGCCACCGCAGTCGGAGTGCTCAGGCGTGCAGTGTCGTGGTTTGCCGCCCGCGGCGTCACCGTTGAGCGGGTCCTCTCCGACAACGGCTCGGCCTACAAATCGCACCTCTGGCGGGACACCTGCCGTGAAATGAACATCAAGGCCAAGAAGACCCGCCCCTACCGGCCGCAGACCAACGGCAAGATCGAACGCTTCCACCGCACCCTCGCCGACGGATGGGCCTTCAAGCGCTTCTACGCCACGGAATCAGCCCGCAGAAACGCCCTCCCGGCATGGCTGCACCACTACAATCACCACAGGCCCCACACCGCAATCGGAGGCCAGCCGCCCATCAGCCGCTTAACCAACCTCCCTGGGCAGTACAGCTAGGGCAGCGGCGTCGGTGCAGCTGTTAGCGCAGCTGCGTGGGTAGCTGGCTCGGCAGGGACTTCTCCAGCTGCGTCCGGCATTCCGAGGTTGCCTGCTGCGTCAGGGCGTAGCGGACGCACTGCTGGTAATCGCGGATCTGGTTGAAGAACAGCGTCGAGGCCAGGACCACCAGCAGCATCACCGCCGACACCACCAGCCCGGATATCGCGCCGTACAGAACCAGCCGCGATTCTTTGTATTTCACCGCCCGGACCAGGACCACGATGCCCAGCACAATCCCCGCCACCGTGAGCAGCGCCGTCAGCCACACGTAACCCACGTCGAGCTGGAAGACGAAGAACGAGCCCAGGACCGCGATGACGAACAGCCGGAACAGGGTGTGCGTCAGCCGTGCGGAATCTTGTGCTGCCTGGCCGGCCGGTTGCCGGTCCGACTGGCCGCTGCCGGATTCCGTGGGGGGATTCATGTTTTCCAGCCTACGCGAGCGGCCCCATAAGCTAGGACCATGCGCATAGTTGTCCTCGTTTCCGGCACCGGCTCCAACCTCCAGGCAGTAATCGATGCCGTGAAGTCCGGCGATCTCGACGTCGAGATCRCCGCCGTCGGCGCCGACCGGCCGGGGACGTTCGGGGTGGAACGCTCCGCCGCCGCCGGGATTCCCACGTTTGTGGTGGACTTCAAGGCCTACCCGGACAGGGCCGCCTGGAACGCGGCCCTGACCGAAGCCGTCGCCGGCTTCGCCCCGGATGTGGTGGTGTCCTCGGGCTTCATGCGGATTGTCAGCGCCGACTTCATCGACGCGTTTGGCGGCAAATACCTCAACACGCACCCGGCGCTGCTGCCGTCCTTCCCCGGCGCCCACGGTGTCCGCGACGCGCTGGCCTACGGCGTGAAGGTCACCGGCTGCACGGTGCACTGGGCCGACGCCGGGGTGGACACGGGCCCCATCATCGCGCAGGAAGCCGTGGCGGTCGGGGACGGCGAGAGCGAGGAATCCCTGCACGAGCGCATCAAGGTGGTGGAACGCCGGCTCCTGGTCTCCACTCTGGCTTCCCTCGCCGCGGCCCACACCCCTGCCTGAGTTCCGCGCTGCCGGGTTTCCCCCGCTTGACCCAACTAGCTCGCAGCAGGGGCCGTTTTGGGCGCTCAAAACGGCCCCTGCTGCTGGCCAGTTGGGTAGACGGGCCGCGGCTTGTGGATAACTCTCCGAGGCAGTCCTCGGTTTTGCGACGATGGGTCGATGAAGACACCCCGGCCGCTCCCGTCCCCGCTCGGTTCGGCGCCGTTTACAGTCAGGGAGGCCGTCGACGCCGGAGTCAGCCGGCGCCGGCTTAAGCATCGCTCGCTCCACGTTCCGAGCCGCGGGATCCGGTTGCCAGCAGAACACCCCGTTGAACTAGCGCACCATGCGCGGCCCCTCACCCTTGTGACGCAATTCTCTGCAGCCTCCCACGCGACCGCCTTCCTGATCTGGGACTTTCCGGGCTTCCTCCCGGGTGCCGACGCCCTCGGCATCCACATTTCCCGTCCGGACACGATGGCAATACCGCGGCGCAGGGGCGTGATTGRCCATGTCGGGCAATTCTTCGCCGACGAAATCACCACGATCGACGGGCTGCTGGTAACCTCACGGACCAGGACGTGGTTGGACTGCGCCCGGAAGATGAGCATTGACGAACTGACCGTGGTGGCGGACCACCTGCTGCGCCATCCACGGCCCGAGTTTGAAAGCCGGACCATGCCCTATGCCCGTCCCGGGGAACTGGCCGAGATGCTGGACCGCCACAAGGGAACACCCGGTATCCGCAAGGCGCGGCTCGCCTTGGAGCAGGCCCGAATCGGTGCGGATTCGGCCCCCGAGACGAGACTCCGGCTTGCCCTCTGCCGCTCAGGACTACCGGAACCGGAACTGAACATGCGCACGGTCCTGCGCTCCGGCGTCGTGCGTCAACCTGATCTTGCCTATCCGGAACACCGGGTTGCTGTGGAGTACGAGGGGGCCGTGCACTCCGACGCGGCCCAGGTCATCCGCGACATCGCCAGGGAAGAGGACTACGCAGGCAGTGGCTGGATCCTGGTCAGGATCTCAAAACGGCACATGGAGAACGACGCGCGCGCCGCCGTGGCCAAGGTCCGCGCCGCTCTCGCCTACCGCGGCTGGCAGCCCAAGTAGCTCGCAGCAGGGGCCGTTCTGAAGACTCAGAACGGCCCCTGCTGCGAGTCAGTTGGGTTAGGGATGAGGGTGAGCGCAGGGGCGGAGGGGCGTTACTCGAGCCGGCGCTGCTTCGTCTCGGGGGCGAAAAACGCCATCCACAGCACGGAGAGCAGCACGAGGCCGCCGGCCAGGGCGAACGACGTCGCGAGCCCCAGTTCCGGCCACAGGAAGGCCGCGAAGATCAGCGGACCGAACCCGGCGCCGAGCCGGGAGAACGTCGAGGCCCAGCCGAAGCCGGAGCCGCGCAGTTCCGTGGGGTAGAGCTCGGAGACGTAGGTGTAGAGCACCGGGATGGCCACCTGCACCACGAAGCCGAACACCAGGAGCCAGAACACGGCGGCGGTGGGGATGTCCACCACGATCGCCACGATCACGAGCGTCAGCGCGGACAGCGGTCCGGTGATCGCCAGGATCCACTTGCGGCCCACCCGCTCCACCAGCAGGGCGGCCACCACCACGCCCAGTAGTCCGACGGCGGCCATCGACGCCGTGGTCAGGAAGGCCTTGTACTCCTCGAAGCCGGCGCCGATCAGGATCCGCGGCATCCACGTCAGCGACAGGTAGTAGACGAGCAGGATGCTGAAGAACAGGGCCCATGCCGCCGTCGTGATCTTCCAGTTGAACTGCCAGAGGGCGCGCAACTGCGTCCACGCACTCCCCGCCGAGAGGCGTGGTGCATCCTGCGGTGCGGGCAGGCTGTAGACGCGGGCCTCGGCGCCGGTGGCCTGGACCAGGGCGTCGATCACCTTGGCGGCCTCGTCGCGGCGGCCCTTGCGGATCAGGAACAGCGGGGATTCCGGCACGCCGCGGCGGATCCAGAACACCAGCAGCGCCGGGAGCACCATGACCAGCATGGTCAGCCGCCAGTCCGCGAAGGCCGCGACCAGCCCGGCGGAGACGAAACCGCAGAGGGCGGCGCCGATCGGCCACCAGCCGTCCATCGCGGTGAGCACCCGGCCGCGCTGTTTGCGCGGGGTGAACTCGCCCACCAGCGCGTAGTCCACCGGGATGCAGCCGCCCAGGCCGAACCCGGCCAAGAACCGGAACACGACGAACCACATGAAGTCGGGGGAGAAGGCGCCGAGCACGGTGAAGATGGAGAAAATCAGCAGGGTCGCGGTGAAGGCCTTCTTGCGGCCGATGGTGTCCGCGATGGTGCCCCAGACAAACGCGCCCAGGGCCATGCCAATGAGGTTCGCCGTGCCGATCCAGGCGGCATCGCCCGGGCTCAGCGACCAGTGCTTGGACAGCAACGGAATGAGGATGCCGTTGAGGGTGACGTCCCAGGCATCGAACATGAAGCCCAGTCCGCCGATCAGGAAGATCCGGCCTTGGACCTTCCACCGCCACGGCAGTTCCTGGACCACCTGTTCGCCGCTGGGCACAGTGGTGTACGTGTTCATCTTGGCCTCCTGTGAAAACTCTACGTGGCCGGGCCGCGGCCTGCGCGTGCTTCACACTCCGGCGCGCGGGAGGGCCCGGCGGCGGGACGCGATAAACTGGCCGCATCCCCACCACCCGCGGCCCCGCCGCGATATAAGACGGAGACTTTTGTGAGCTTCACGCAGCTTGACCGTGTATCCATCGACCGAGTTCCCATCCACCGGGCACTGATTTCGGTCTACGACAAGACCGGTCTGGAGGAGCTCGCTCAAGGCCTGCACGCCGCCGGCGTCAAGATCGTYTCCACCGGCTCCACSGCCAAGAAGATCGCCGCCGCGGGCATCCCCGTGCAGGAAGTCGAGGARGTCACCGGYTCCCCGGAAATGCTGGACGGCCGCGTCAAGACCCTGCACCCGCGCGTGCACGGCGGCATCCTCGCGGACCGCCGCGTCCCGGCCCACATGCAGACCCTGGCGGACATGGAGATCGAGCCGTTCGACCTCGTCGTCGTCAACCTCTACCCCTTCGTGGAGACCGTGAAGTCCGGTGCCGCGCCGGACGACGTCGTCGAACAGATCGACATCGGGGGCCCCGCGATGGTGCGCTCCGCCGCGAAGAACCACGCCGCCGTCGCGATCGTGGTGGACCCGGCGTCCTACGGTGCCGTGGTGGAGGCCGCCGCCTCGGGCGGTTTTGACCTGAAGACCCGCCGCCGGCTCGCCGCCAAGGCGTTCGCGCACACCGCGGCCTACGACACCGCCGTGGCCACCTGGACCGCCAGCCAGTTCCGTGACGAGGACGGCGACGGCGTGATCGACTGGCCCGCCTACGCCGGCCTGGCCCTGGAACGCTCCGAGGTGCTCCGCTACGGCGAAAACCCGCACCAGCAGGCCGCACTGTATGTGGACAAGGCCGCCCCGGCCGGCATCGCCCAGGCCGACCAGCTGCACGGCAAGGCCATGAGCTACAACAACTTCGTCGACGCCGACGCCGCCCTGCGCGCCGCCTTCGACTTCGCCGAACCCGCCGTCGCCATCATCAAGCACGCCAACCCGTGCGGCGTGGCCGTGGGGTCCGAGTCGGCGGCCGACCCSATCGCCGACGCCCACGCCAAGGCCCAYGCYTGCGATCCSGTGTCCGCGTTCGGCGGCGTCATCGCCGCGAACCGCACGGTCACCGCCGGGATGGCACGGACCGTCGCCGGCATCTTCACCGAGGTCGTCATCGCGCCGGGCTTCGACGACGAGGCAGTGGAGATCCTGTCCAAGAAGAAGAACATCCGCCTCCTGGCCCTCCCGGACGGATACGGCCGCTACCCGACCGAGTTCCGCCAGGTCTCCGGCGGCATGCTGGTGCAGGCCACGGACAAGGTCGACGCCGACGGCGACACCCCCGCGAACTGGACCCTGGCCGCGGGCGACGCCGCCGACGCCGCCACCCTGGCCGACCTCGCGTTCGCCTGGACCGCGTGCCGCGCGGCGAAGTCCAACGCCATCCTGCTCGCGGACAACGGTGCCGCCGTCGGCATCGGCATGGGCCAGGTCAACCGGCTCGATTCCTGCAAGMTCGCGGTCGAGCGCGCCAACACCCTCGGCGTCACCGTGGAGTCCGATGTCGAGGGTGCTGGCGGGGCCTCGAATGCCGACGCCGCCGCTTCGCCGGAGCGTGCCCGGGGCGCTGTAGCGGCCTCGGACGCGTTCTTCCCGTTCGCCGACGGACTGCAGATCCTGGTCGACGCCGGCGTGCGCGCCGTCGTCCAGCCCGGCGGCTCAGTCCGGGACGAGGAAGTCATCGCCGCGGCCAACGCCGCCGGCATCACCATGTACTTCACCGGGGCACGCCACTTCTTCCACTAGGGCCCTTCCACTCGGGTAGTGCTCTTCCACTCGGGCTGCGGTTCGCGCACAAGGGACCCGCGCGCAAGAGACCGGCACAAAAAATGGACATGCCCTCCCTGGCCGGGGGACATGTCCATTTTTTGTGCCAGCGAGTGGGCTGGTGGCCGGTCCCTGGGACATGCTCATGCTTTCCGCGGGACATGCTCATTTTTCGCGGCAAGGAGTGGGCATACGGGGGATATGTCCAGGCTTCGGAGTGTGGAGAGGGCATGTCCCGTGCGACCGGGGCTGCCAGGGCCATCCGGGGGACATGCTCATTCTTTTCGGTGCGTACCGGGCCAACCCAAAGGACGTGCTCACGGGTTCAGGAGCTCGAGACCGACCCGGTCGGACATGCCCATTCCTTTCCGGGACATGCCCTCCCTGGCCGGGCAACATGTCCATTTTTTGTGCCATCGAGCGGGCTGGTGGCCGGACCCTGGGACAGGCTCATTCTTTCCGCGGGACATGCTCATTTTTCGCGGCAAGGAGTGGGCATATGGGGGATATGTCCAGGCTTCGGAGTGTGGAGAGGGCATGTCCCGTGCGACCCTGGGCTGCCAGGGCCAGCCGGGGGACATGCCCGTTCTTTCTGGCGCGCCGGGGGCCATCCGGGGGACATGCTCATTCGTTGCCAAGCGCCGAGAAGCCACCCGGGAGGACATGTCCACTCCGCATGGCAAGGCCCGGACATGTGGGGTATATGTCCGGGCCTTGGTGTTAGCGGAGGGCATGTCCAGGGGGCGGGCGCGATCCGCCGTCGCACATAAAGCCAGCGCGGGGCCACTGCGTCCTCCCCACTGCTGAAGATGGGACGCAATGACCCCGCGCTGGGGCAAACAGGGTAAACAGGGTAGACAAGCCCGGCTGCGCTGGCCCCGCGAACAGGCCCCCGCGAACGGAGTACGGGCCCCGCGAACAGGCCCCCGCGAACGGAGCACGGGCCCCGCGAACAGGCCCCCGCGAACGGAGCGCGGGCCCCGCGAACAGGCCCCCGCGAACGGAGCGCGGGCCCCGCGTGTACGGGGCCCGTGCCCTCAGATCAGGAAGCGGCCGCCGTGGTGTAGGCCTGCTGGATCACGCTGCCCCAGTACGGGCCGTACATCTTGGTGGAGTTGCTGCCGTAGCCGTAGCTGTTGATGGAGTTCTGGTAGCCGGCGGCGCTGGTGCCGATGAACCACGGACCGCCTGAGGAACCGCCGGTCATGTTGCAGGGGATCCCCTGGGTGTTGAACTGCGGGTTGTAGGGATCGTTCGTGGCGGTGCCGGAGCAGCTCTTGAGGGATTCACCGTTGAAGGGCGCTGCGGCGGGGTAGCCGAATGACTTGTAGCTCAGGCCGCGGGCGGCGTTGAACTGCAGCCCGGAGCCGCCGACGACGTCGCTCAGGTACTGGCCGTTGAGCGTGGACATGACGGCGAAGCCGGTGTCGTAGGTCATGTCACCCGAGGAGCTCCACTGGGTGGGGGCGTAGAGGGCCTTGGCCGTCCACTTGCCGTAGGGGGCCGCGCCGTTCAGGTACGCCGGGACGAACGTGAACTTGGTGGCGAAGGCGCCCGGGCCTTCATTCACGCAGTGCCCGGCCGTGGAGACCGTGCTCCTGTTGCCGGAGGAGACCGAGTTGCCGGAACAGACGTAGTTCGTCCCGCCGAGGGTGAAGAAGACCTTGCCGATGTGCGGGACGGGGGTTTCGCTCGCATTGGTCTTGGTCTGGAGCGTCTGGGATTGCAGCTTGGGAGCCGCGGCCTCGACCTTGCCCGGCGCGCCCGTTTCCGCCGGGCCCCTGGCCGCGGTGGCCTTGCCGTTGCGCTTCATGGCCCTGTCGGCCAGGACGTCGCCGGGGACGGCGCTGCGCATGCGTTCAGCGGTCCAGTAGTCGGCCGCGCCCGTCTCGGTGACGGTGTGGCTAGAGACATCGGAGGTGGAAAGCGGTGCCTTGGCCGGTGCGGGGGAGGCCGTGGCCGCCCCCGCGGCACTCAGGGCCAGCAGCGCGGCGGCCGAAAGAGTCAGCAGGCTGGTGGCCAGAGTCTTGGGTGTTCTCATGGGTGTCCTAACCGGTGGAAAAGCGGGGCGGCCGCTGTTGGCGGCCGCTGGATGGAACGAAACTACGGCAATTTGACTAACCTGTAAAGTCGCTTGTCAATTTTTGTTATGCCGTGTCGGGATGTCACTCATCCGTCCGCGCACGACGCCGGTAGGCGCCAACGGGGGCACCTCGGGTAAGTTAGGGGTGTTGAGATAACACAAGATTCCGGAAATACCCAGACCTTCAGGGAGACGCCCGCGCAATGGCAAAGATTATCTATACCCACACCGACGAAGCGCCGATGCTGGCCACCTATTCGTTCTTGCCGATCATTGAGGCGTTCGCCTCGACGGCCGGTGTGGAAGTGGAGACCCGCGACATCTCGCTGGCCGGCCGCATCATCGCCGTGTTCGGCGACTACCTCACCGAAGAGCAGCGCGTCAGCGACGCCCTGGCCGAGCTTGGTGCACTCGCCAAGACGCCCGAAGCCAACATCATCAAACTGCCCAACATCAGCGCCTCCGTGCCCCAGCTGAAGGCCGCAATCGCCGAACTCCAGGGCCACGGCTACGCGCTGCCGGACTACCCGGACAACCCCTCCTCGGACGAGGAAACGGACATCCGGTCCCGCTACGACAAGATCAAGGGCTCCGCCGTGAACCCGGTCCTGCGCGAAGGCAACTCGGACCGCCGCGCCCCGCTCTCGGTCAAGAACTACGCCCGCCAGAACCCGCACAGCATGGGCGCCTGGACTCCGGAGTCCAAGACCAACGTGGCCCACATGGACGCCGACGACTTCCGCTCGAACGAGCTGTCCGTGGTGATCGAGGCCGACACCAACATCAWGATCCAGCTCGTCAAGGAAGACGGCACCGTCAAGGTCCTCAAGCGTGCCTTCCCGGTCCTGGCCGGCGAGGTCATCGACGGCACGGTGATGCGTGCCGCGGCCCTGGATGAGTTCCTCGCAGCCCAGGTCGCCCGGGCCAAGAACGAGGGCGTGCTGTTCTCTGCCCACCTCAAGGCCACCATGATGAAGGTCTCGGACCCCATCATCTTCGGCCACGTCGTCAAGGCCTACTTCGCGGACCTCTTCGCCACCTACGGTGAGCAGATCGCCGCCGCCGGCCTGAGCCCCAACAACGGCCTTGCCTCCATCCTCAACGGCCTCGACGACCTGCCGGAGGAGATCCGCGGCGACGTCCAGGCAGCCATCGAAAAGGGCCTCAACGAGGGCCCCGAACTCGCGATGGTCGATTCCGACAAGGGCATCACCAACCTGCACGTGCCSWSCGACGTCATTGTCGACGCCTCGATGCCGGCCATGATCCGCAGCTCGGGCCACATGTGGGGCCGCGACGGCCAGGAAGCCGATACCCTCGCCGTCCTCCCGGACAGCAGCTACGCCGGCATCTACCAGGTCGTGGTTGATGACTGCCGCGCCCACGGGGCCTTCGATCCCACCACCATGGGCACCGTCCCGAACGTCGGCCTCATGGCCCAGGCCGCCGAGGAATACGGCAGCCACGACAAGACGTTCGAGATCCAGTCCGCCGGCACCGTCCAGATCGTTGACGACGCCGGCACGGTGCTGATCGAGCACAAGGTTGCCCCGGGCGACATCTGGCGCGCCTGCCAGACCAAGGACGTGCCGATCCGCGACTGGGTSAAGCTGGCCGTCACCCGYGCCCGCGCCTCCGCCACSCCSGCCRTCTTCTGGCTGGACAAGGGCCGCGCSCACGACGCCCGGATGATCGCMAAGGTGGAGGAATACCTCAAGGATCACGACACCGCGGGCCTGGAAATCGCCATCATGTCCCCGGATGAGGCCACGGCCTTCACGGTGGAGCGCCTCCGCAAGGGCGAGGACACCATCTCGGTGACCGGCAACGTGCTCCGCGACTACCTCACCGACCTCTTCCCGATCCTGGAACTGGGCACCAGCGCCAAGATGCTTTCGGTGGTGCCGCTGATCAACGGCGGCGGCCTGTTCGAGACCGGCGCCGGCGGATCCGCCCCGAAGCACGTCCAGCAGTTGCTCAAGGAAAACCACCTGCGCTGGGACAGCCTGGGTGAATTCCTCGCACTCGCCGTCAGCTTCGAGCACCTCGCCACCAGCACCGGCAACGCCCGCGCCCAGGTCCTGGCCGACACCCTGGACCGGGCCACCGGCACGTTCCTGCTGGAGGACAAGTCCCCGAAGCGCAAGGCCGGCGAGTTGGACAACCGCGGCAGCCACTTCTACCTGGCCAAGTTCTGGGCCCAGGAACTGGCCAGCCAGAACGACGACGCCGAGCTCGCCGCGGCCTTCGCCGCCGTTTCTGACGCGCTGAACTCCAACGAGGACACCATCACCGGCGAACTCCTGGCCGTCCAGGGTTCCCCGGTGGACCTTGGCGGGTACTACCGGCCGGATGCGGCCAAGGTTGCAGCGGTCATGCGCCCGTCGGCGAAGTTCAGCGAAGTGCTTGCGACGCTGACCAAGTAGTCCCAGCCTCAACCGGCGCCAGACCTCAGGCAGCGCCCGGGCCGGCCGCCACGCAGAACGCCCCGTCTCCCGAAAGGGAGGCGGGGCGTTCTGCTGTCCGCCCGGGATTCCGGTGCGCGCGTCGCTGCTGGTCGTAGGGGTGGCTGGTCGGAGGATGGCAGGAAAGAGGGGCAGCCGGGCGGGGGAGGGCTGCGGGGTCAGCCCTTGCCGTTGCCCTTGTGCTTCGATTTCCCGGTGGCGGCCTTGGCCGGGGCCGGGGCGACGGCGGCCGGGGCCGTCCGCGCTGCAGCGACCTGGGCTGCTGCCTGAGCCGCGGCAGCCTTTTCAGCCGCTGCTTTGTCGGCTGCCGCTTTGTCAGCCGCTGCTTTTTCCGCAGCCTTCCGGGCCGCCTCGGCCGCCTGCTGCGCGGTAAGGTCCGCCCGGACGGCGTCAATCGATGACTTGATGCTCTGGTGGCGTCTGAAGGACACCTCGCCGCTCGCGGCGACGGCATCCAGCCGGGTCAGCAACTCGTCAAGGTGCTTCAGGGAACCCTCCGGGTCGTTGGCGGCTGCAGCCTGGCTGACAGCCAGGACTTCGGATTGAAGTTGCCGGGCCGCGCCGCTGCCCAGTTCGGGGGCGGGGGAGCCGCAACCGGCCAAAGCCCCGGCGGCCAGCAGTCCGGCGAGGAGGCTTGCGGACACCCGATACCTCACCCGGCCGCGGTCTTGCCCGGCGGTTCGCGAATCGCTCATGGTTCCACACCCTTCTGCAGTTCCCTCAGGTGATCGCCGAGCGGTCCGGTGACGGTGGGGTAGGGGACGACGTCGGGCGCCGCGGGGGCGGACAGGGCGACCGCGATCGTCGCCACGACGGCAAGGACTGCCAGCGCGGCGAGCAGCACGGCCACGCGGGTGCGGGGCCGGGCCCGGAGGAACCATGCGGCCCCGCGCGACACGGAGCGGCGGCGGCGCGGCCGCAGCGGCAGGGCATCCGGGTCCAGCGAGTTCAGGGGGCGTGTTCTCGACGCCGCAGCCGTTGCGGCTCCGGGCCTGGGTGGGCGGGGCCGCCTTGCCGGCGGGGCCGGGAGGACCCGGGTGGGTTCCGTTGTGACGGGCCCGGGCAGCGATCCGGGGGAAACGAGGGCAACACGGAAGGCTGCCTCGAGATCGGCGGCCGCGGGGCGGTCCAACGGGTCCAGGACGGTCATGGCCTGGATGAGCCGGGCCCACTCCTCGGGCACGGCGTCCGGGATGACGGGGGCGCGGTGCAGGCGGGCCACAGCGGATTCGACGGCGCTGCCCGGGTACTCCACCTCGCCCTTGAGGCATTCGAGCAGGACCAGGCCCAGCGAGTAGATATCACTCGCCGGACCGAGGTCGGCACCGCGGGCCTGTTCGGGACTGAGGTAGGCGGCAGTTCCCACCATGGTTCCCGTGGCGGTCAGCCGGGTCCCGTCGATGATCCGGGCGATGCCGAAGTCTGTGAGCTTGGGCCGAAGCGGCTCTCCCGGCCGGACCGGCACCAGGAGGATGTTGGCGGGCTTGATGTCCCGGTGGACGATGCCGAGGCCGTGGACGTAGGCGAGGGCATCGGCGATCCCGGCGCCCACCACGGCCAACTCGGCCAGCGGCAGGGGACTGTGGCGGATCCGGGTCCGCAGATCCTGGCCGTCCACGAGCTCCATGGTCAGGAAGGGCCGGGGCTCCTCGGGAATCCGGGTGTCCGTCCCGGCGTCGAACAGCGTCACCAGGCTTGGATGATTCAGGGTCGCCAGCAGTTCGATCTCCGCTTCCTGCCGGCGAAGCTCGTCAGGATCCGCCGATTGCGGTGCAAAGAGTTTCAGGGCAACGTCCCGGCCAAGGTTCAGGTCCTTGGCCGTGTAGACCGATGCCATGCCGCCCCGGCCAATCACCTCCCCCAGCTGATAGCGGCCGCCCAGGGGCTCCGCCATGATGCTGTTGGGCGAACTGTCCACGCTGTCCCCGTACCTTTCGTGTGCGCCCCGGCGGCGCTCCTAAAGAATGATACGGGTACGGGTATCTGATTGCGGTCCGCGTGGTGCGTGGGGGACCTCCGGTCCCGGCGCCGAAGCGTCTTCCCTCACCGGACCCCCACCCGCGGACGCCCCTCCGCCGGAGCATGCCGTTGGGTCCCCCAGCGGACCCAACGACCTCGCTCCGGCGGTACAGGACCTTGATGGGAGCGGTGGCATGCGCTAGGGCGGGCGGGGCTTGCAGCCGGGCCTCGGCTGCGGACCGGAGCGCTCAGGGTGGGCGGGCGCTGAGAGGGTCAGGCCGGCGGGAATTGGGGTGCCGGAAGCCCGGCGGTGGACGGTCGTGTCCATGGGGGATTCTCCTGGGTGACTGTTGGCGGGCGGCAAAGGCAGCCCGACGGGCCGTGCTCTGTGGAGGCAGAGACGGCCCGACTAGTCAGGAGAAGAACCGGGATCAGCGCTAACGGCTGCGTACTCGTGCTGGAGCGGTCCGCCGATGGCGTCGGCCCCGATGGTGGGCACGTAGAAGACCAGGCTGGGCATCCACGCAGCCGTTCCGGCAGGCCCGCCGCCGGAGTGCCCGCTGCCGGACCCCGAGCCCGGAGCCGGCGGGAGTGCGTCAGGCGCAGGCAGTCCCGTTCCGCCATGCCATGGGCCCGGACCCGGGTTGCCGGAGGGAGCCGGCGGTTCACCGGTCCCGGCAGGGGCCTTGGCCGGCGGGGCAGCGCCGGACTGGACAGCTGCCGCGCCCCGGGGTTCAGGGATCAGCAAGGCGGGATAGGCAACCGTGGCACCCGGGGAAGGAGATGCCGGGAACGGACGGGCCGCCACGGTGCCGGTGGGAGCAGGCGCCGGCAGTTCAGCCGGTGCTGCGTTGGCGGCGGTTGCTTTTGCGCCGCCCGCCGGCGCCGATGCGCCATCGACGGCGGCCGGCGTCCCCGCCGGCGTCCCCGCAGGCGATCCCGCCGCGACATCGCCGCCTGGAACGACGCCGTCTGGAACGACGCCGTCTGGTGGCCCGGCCGCAGGGTCGCCGGGGAGCGGAGTTGCTGGATCCGGAGCCGGAGCCGGAGCCGGGGCCGCCGGGTCGCCGGGCGACGAAGGTGCCGGAACCGGAACCGTGGCCGCAGGGTCCACCACCGGCGGAACAACACCGGGGACCGGTACCGCAGGGTCCACCACCGGCGGAACAACACCGGGGACCGGWACCGCAGGGTCCACCACAGGCCCGGTTGCCGGCGGGGTGAGTGCCGGCGCAGGGAGCGAAGGGTCAGGGAGTACCGGGGAGGGGAGCGCCGGGTCCGGTGCCGCCTGCCCAGGGGCGGGCGGTGGCGCGTCGGGAACCGCCGGGTCAGGGGCGGTGTCCGCGGGCCCGTTCGGGTCGGCAGCAACGACGTCCGCGGAAGCTACTCCCGGCCCTGGAACAGCGCCCGCCGCCCAGGCGCCCGCCGGGACCGCAGAGATGTCCACAGAAACCACGCCGTCGAGGGAGGGAACAGGGAGGTCGTCGGCGTCCGTACAGGAGGCGGCGGCCGTGCTCTCCCCGGCGTCGACGGCCGTCCCGTAGAACGCGCAGGCGTCGTCCGCCTGCGCGGCCGTGCAGGTCAGTGTCAGCCACGCGGCGCCGGCGACGGCGGCCAAAAGCACGCGGCGCAAGGGGCGCAGGGGGCGCAAGGTGCGGCCCGCGCGGGAGGACGCTGCTGCAGGATCCATGCGCGCACCCCCGATCCCAAGACTGGACAATTGCCTACAGGGTAAGTCGGCCCCAACAGGAGAGTCCAGAGCGGGGCCGAAACTGTAGGCATACCGAGACACTTGGAATGCGCCGGGTCCGTTGCCTGGGGCGTGGAAAATGCGAGGCGGTTAGTGGGCGTCGTTGGGGTAGCTCACGCCGAGCTGCGCGCGTACGCCGTCGAAAAGCCGCATGGTGTTCAGGGAGTCCTCCAGCGGCATGACCGGGCTCTCGGTGAGGCCCTGCTGGATGCACCGCGTGACCTCGCGGAGCTCGTAGGTGTAGCCACGTCCCACCACGGTGAACTGCTCCGTCCGGGGCCCCTCGAAGCCGATCCGGACCAGCAGTTCCTTCGGGTTGTTGATGGAGCCCGGGCTCTGGAGGTAGCCCTTGGTGCCGGCGACGGTGGCCGTGCGGGGGCCGTAGGCCATCAATGACGAGGTCAGTTGGGCCTGGGCGCCGTGGTGGTAACCGAGCGTCAACGCATTCTGGGCGTCGACGCCGTCGTCGTTCAGCCAGCCCGTGGCGCTGACCGTTTGCGGGAACCCCAGGGTGCCGAGCGCCCAGAGCAGGGGATAGACCGTCATGTCCAGCAGGGCGCCGCCACCGTCCTTGGGTGCCCAAAGCCGGGAACCGGGCGAGTACGGCGCCGGAAAGCCGAGGTCGGCGCCGACCCATTTCACCTCGCCGATCTCGCCCGAGGCAGCGATCTCGAACGCCCGCTGCATGCTGGGCAGGAACCGGCTCCAGACCGCCTCCATCAGGAAGACTCCGTTGGTCCGGGCCGCCGCGATCAGCTCGGCTGCTTCCCGGGCATTGATCGTGAGGGCCTTCTCGCACAGCACGTGCTTGCCGGCGTTGAGGGCGGCGAGGGCTATCTTGTGATGGTGGGCGTGCGGGGTGGCGACGTAGACGACGTCGACGGCGTCATTGGCGAGCAAGCGGGCGTAGCCACTGGCGCCGTCCTGGTCACCGTAGGCGTGGACAAAGCCGTAGTCGGCCGCGAACGCGTCCGCGGCCGCCTGTGTGCGGGAGCTGACGGCGTACAGTTCCGCATCCGCCAGCAGCCCAAGGTCGCGTGTGACCGAAGCGGCGATCCCGCCGGTGGCGATGACACCCCAGCGCAGCCTGGCACCGGTGGCTGTGCGGGGGTCCTGGTCCGGCTGGCTGAACAGCCACGGCTTTGCGATGAGGGCAGACATGATGCCATCTTCTCACCCAGGGGCGGGCGGGCCGCGGTGTTGACGGCCCTGGCATGGCGGAGGTTCGACGCGGAGATCCAGTCTCACGAAGTTCAGCCCCGGCGGCTCGACGCCGGAGCCGCGGGCGGGCCCCCAAGGCCTGCCCGCAGCTCCGCCGCCGAAGTCCCCGAAGCCGGCCGGTCCTCAGCCGGTCAGGGCCGCTGTCGCACGGGTCCGGGCCGTTTCCTCGGTGAGCCGGCCCTGCTGGAGCCGGAAGCGCCGGTCCGTCTTGTTGGCCAGGGCACGGTCGTGGGTGACCACCAGGATGGTGATGTTGTGGTCCCGGCTGAGCGTGCTGAGCAGCTCGATGATGTGCTCGCCGGTCTGCTCGTCCAGGTTGCCGGTGGGTTCATCGGCCAGGATCAGTTTGGGTTCGTTCGCCAGCGCCCGGGCGATCGCCACCCGCTGCTGCTCGCCGCCGGAGAGCCGGTTGATGCGCCGCCCGTGCTTCTCCGGATCGAGCTGGACCTGTTCGAGCAGCTGCCGGGCCCGCTCGGCCCGCGCCGCCTTGCGCACGCCGGCGAATTCCATCGGCAGCATCACGTTGTCCACGGCCGAGAGGTTCGGGATCAGGTTGAACTGCTGGAACACGAAGCCGATGTCCCGGCGCCGGTAGTTGGTCAGTTTCCCGTCGGGCATGCTGGCCAGGCTCACGCCGTTGACCACCACGTCGCCGCTGGTGGGCTTGTCCAGCGCCCCGAGCAAGGAGAGCAGGGTGCTCTTGCCGCTGCCGCTCTTGCCCACGATCGAGGCCAGCGTGCCCTGCTCCAGCTCGAAGCTGACATCGTTGACCGGCTTGATGGTCCGGTCGCCGGACTTGAACGTGCGGACCAGGTTTTTGACTTCGATCATGGCTATTCTCCTCGGAGGACTTCGATGGGACGGATGCGGGCGGTGAGCAGGGCCGGGACGAGCGCGCCGATGATGGCGACGCCGAAAACTGCGGCGATGCCCGCGGCGATCACGCCGGGGGAGGCGCTCGCCGTCACGGAGGTCAGCAGCTGACTGGCCCCGCCCAGCGGTCCGCCCGCCCCGCCCGGGAACCCGCCCCCTGGAAAGCCGCCAGCGCCGCCGCGCTGGCCGGTGGCCGCCGCGCTCGTGCTGCTGCTTGAGCTGATGAGGGCGCTGGCGATGCCGCCGCTGGCGAGGGAGGCGACGGCGGCGCCCACCACGCTGCCCATGGCCACCAGCACGAGGGCCTCCAGCACAAACTGCAGGCCGATGGTGCGGTTCGGGGCGCCGATGGCCTTCAGGACACCGATCTCGCGGCGTCGTTCGCGGACCAGCATGACCATGATCAGGAGGATGATCAGGCCGGCGGTGCCAAGGGCCGCGACGAAGGCGATGAAGGAAATGTTCTTGACGCTGTCCAGCGAGCTGACGGCGGTCTCAAGGTTCCGCTGGCCCTGGGTGACGTCGGCCTTGTCGGAGCCCAGCGCCGCCTGCAGGGCGGTTTTGGCGGCGTCGACGTTTTCCATGCTGTTGACCGTGACGATCATGGTGGAGAGTTCGTCCGGGAGCGCGGCGAGGGTCTGGGCGGTCGGCAGCGTCACGTAGAGCGCATTGTTGCCGAACGCGGTCCCGGCGTCGAACAGCCCCCGGACGGTGAAGGTTTTATCACCGATGGTGAACGTCGAGCCCACGCTGAGGCCGTTCTTGGTGGCCAGGGTGGTGCCCAGCAGGGCGCCGGTGGACGCAGCGGTGTAGTTGCCCAGGCCGGTGCCCTGCGTCAGCTGCAGGGCCTTGCCGGTGGAGTCCACCTCGGCGCCGATGCCCGTTGCCGTGATGGGCAGCGAGAACGCCGGCGCGGCCTGCGCGGTGCCGCCGGTACTGCCCGAGGTGCTGCTTCCGGAGGCGCCGGTACTGGCTTGGTTACGGTTGCCGAGGGTGCCGGCGTCGACGGCGGCCGTGAGGCTCGTGGTGACGGAGGTGGCCGACTGGCCGCCGGGGCCGCCTTGGCCTGTCCGTCCTGACGCGGCCTCGGCGGCAATGTCAGCGGCGTTGCGCAGGCGCAGCGCCTTGGTGCCGACCACGCTGCTGACGTTGGGGACGGCCGCCGCCGTGGCCGCCTGGGCGGACGTCAGCGGCTCGCCGCCACCCTCGAACCCCTGGCCGCCGGCGGGGTTCACGGTCAGGACCGTGCCCACCGAGGCGTTCAGCTCGGCAACCTTGCCGGTGACGGCYTGGTTGGCCACGAGCATGGCCAGGGCAAGTCCAATGGCTACGGCCAGGACCGCCACCACGGCGGCGGTCCTGACCTTGTTTCGAAAGGCGTTGCCTACACTCCGGGCAAGAACGCTCACGGTGCTCCTAGTTTTTCTTGGGTGTCTCTGGGGGTATCTCCTGCCGGGCCCGATGCCCGGCGCTGGTCCCACAGTGGTACGGGCCGCTGTGCGAACCTCCCCGCAAAGCTATGTCTCCGCTGTGAAGCGCCTCGCCGCAGGCAAGGTCACTGCCAAGGTCACCGCCGGCGCACCACCGCCAAGGTCCCAGCCGGCGGACCACCGCCAGCGCATCACGGCCAACGCAAGAGCCCCGGCCCTCCCTTGCGGGAGAGCCGGGGCTCTGTGCTCTGGCGCGGCCGGTGAACCGGACGCCAGATAAGGAACTACTGCTTGGTGATCGGGCCGAGGACCGGATCGTTCTCGTACGCCGTGTGGACGTTGTCCTTGGTGACGATGACCGGTTCCAGCAGGTAGGCGGGAACAACCTTGACCGTGTTGTTGTAGGACTTGTCGTCGTTGATCTCAGGCGTCTTGCCTGCCTGAACGTCGTTGACCATGACGATCGAGTGCTCAACGAGCGCGCGGGTGTCCTTGTTGATGGTGGAGTACTGCTCGCCCGCCATGATGGACTTGACCGACTCAACCTCGGAGTCCTGGCCGGTGACAATCGGAAGCGGCTTGCCGGCGGCCTTGACGGAGGTCAGGATCGCGCGGGCCAGAGTGTCGTTCGGGGACAGCACGCCGTCAAGCGGGGCGGTGCCGTAGGTTCCGGCGAGCAGGGTGTCCATGCGCTTCTGGGCGTTCTCTGCCTTCCAGCCCTGGGTCACAGCCTGCTCGAAGCTCGTCTGGCCGGAGAGGACCTTGAGGGTGCCGTCGTCGATCTTCGGCTTCAGGACGCTCATGGCGCCGTCGAAGAAGACCTTCGCGTTGGCGTCATCAGGGGAACCTGCGAAGAGCTCGATGTTGTACGGGCCTTCCGGCTTCTTGCCCTTCATGCCGTCCAGCAGCGCCTTGCCCTGGAGTTCACCGACCTTGAAGTTGTCGTAGGCCACGTAGTAGTCCACGTTCGGGGTGTTCAGCAGCAGACGGTCGTACGCGATGATCGTTGCGCCGGCGTCCTTGGCCTGCTGGAGCTGGGTGCCCAGCTGTGCACCGTCGATGGCGCCGACGATGATGAGCTTGTCGCCCTTGGTGATCATGGCGCTGATCTGGTTCTGCTGCTCCGAGACGCCGCCGTTGGCGAACTGCACGTCCGGCTTGTAGCCGGCCTTGGTGAGGCCGTCGTTGAACAGCTGCTCGGCCAGGACCCAGTTTTCGGAGGTCTTCTGGGGGAGAGCGACGCCGATCGCGGATCCCTTCGGGAATGCTTCGCCTCCAGTGGAGGAACCGCTGGTGGTTCCGGTGTCGGAACGGCCGCAGGCTGTCAGCGCCAGTGCCGCAATAGCAGCGATTGCTGCTGCCTTTCCTGCTTTACCAATCATTCGCATTGCTTGGTTCACTTTCTTTTGGTGGTGTGCGGAGAACTGTGGGGTTGGGGAACCGGGGGAGGGGGTCAGATGCCCCTCGAGATGACCTCTTTGGTCTGGGTGGTCTCGTCGGCCTTGATCTCGCTGCTGCGGYCGAAGTTTTTCATCAKCATKCCGAYGATCGATTTCTTGCCYTGSGTCTTGTTGTAGACGTCGAAGGCGAYGGCGATCAGGAGCACGAGGCCCTTGATGATCTGGGTGAGGTCGGCGCCGACGCCGAGCAGCTGCAGGCCGTTGTTCAGGACGGCCATGACCAGGCCGCCGATGATCGAGCCGATCACGGTGCCCACGCCGCCGGTGACCGCGGCGCCGCCGATGAAGACGGCCGCGATGGCGTCCAATTCCCAGCCGACGCCGTCGAACGGTCCCGAGGCGGTGGAGCGGCCGACGAAGATCATGCCGGCGAGGCCGGCCAGGAAGGACATGTTCATCATGACCAGGAAGTTGACCTTCTTGGACTGGACGCCGGAGAGCTCCGCAGCGTGGCGGTTGCCGCCGACCGCGTAGATATGGCGGCCGATGACGGTCTTGGAGGAGATGAAGCCGTAGACGATGATGAGGACGGCGAGGATCAGGCCCGGAACCGGGAAGGACGTGCCCGGACGGCCGGTGGCGAAGAGGTATGTCGCGTAGAGGATGGCGCCGCAGACCAGCACCAGTTTGAGGACCATGACCCAGGCTTCAGGGACCTCGGCGCCGAGCTTCTTGGCGTTGCGGCGGGACCGGATCTCGCTGAAGATTACGAACGCTACGGCGAGCAGGCCGATCAGCATGGTGGGGTTGTTGTAGCCGGTCTTCGGGCCGAACTCGGCCAGATAGCCGGAGCCGATGTACTGGAAATCCGCCGGGACCGGGATGGTGTTCGACTTGCCGACGAACTGGTTGGCGCCGCGGAAGATCAGCATGCCGGACAGCGTCACGATGAACGCGGGAATGCCGACGTAGGCCACCCAGAATCCCTGCCAGGCCCCGATCAGGACGCCGAGTCCCAGCCCCATCAGGACGCCGATGTACCAGGGCAGGCCCCAGTCGCGGATGAAGAGTGACACGCAGACACCCACGAAGGCCGCGACGGAACCGACCGAGAGGTCGATGTGCCCGGCGATGATGACCAGCACCATACCGATGGCGAGGATCAGGATGTAGGAGTTGCCGTTGAAGAGGTTGATGACGTTGCCCGATGTGAGCGTGCGGCCCTCCGTGAAAATCTCGAAGAACACGATCAGCGCAACCAGGGCGAAGATCATGCCGAATTGGCGGGTGTTGCCGCCAAAGAGCTTCTTGAGCGCGTTCATTGTTTCAGTCCTTGTGTCCGGGGTGTTCGGATTGTTCTGGTTTGTCCCAAAGGGTCAAGCGGTCTTGCGGGCGGACGTCATGAGTTTCATGAGGCTTTCCTGGCTGGCTTCGTCCTTGTTCAGCACGCCGGTGATGGCGCCTTCGAAAATCGTGTAGATCCGGTCCGAGAGGCCCAGCAGCTCGGGCAGCTCCGAGGAAATGACGATCACGGCCTTGCCCTCGTTGGCGAGCTTCTGGATGATGCCGTAGATCTCGTACTTGGCCCCGACATCGATCCCGCGGGTGGGCTCGTCCAGGATCAGCACGTCCGGGTCGGTGAACATCCATTTCGCCAGCACAACCTTCTGC
>NZ_JBFTNJ010000019.1:0-54367 GCF_056397425.1 Arthrobacter sp. 05N33_2
GTGGCAGATCTTGTGGCARATCTTGCCCAGCAGTCGTGGGGCGAAGTGCTCCGGCAGGCCAGTATCGACAGGTCCGCCGGCTAGGCGGATTCCTGCTGGTCGGCCACTGTCCGCAAATGTTCCAGGAGCGCCTTTTCCGGCTGGCCCGGGTTGTTGTCGACGTGCCACTGGAGTTTCTCCCGCACGTCAGCTTCTTCCGGGCTGGTGCCAGCCAGAACCTCATCAATGATCGAGGCCGCCTGCCGGCGCAGCGGCTCCAGATCCGGGTTCGCTCCGCGGAGCGGGCGGGGCCGGAAGCCGTGGAGCCTCGTGTGGCCGAGGCGACGGAAAGGCAGAACTGTGGGGTCTGAATCTGTGGGGCTGGAATCTGTTGGCGCAGCAGCCGTTTCGGGCTGGTCGTTGGACATCAGCAAGTGCGGCATCGTGCGCTCTCCCGTGTTTGCAGTACGCGTTGGTACTGACCGAATAATGCCTATCGCCCCCGGAGTCGAATATTAGCTGAGGTCGTTCAGCCTGCACCGGAGGTGGGCCGCGCGACACGCGGGGCGTTGCTGCTCAGCGAAGATCCTCAGGAGGGCTCGTCCCGGGCCGGGCTGTGCAGGAAGGGACTGTGGAGGGGAGGGCCCTGGAGGAAGGCATCGAGGCGGAGCTCCAACGCCGATCGGTCCTTCAGTTCGCACTCCCACACGGTGAGGACTTCCCAGCCATCGAGTTCGAGCTGAAGCCGCTGGGCGGCGTCGCGGTTCCGGGTGCGCGTGCGCTTGGTTTCCCAGAACTCGGCGTTTGCCTGGGGTGCGTGCTGGCCCACCCGGCAGTCGTGGAAATGCCAGAAGCAGCCGTTGACGAAGATGACTTTGCGGCGGCCGGCGAAGACGAGATCGGGGTTGCCCGGAAGTTTGCCGCCGCCCGCGGTGCCGTGCAGGCGGTAGCGGTATCCCTTCGCGTGCAGCAGCCTGCGGACCAGCATTTCCGGCTTGGTGTTCTTGCCCCGGATCCTGGACATGTTCCAGCTGCGCCGCTCCGGAGTCAGCTTGTCCGCCATTGTATAAGTCTAGGCGGGTGCCAAGTCTTGGCGCCGGGCAACAGCCGTCGGGCAGCAGCCTCGGGGCGCGGGTCTGAAGCGAACCGGGGGCGTCGGACCGGGGAACGGCGGGCCGGGGAACGGCGGGCCGGGGAACGGCGGGCCGGCAGCCGCCGTCGGGCGTTAGATTTCGCGCTCCGGGTGTTCGCCGAACTGGAAGTGGCGTCCGCTGAGCGACGTCGGCGTAATTTCGACGTAGAAGTCCTTCAACGTTGGAACCCACGGTTTCAGCCCGAGGGCCTCGGCGTCGGCGATATCCGCCGATTGGTCGAGCACGCGCGCAGTGCCGCGCAGGACTACTGACCATGCTTCGTCGGACAGGATTCCGTCGGTTTCGAAGAGTACCTTCGAGTTGATGGTGAGCTCGGCCAGTTTGTTTCCCGGGGCGGTGCGGAGGAACAGTTTCCGGCCGCTGGCCGCGTAGTTCACCGGGAAAATGTCGGGTTCTCCGGCCACGGTGACCACGAGCCTGCCGTGCTTTGTGCCCTCAATCAATGTCCAGGCTTGGTCGTCGTCAAGTGTGAGGATCGGATTGCCGTCTTCGTGTTCGAACATCATGGGTTCATTGTTCTGAATCAGGCCGTCGCTGGCTAGGGGCTAAAGGACCGGCAAGGACCGCCGGGGTGTTCTTCCGGTCCGACGGGTGGGCACATGCTGCCTGTGGATAATTTTGACCGACAAAATGTGATCTCGGTTACCCTTAACCCACAAATTGGCTTCAATCGTCTTGATTTTCTATCGGGGGAGTAGCTGACCATGACATCTCGCACTTCGCTTTCCGGTCCCTGGCGAGCCTGTGCGGTCGCTTGGGTGTCGATCTCCCTGATGTCGGCCACAGCGTGCAGCGGGGGTGGAACGCCGCCTCCCGGATCTCCACCTGCTGCTTCGCAGAGTCCCTCAGAGCCGGCCACCCCGAGCGCAACTCCGACACCTACTGCCAGCTACAAGCCCGCCGACGCGACCGGCAAGGCGCAGAACGTGCCAGTACCCGAGTTGCCGGAAGCTGCGAAGGCGGAGACGAAGGAAGGCGCTGTTGCCTTTGCAAAACATTGGTACACGCTGCTGAATTACGCTTATCAGACTGGGGAATTCCGGCTGATGGATGAGGTGACAGACTCATCCTGCAGGTTATGTGCGAAGGTGCGCTCGGGAATTGTGGAGTGGAACTCGGAAGGACGATGGATCGCGGGAGGGCTACTCCAAGCGAAGGGGGCCTATACCAACTTCGTCAAGACATCCCAGGGTACCTACCAGGTGACCACACAGTTGGAGCAGTCGGCAGGAGCCCTCTATCGAGCTGACTCAAGCGTCGAGAAATCCGTGCCTGCCTCCCAAGTGCTCGCAGATATCATGATTCTCCGCTTCTCTGACGGTCGTTGGATGGCGATGGATGTTGACCGGATCGGTGCATGAATCGCCTCGCGCGTTCAGGACGAAACCGGTGGGGTATCGGGATTATGCTCGCCGCTGTCATGTCTTTTTCGATGGCCGTTAGCCCTTCGGCCAACGCCGAAGCATCCGACGTTTTCTGGAACGAGACGGGCGTGGGCGTGTGGAGGTATGACTCGACGTTCGGGGTTTGGGTGGATGCGCCCGGGACTGCTCCGGAGAGCCCATTCCAATACAGGTTCGAGTATCTGTGCCTGATAGATAACAACAACTTTGATCTTCCGTGTCTAGCGGCGACGGCAGAGTGTAACGCTGGCGAAAACGRCCGCCCCGTTAGATGGTGGTGGAAGTTGGTTGTTGCGGGACCAAATGATTGGAGCCGCATCTCGCCTGACCGGTGTGTCTATCTCGAGAAACCCGTAGACGTGCTGGGCCAGATTGCCGCCCAGATTCAGACCAAATTTCAGCAACTACCAATCAATGCCGGCCGCAGCGTCATGCAGCCGAGCCCACACACTCTCAGGGGTGCCGAGACAAATTTCTATGCCGARGCCATCGAGCAAACATTTGGCGTCGATATGCTGGGCCAAAGTGTCGCTATTGTGGCTAAGCCGGTCCAGTACTCCTGGAGCTATGGCGACGGCACCTCGCTCGGCCCGCAAGCGGTGGCCGGCGGACCGCTTCCACAGGATCGCTGGGGCGAGAAGACCCTGACGAGTCACGTGTACACCCAGACCGGCGACTTCCCGGTGGTTTTGACGACGCATTTCCAGGGAACCTACTCCGTCAATGGCGGACCGCCGCTGCCCATCCCCGGCCAAGGGCAATTCAGCTCGCCGCCACAGACCGTCAGTGTCTGGCGGACTATCACCAGGAACTACGCAGACACGTGTCTGCAGAATCCCCGAGGCCAAGGCTGCCCGGGGGTCGCCCCGCCGCCGCCCTAGTCCGTGGCTAGGCTCGCAATTCCCGGTCCACCCGTTCCATCCGGGCATTCACGAGCTGGCAACGCGGGTCGTCCGGCCCCATAAGAGCAGCCATGGCAGCCGCAGTCCCCGTATCGAAGGACCCCATGTCGCTCGTGCACCACTGCAGCATCAGCCGGGCATCACCGCTTGACCGGATGGAAGCTCCCACGGCCGTGTTGAGCTCGTCGCGCATGAACCCGATCGCCAGATTGACCGAACGGGTGAGCAGTTTTGAAGGGTACGCCGCGAACGCCTCGGCAACCCGACCGTCCCGCAGATGACCGGCCACAACGGAAACGTCGGTCACGACGTTGAGGGTTGAAGAGAATCGGTAGGGGTTCGCTTCCAGGACATCGCCCAGAATGGCGCGGATCCGGTGCATCTCGGTCCGGATCGCCGCGCCGGTGCCCGCATCGCCATGGATCTCGTACGCCAATTCTTCGGCACTCCAGCCCTGATCACGCGAGGCCAGCAGGGCCAGGATCTCGGCGCGGCGCACAGTCAGCGGACGGCTGATGCCGCCGTCGACCGCCGCGGATGGCGCGTCCCCCAGGAGCCGCAGCACGAGCTGGGGTCGGGCGCCGCCGTCGCGCACTGCCCGCTCGCCACCCGGGGACCGCTGCCCCGAGCGGCCGACGCCGCCGTCGGGAAACGGGGCCGACTTCAGCAGTTCCTCTGCGAGCCGCACTCCGCAACGCACCAGCCGCAGGCTGTCCGGCGTGACCGATTCGAACGGGCCAGAGACGTCCAGGACGCCGACGATGTCGCCGGTCAAAGGGTCGCGAATGGGGGATGCGGTGCAAGCCCAGTCGTGGTGGGTCCGCACGAGGTGCTCGGCCGAGAAAAGTTGCGCCGGCGCACCCGTCACCAAGGCCTCGCTGATGGCGTTCGTGCCCACCCCTGATTCGGACCAGTCGGCGCCCTCCACGAACTCCAGCGAGTCCGCGAGCCGCAAGGCCTGCTTGCTGCCGACGCGCCACAGCACTTCGCCCTCGTGGTCGGTGACGATCAGCAGATGGCGTCCGGTCACGGTCTCATCGGCTAGAAGCTGTGACAGCGCCGGCATCACCGCAGCCAACCGATGGCCGGCGCTGAGGGATCGCGCCTCGGAGACTTCATGCCGGTGCAGGGGCCGGTGCTGGTCCGGATTGATGCCCAGAGCCAGGGAGCGCTGCCAGGACTTGATAAGCGACGGCGAGAGGTGCGGATCCGGAGTGCCAGAAATCGTGGTCTCGTGCGCCGCCCGGAGAATTCGGGCGTACTCCGCCGGTGCAGAAAACCTGAGGTCCGAGGGATGCGTGTTGGGGCCGTTGCCCTGCCGCATGCTCATTCCCTCAACTCGCCCTCGAATCGTCGCACCCGACTGGGTCCCTGCCGCCGTCGGCCAACCTGCGCGCCCGCCGACAGCTTGAGAGCTCCGTGTAACCCGATTGTAACCCCCTACGACTTTTACTTGTGATGCGGGTCACTGCGTGGTCTATGCGCCACGCAACGGGAGCGGCCCCCTGTCAGCAATGGAAAGAGGAAACATGCCTGAGACACCAAACGGCGTCGTCGGGGCGTGGCTGGCGCAGTTCGATGAGGCACTGCGCAGCCACAACACGGACGCCGCACTGGAACTTTTTGACGACGACTCGTACTGGCGCGATTTCGTCTCCTTCACCTGGAACCTCAAGACGCTGGAGGGCAAAGAGGACATCCGGCGCATGCTCGAGGCGACCCTGGGCGACGTGCAGCCCAGCAACTGGACCCTCGCCGAGGACGCCACCGGGGACGCCGCCAATGCCGAGGCCTGGGTGAACTTCGAGACCGCCCAGGCCCGGGGCTACGCCCATCTGCGCCTCCGGAACGGCAAATGCTGGACCCTGCTCACCACCATGCAGGAGCTGAAGGGCTTTGAGGAAAAGAAGGGCCCCAACCGGGACAAGGGGGTCGCCCACGAGATCACCAAAGGACGCAAATCCTGGCTGGAACTGAAGGAGGAGCAGGAGGCGAGGCTCGGCTACGAAGACCAGCCCTACACCGTCATCATCGGCGGCGGCCAGGGCGGGATCGGGCTGGGCGCGCGGCTGCGGAGGCTCGGAGTGCCCACCATCATCATCGAAAAGAATGAGCGCGCGGGTGACTCCTGGCGGAACCGCTACAAGTCCCTCCACCTGCACGATCCGGTCTGGTACGACCACCTGCCCTACATGAAGTTCCCCGACGACTGGCCGGTTTTCGCGGCCAAGGACAAGATCGGCGACTGGCTGGAAAACTACACACGGATCATGGAACTGAACTACTGGTCCAAGACCGAGTGCACCAATGCCCGCTTCGACGAAACGTCCCAGCAGTGGGTGGTGGAGGTGATGCGCGACGGCGAACCGGTCACCCTGCGCCCGAAGCAGCTCGTCTTCGCCCTGGGTGTATCGGGGTACCCGAGTGTCCCCACGTTCGACGGCGCGGAGTCCTTCCTGGGGGAGCAGTACCACTCGTCCAAGCACCCGGGCGGTGGCGACTGGACCGGCAAGAAAGCCGTGGTCATCGGGTCCAACAATTCGGCCCACGATATCTGCGCCGACCTTTGGGAACACGGCGCGGACGTCACCATGGTCCAGCGGTCCTCGACGCATATTGCCCGCAGTGAATCCCTCATGGACCTGGCTCTCGGCGGGCTGTACTCCGAAGAGGCACTGGCCAACGGCGTCACCACGGAGAAAGCCGACCTGCTGTTTGCCTCCTTGCCGTACCGGATTCTGCCCGAAGCCCAGATCCCGGTTTATGCGGAGATGGCCCGCCGGGACGCGGAGTTCTACTCCCAGCTCGAGGCTGCCGGCTTTGACCTGGACTTCGGCGTTGACGGCTCCGGCTTGTTCCTGAAGTACCTGAGGCGCGGCTCCGGCTACTACATCGACGTCGGCGCCTCGCAGCTGATCATCGACGGCCGGGTCAAGCTGGCCAATGGCCAGGTCAGCAAGATCACCGGCAACTCCGTCGTGATGGCCAACGGAACGGAGCTGGATGCCGACGTCATTATTTACGCCACCGGGTATGGGTCGATGAACGGCTGGCTGACGGATCTGGTCTCGCCCGACGTGGCAGACGCCGTCGGCAAGTGCTGGGGGTTCGGATCGGATACGCCCAAGGATCCGGGGCCGTGGGAGGGGGAACTGCGCAACATGTGGAAGCCCACCAACGTGGAGAACCTGTGGATCCACGGCGGCAATCTGCACCAGAGCCGGCACTATTCGAACCATCTTGCCCTGCAGCTCAAGGCCAGGATGGAAGGACTGCCGACGCCGGTCTTCGAGCTGCAGCCCACGCATCACGCGCGCTAACCGCACGCGCCGACTCACGGGGTCGTGACAATCTCAGGCACGGCCACCAGACTGGGGCTACGGCCCCGCTGTGAAAATCCAACTTTTATTCCGTGGATGCGCCTGACCGGGCGCATCCACGGTCCTGGACTGCGAAGGTGAAACACCATGAAAGCAGCACGATTCCACGCCCGCGAGGATCTCCGGATCGAAGACATTCAAGAGCCGGAGCTGCGACCGGGAACGGTGAAGATCGCCGTGGCCTGGTGCGGTATCTGCGGCACGGACCTCCATGAATTCCTGGAAGGACCCATTTTCACCCCGCCGCCCGGCCACCCCCACGGGCTCACCCACGAGGYCGCCCCGGTCACCCTCGGCCACGAGTTCTCCGGCACCGTCGAGGAACTGGGGGAAGGCGTCAGCGGTCTGGCCGTTGGAGACAACGTCGTCGTGGAGCCGTACTACGTCTGCAATGAATGCGGTCCCTGCCTCAGCGGCCACTACAACCTGTGCACCAAGTTGGGCTTCATCGGCCTGGCGGGCGGCGGTGGCGGCTTGAGCGAGAAGATCGTCGTCGACACCCGGTGGGTGCACCCTGTCGGCGACATCCCCCTGGACGAGGCCGCACTGATCGAACCCCTTGCGGTGGCGTATCACGCCGTCGGCCGGAGCGGCGTCAAAGCCGGGGACGTCGCCGTCGTCGGGGGTGCCGGACCCATCGGCCTGCTGACCGCCGCGGTCCTCAAAGGCATCGGCGTCACCACGATCGTTACCGAGCTGTCGGCCGCCCGCAAAGACAAGGCGACTTCGTCCGGGGTCGCGGATCACGTGCTCGATCCGAGTGCCGAGGACGTCAAGGCGCGCGTGCTGGAACTGACCAACGGTACGGGGGCCGATGCGGCGTTTGAATGTGCCGGTGTGAATGCGGTGCTGGACACCATGCTCGACGTCGTGAGGCCCGCCGGCGTCGTCGTCAACGTCTCGATCTGGGGGCACCCGGCCACGGTCGACATGCAGAAAGTGGTGCTGAAGGAAATTGACCTGCGCGGCACCATCGCCTACTGCGGCGACCACGAAGCCGCGATCAAGCTCGTCCAGGAAGGAAAAGTGGACCTGAAACCCTTCATCACGGGGCGGATCGCCTTGGACGACTTGGTGGACAAGGGGTTTGACACGCTGATCAACCACAACGACACCGCGGTGAAGATCATCGTCCACCCGTAGTGATCCGAGTCTCACGCGGGAATAGTTGCAGACGCCTCGCAGTTGCCGCCAATGAACCAACCCCTTGCGAAAGGAACTGCGCATGCTGTTTTCCCCGATGACCCTCGGCGAGCTGGAACTACCCAACCGGCTCGTCATGGCGCCGCTTACCCGCGTCCGCTCCGGCAAAGAAGGAATCCCCGGCCCGTTGGTGGTCGAACACTACCGTCAGCGCGCCTCACTCGGCCTGATCGTCAGTGAAGGCACATACCCCAGCCACACAGGCCGCGGCTTCCCGGGCCAGCCCGGCCTCGTGACCGACGAGCAGCTCGCGGGCTGGGCCAACGTCACAGCCGCCGTGCACGCCGAGGGCGGCCGCATTTTCGCCCAGGTCATGCACGCCGGCCGCGTCACTCACCAGGACACTACCGGTGGCTACGAAGTAGTCGCACCCAGCGCCATTGCCATCGACGGCGAGACCCGCACGTACGAGGGCAAGCAGGCGTTCCCCGTCCCGCGCGCCCTGACCACAGAGGAACTGCCGGGCATTGTCGACGAATTCGTGACGGCATCCCGCAAGGCGGTTGAGGCAGGATTCGACGGCGTCGAACTTCACTCGGCCAACGGTTACCTGCTGCACGAGTTCCTCACTCCGGCCGCCAACCAGCGCGACGACGTCTACGGCGGCTCTCCGGAGAACCGGGCTCGTTTCGTGATTGAAGTTACCCAGGCAGTGGTGGACGCCGTCGGCGCGGACCGTGTTGGCATCCGCATCTCGCCGGAGCACAATGTCCAGGGTGCCCTCGAACTCGATGCGGCTGACGTCCGGGCCACCTACGCCCACCTCGTGGACGCGCTGGCTCCGCTGAACCTGGCCTACCTGAGCATCCTGCACAAGGATCCCACCGGCGAACTGGTCCAGGACCTGCGCTCACGGTTCAACGGCGCCTTCCTCGTCAACACCGGATTTGGCGTCATCACCACCCGTGATGAGGCCATCTCGCTGGTTGCCGACGGGCACGCGGACGCCGTCGTCGTCGGACGCCCGGCCATCGCGAACCCGGACCTCGCCCGCCGCTGGCGCGAAGGCCTGCCGGTCAACGAGCCCGACGCGTCCACGTTCTACGCCGACGGCGCCGAGGGCTACACCGACTACCCGGCCTACCAGAACTAGGACCAACTGCGGTGCGGTGACTCCCGCGGCGCCGCACGCGCCGCGCAGGGCACGCTCGGTTGGACATGCTCAGCCGCAGCCACGATCAGTGGACAGAATGCCATTCTGCCCACTGATCGCATTTAACAATGAGCATGTCCCTCGCAGGGCAGGTCCGAGACTGAATGCGCGAGTCACAGGGCCGCACCCGCTGCCGGACATGTGCCGCGATGATCTGCAAGAGAGAGCATGTTCCTCGCGGCGCATCATGGCCATGGGACATGCCCAGCGGCCGCCACGACCAGTGGGCAGAATGCCATTCTGCCCACTGGTCGCATCTAACAATGAGCATGTCCCTCGCAGGGCAGGTCCGAGACTGAACATGCTCCGCGGTGACATGTGTGGCTGGGCATGTCCCGTCCTGCACATCGGGGCCGCCGGGACATGTTCCCTCTACGAATTGGCCACTGGACATGTCCCGTGGCTGGCGCCGGGATTGGGCATGTCCCCCGTGGGCCCATGGTGCGGAGCGAGGGGCATGTCCAGCGGTGGGGGCGGCAAATGGGCATGTCCCGGAGGGGGCCTCGCCGTGCCTAGTCCTATAGGATCTGAAGATGCAATTAGCTTCCACCGGCAGCCATTCTGAGGGGCGCCCCGCCGGCCGCGCAGTCAGCCGGCAGGTCCTGGCGGACCACGTTTATGAAGAACTGCTGGCGTCGCTGATGGATGGCCGGCTGGAACCCGGAACCGCGGTCAGCATCGACGGGACCGCCCGGGAACTCGACGTTTCGCCCACCCCCGTGCGGGAGGCGCTCGCCAGGCTGGAACACACCGGGATGGTGCGCCGCGTGGCCCTTAAGGGCTACCGGGTTGCTCCGGTGTTCACCCGGGAAGACTTCGCCGAGCTCATGGAAGCCCGGCTCGCGATCGAGCCCGTGAACGCCCGCCTGGCGTGTGCAAGGCTGACGCCCGGCCACCTGGCCGAACTGGAACAAGCAGTCGACGATCTCAAGGACGCACCGCGCGGGCCCTCCTTTGCCGAATTCCGCGGCTACCTCGAGGCCGACGAGCGGTTCCACCGGCTGATCGCGGAGCAGACGGGCAACCAGTTCATGGTGGCCGCCTACGCCGCCCTCGGCGGACAGATTCAGCGCTTCCGCCTGTTCGGGGGAGTGGGGATCACCGACGCCGACCACGCGATCGCCGAACATCAGGCCGTCCTGGATGCCTTGGCGACGGGCGATCCGGAGAAGGCCGCAGCCGCCATGGCCGAGCACGTGCAAAAGGTGCGCGGCCGCGCCATCGCGGACGCCCCCGCGGAATAAGGCTCACTTCCCAGGCTGACGCACGCGGGCCCAACACCGCGTAACAGCGCGCCACGCCCGGCTTCTGCGCCCTCTTTTTGTGACCCTCTTCACAGCTGATCGAAGACCCTATAGGATCTTCGATTGTGACGGCTACGGTGCCGGCATGGGGAGTCACAAGGGAGTGAAGAGTGCAAACAGAAACTTTGGCCGCAGGGCCCAAGGAGTCCGCAACACGCCGCACCATCAAGAATCTGCGGTGGTGGATTCTCGGCTGGGCGCTGGCCGCCGGCATCATCAACTACATGGACCGCAGTGCGATCTCCATCGCCGCGCCGCAACTGATCAAAGACTTCGGCATGACCCGGACGGACATTGGCCTCCTGGGCACCGTGTTCTCCTGGACCTACGCTTTTGCCCAGCTGCCCGCTGGCTGGCTTGTGGACAAGCTGGGCGCCCGACGGATGTACTTCCTCGCAATCGCGGGCTGGAGCATCGCGACCGCGCTGATGGCCGTCGGCACCAAGATGTGGCAATTCGTCACCTTCCGCTTCCTGCTCGGCATCACCGAGGCCCCCAACGGGCCGGCGTCGGCAAAGCTCACCGCCGACTGGTTCCCCCGGGCCGAGCGCGGACAGGCCACCGCCATCTGGGACAGCGGTTCCAAATGGGGACCCGCCATCGCGCCGCCCGTCCTGACCGCCATCATGCTCGCGTTCGGCTGGCAGGCCATCTTCCTCTTCCTCGGCGTCGCAGGCATCGTGCTGGCATTGGCCTTCTTCCTTTACTACCGCGCTCCCGAAGAGCACAAGCGCATCAGCGCGAAGGAACTGGATTACATCGAAAGCCAGCGCACCACCCAGCTCCTGACTGCCAAGAAGGTTTCGTGGCTCGGACTCTTTAAGCACCGCCAGATCTGGGGCATGATGGCCGGATTCTTCTGCGTCATCTGGATCTGGAACATCTTCATCGTCTTCCTGCCGCTCTACCTGCAGGAAGAACGCGGTGCCAGCATCGCCACCTCCGGTTGGCTTGCGGCTGTCCCGTACCTCGGCGCAGCCATCCTCGGCATCACCGGCGGCTGGGTCATGACGCGCTACGCGAAGAAGGCCGGCCGCGATCCGTTGCTGGCCAAGCGCCACGTGATGTCCATTGCAGCGATTGCCGCCGGCATCTTGATCTGCCTCATCCCGTTCGTAGATTCCCTCCCGCTCGCCATCGCTGTCATGACCGTGGCACTGGGCTTCGTCGCCACCATGCAGGCGGCCGCGTGGGCCATGCCCGGCGACATCGTGGACAACTCACAGGTTGCCTCCGTCGGTGCCATCCAGAACTTCGGCGGCTACTTCGGCGGCGCCTTTGCCCCTCTGCTGACCGGTGTGATCGCCGATGCCACCGGCTCCTACGCGCCGTCGTTCGTGATCGGCGGCGTCATCGCCGCCCTGGCCGCAGTGGCATACACCGTGCTGGTCCGCGAACCCATCAAGGACAAGGCCGCAGCAACGCAGACAGAAAGCCGAACCGACGCATGAGCACAGCAACAAATGCATTGACGACGACGGCGGTCGCCCCCACGGCGGCCGCCCCGGCGGCGGGAACCACCACTGCGGCGGGAACCACCACTGCGGGCACCGCCCGCTCGCCGTTCACCGTGGCCGTCACGGCCGACGCCGCGCGGCCGGACGGAAGCTCCATTCACGGGGATCTGGGGCTGCAGCGGCTCAGCGAGCATGGCATCAGCTGGAGCGTCCTGCCCAGTTACACAGACCCGGTTCCGCTGGCCGACCTCGCCGGGGTCCAGGCCGTGCTGTCCCTGGGGCACATTGCCTTCGACTCACTCACCGTGGACCACGCCCCGGACCTGAGGCTGATTGCCCGGTTCGGGGCCGGCTACGAAACCATCGACTTGGACGCCTGCACCCGCGCCGGCATCGTTGTCACCAACACCCCGGATGCCATCCGGCGGCCGTTGGCGGTGGCGGGACTGACGCTGCTCCTGGCGCTCTCGCACAAGCTCCTGGCTAAGGACAGGCTGACCCGGACCTCTGACTGGGCGCAGCGCGAGCATTACCGCGGCGCGCCGCTGGTGGGCCAGACGGTCGGCATCGTGGGCTTCGGCAGCGTGGGCGCTGAGCTCGCCCGCCTCCTGGCCCCGCTCGGGGTGAAAGTCGTGGGCAACAACCGCAGCGGCCGCCACGCGGAGGCCGCCGGACTCGGCGTCGAACTGCTGGGCCTGAATGAGCTCCTGGAGCGCTCGGATTACGTTGTGCTCTGCGCCGCGCTGACACCGGCGACCGAAAAACTGATCGGCGCGGCCGCGTTGGCGCGGATGAAGCCAAGCGCCTACCTGATCAATATCGGCCGCGGAAAGCTCGTGGACACGGATGCCCTCCGGGACGCCCTGCGGGAGGCCCGGATCGCCGGCGCCGGCCTGGACGTCTTTGAGCCGGAACCCCTGCTTCCCGACGACGAGCTCCTGACCTTGGACAACGTGGTGCTTTCCCCGCATTCCCTGTGCTGGACCGAGGACTTCACGCGGGACGTCGCTGCCAGCGCCATTGGGTCAATCCTGGCGGTCGCGGCAGGGGAGCGCCCTGCCAACGTCCTGAATCCGGAGGTCTTCGCGACCGCGGCCTTCGCCGCGAAGCGCCCGTAACCCGGGGGTGTGACCTTGACAACATCCCTATAGATAGTAAATCCTATAGGAAACAGGATTCCACGAAGGAGTGAACCCATGGCCTATACAGCCGAAAACTGGCCCATCACCGCAGCGCTCCTGCAGTTCCCGGGAACCGACGCGCAGGGCAACCACATCAACGACGCCGACGCCTCCGCCTGGGCCGAGGTCCTCAGCGAGGTCAAGGACGCCGGCTTTGCCAATGCCGACCTCACGGACAGCTGGGTCCGCCCCGGCGACCTGAGCTCTCCGCGGCTTGCCGAGTTCAAGCAGACCGCGGATAACGTCGGCATCGGCATCCCCGTCATCTCGGCCATCCGCCGCAGCGTGATCGAGGAAGGCAACTGGGAAGCGAACCTGGCGTACAGCCACCGCACCATCGACGCCGCCGCCGAGCTGGGCTGCGAGGTCGTCTCGTTCGGACTGCACCAGGCCATCACCGCCGAGCAGCAGAAGCAGCTCTGGTTCTGGACCGTCGAAGGGTACAAGGACCCGGTAGGGGACAAGGAAACGTGGGGTAAGGCTGTCAGCCGCCTGCGCGAACTCGGCCAGCACGCGGCCGAGGTCGGCGTCCTGCTCTCGCTCGAAATGTACGAGGACACGTACCTCGGCACCGCGGATTCCTCCGTTCAGCTGGTCCAGGACATCGGCCTGGCCAACGTCGGCATCAACCCGGACATCGGCAACCTCATCCGGCTGCACCGCCCGATCGAGGACTGGCGCGAGATGGTCGCCAAGACCCTCCCGTACTCCAACTACTGGCACATGAAGAACTACATCCGCGACGAGGACGTCGCCCGGGACACCTACGTGGCGATGCCGGCCCCGATGGAAAGCGGCCTCATCAACTACCGCGAGGCGTTCAAGACCGCGCTCTCCGTCGGCTTCCAGGGCATCCTGTGCACCGAGCACTACGGCGGCGACGGCCTCAGCGTCACGGCCAGCAACCAGGACTACCTCCGCCGCCAGGTCCTGCCGAAGACCGACGGCTACGCCCTCGGCACGAGCCAAGTGGCCCAGGGCCGGCAGCTGCCGGCGGCCACGGTACTCGCCAGCGCCTGAACGGGCGCCGACACCGGCGCGTGGTGCGGCCGTCAAGCCACTTGGGGGCGGCCGCACCACCCCACCTCTCTACCCACAGCATCAGTTCTCCAACACGGATTCAATGAGGAACCATGACCCAGATCTTCGACAATCCCGCTGATTTCGCGGATGAGGCACTGGACGGCTTCGTTGCGGCCAACCGCGGCTACGTGGCCCGAGTCGACGGCGGCGTCGTCCGCTCCACCGAAGTCGCCTCCGGGCAGGTGGCCCTGGTGGTCGGCGGCGGCTCCGGGCACTACCCGGCCTTCGCCGGCCTCGTCGGGCCCGGACTGGCCACCGCCTCGGCCTGCGGCAACATGTTCGCCTCGCCCGCGGCCGGCCAGGTCTACCGCGTGGCCAAGACGGCCAACGCCGGCGGCGGCGTGCTGCTGAGCTACGGCAACTACGCCGGCGACGTCCTGCACTTCGGCCAGGCCCAGCTGCGCCTCAACGCCGAAGGCATCGAAACCCGCACTGTCCTGGTCACCGACGACATCGCCAGCGCCCCGCTGGAGCAGATCGAGAAGCGCCGCGGCATCGCCGGGGACCTGACGGTCTTCAAGATCGCCGGCGCCGCCGCAGAGGCGGGACTGAGCCTGGACGACGTCGAACGGCTGGCCATCCGGACCAACTACCGCACCCGGTCCCTCGGCGTGGCCTTCGACGGCTGCACGCTGCCCGGCGCGGAGGCCCCGCTGTTCTCTGTCCCCGCGGGGCACATGTCCCTGGGCCTGGGCATCCACGGCGAACCGGGCATCTCCGACCACCCCATGCCCACCGCCTCCGAACTGGCCGAACTCCTGGTCAGCCGGCTCCTGGCCGACAAACCGGACGACGCCGGCACCCGCGTGGTCGCAATCGTCAACGGCCTTGGCACGGTCAAGTACGACGAACTCTTCCTGCTGTTCGGCAAGATCGAGAAGCTCCTCACCGCCGCCGGGCTCACCGTCGTCGAACCCGAATGYGGCGAGCTCGTCACGAGCCTGGACATGTCCGRCCTGTCCCTGACCCTGCTGTGGCTGGACGAGGAACTCGAGCAGTACTGGGCCGCCCCGGCCGACACCCCGGCGTTCCGCAAGGGAAACCTGGCACCCCGTGCCCGCCGCGAACTCGCCGGTCCGGACGCCGAAGAGACCGCCGACGTCGAACGGCCCACCGCCGCGGCGGCAGCCCTCGGCCGGATGGCCGCCGACTTCCTCGGCCAGGCGCGGGACGTGGTGGTCGAGCATGAGGAAGAACTGGGCCGCCTGGACGCCGTCGCCGGCGACGGCGACCACGGGATCGGCATGCGCCGCGGCGTGGACGCGGCAGTCACCGCGGCCGAACAGGCTGCCGCGAACGACGGCGGCGCCTCGCCGTCGCGGGTCCTGACCGCTGCGGGGGAGGCCTGGAGCGAACGCGCCGGCGGCACCTCGGGTGCGCTCTGGGGCTCGGCGATCATCGCCGCCGGACAGGCCCTGGGCAACCAGGACAGCTACAGCGGCGAGGACGCGGCCGCCGCGGTCACGGCCTTCGTGGATGCCATCACCGCGCTCGGCAAGGCCGAGCCGGGGGACAAGACCATGGTGGACGCCCTCTTGCCGTTCCAGGACGCGTTCCTCACCGCGTTCGACGCCGGCACACCAGTGGCCGGTTCCCTCGCCGCGGCGGCGGCCGCCGCCACAGCCGCCGCAGAGCGGACCGCCGGGCTGCGTCCGCTCAAAGGCCGGGCCCGCCCGCTCGCCGAGAAGAGCCTCGGTCACCCCGACCCCGGAGCGGTGTCCTTCGCCCTCATCGCGACCCGGATATCCACCCACACCGACACCGCAGACACAGGATCCCGGCCCGGCACCCCCGAGCCGGTGGAACAAGGAGCACAAGCATGAGCACAGCAACAGGCTGGCGCGTGGTCATCGGCAACGATGAGGCCGGCGTCGAATACAAGAACGCGCTGAAGGCGCTCCTCGAAGCCGACCCCCGCGTGGCGTCCGTGCAGGACGTGGGAGTCGGCGCCAATGACTCCACCGCCTATCCGCACGTCGCCGTCGACGCGGCCCGCAAGATCGCCGACGGCGACGCCGACCGGGCGCTGCTGATCTGCGGCACCGGCCTGGGCGTGGCGATCGCGGCCAACAAGGTCCCCGGCATCCGCGCCGTCACGGCCCACGACAGCTACTCGGTGGAGCGGTCCGTCCTGAGCAACAACGCCCAGGTGCTCACGCTGGGGCAGCGCGTCATCGGGCTGGAACTGGCCAAGAAGCTCGTGGGCGAATGGCTGAGCCACCGCTTCGACRAAAACTCCTCCTCCGCCGCGAAGGTGGACGCCATCTGCTCGTACGAACCCGAATACACGAAGGCAGTCTGAACATGACCGAATCAACAGCAACCGCAGCCGCCATCAACGCCGCCCGCAAGATCGCCGTCGTCGGCTCCGGCTACATGGGTGGCGGGATCGCACAGGTCCTGGCACTCGGTGGCGCCCGGGTGGCGCTCGCGGATGTGTCCGCGGAAGTGGCCCAGAAGAATTACGAGCGGCTCCTGGCCGAATCCGACGAATTCGTTGCCGCCGGGCTCTTCCCGGAAGGCGCCACCGCAATCCTGAAGGAAAACCTCTGGCCCGCCAAGGACATCGAGGAGGCCGTGGCGGACGCCGACTTCATCGAAGAGGCCGTCCCCGAAGTCATCGAGATCAAGCACCAGACCCTCGCCCGCATCAGCGCGGCCGCCCGCCCGGACGCCATCATCGGGTCCAACACGTCTACGATCTCCATCGCGGACCTGTCCGAGCCGGTCACCAACCCGGAACGCTTCCTGGGCGTGCACTTCTCCAACCCGTCCCCGTTCATCCCGGGCGTGGAAATCATCCCCCATGCCGGCACCTCGGCCGCGACGGTCGGCACCGTCCGCGACCTCGTGCACGCGGCCAACAAGCAGACCGCCGTCGTCAAGGACGTCACCGGCTTCGTGCTCAACCGGCTCCAGTACGCGCTGTTCCACGAGGCCGCCCAGCTGGTGGAACAGGAGATCGCGACCGCGGAGGACGTCGACACCCTGGTCCGCACCACCTTCGGCTTCCGGCTGCCGTTCTTCGGGCCCTTCGCGATCGCCGACATGGCAGGGCTGGACGTCTACAACTTCTGCTACAAGTCCCTCCAGACCGATTTCCCGGAACGGTTCGCCACCCCGAAGATCCTCACCGACCTGGTGGAGGCCGGAAAGCTGGGCACCAAGACCGGAGCTGGCTTCCTGAACGTCCCGGCGGTGCGCACGCCGGAACTGATCGCCTACCGGAACAAGGCGTACGTGGCCATGCAGAAGCTCATCGACGAGCTCGGCCCCGCCCCCATCAGCTGATTCCGCATCTTCCTCTTTCACTTCAGGAGCCTTCCCATGAGCACTTTCCCCACAGAACGCACCGCCATCATCACCGGCGCCGTGTCCGAGCGCGGCATCGGCCGCGCCACCGCCAGCTACCTGGCCGCACAGGGCTGGAACATCGGCATCATCGACCTCGATGACGCACTCTGCAAGGCGGCGGCCAAGGAACTGGCAGCCGAGCACGGCGTCAAGGCCTTCGGCGCCGGCGCCAACGTTTCCGACGAAGGCTCGGTCCGCGCGGCAATCGACGCCATCGAGGCGGAACTGCCGCAGATCGTTGCCCTCGCCAACGTGGCCGGCGTCAGCTCTCCGGTGCCCTACCTGGAACTCGACGCCGCCGAATGGGACCGGGTGCTGAACATCAACCTCAACGGCGTCCACTACGCCACCCGCCGCGTCGCGGAATCCATGGTGAAGAACAGGATCGGGCGCATCGTGAACATCTCCTCTGTCTCCGCGCAGCGTGGCGGCGGCACCTTCTCCAAGACGCCGTACTCCGTGGCGAAAGCCGGCGTGATCGGCCTGACCCGGGCCACGGCCCGTGAACTGGGCGAATACGACATCACGGTCAACGCCATCTCACCCGGGCCCATCGACACCGACATCATGGGCGGCACCCTCAGCGAGGAACGCAAGGACGAACTCACCAAAGACCTCGTGGTCAACCGGGTCGGTTCCACCCGGGACATCGCAGCAGCCATCGCCTTCCTCATCAGCGAGGACGCCGGTTACATCTCCGGCCAGACGCTGAATGTGGATGGCGGACTCTACATGCACTAAGGAAGAAGTCTCGTGGCACAACACAGCCAAACCCGCGCGTCCGGATTCGCAGCCTGGAGCAAGGGACGGAAGATCTACCTCGCCGTCGGGATCCTGGCCTGCGTGGCCGGCGTCCTGATGATGGTTTTTTCGCGCTAGTTTTCTCCGGCCGGAGCCGGCCTGGCTCGTTTTGGACTGGCCTCATCCGGCCACTTTCATGCAACTGATTCACCCCCTGAGTTACACCACTGATTGCTCGACGAGGAGTTTTTTGATGACCGTAACAACAACGTCCACCCGGGACCTACTGGAGACACCGGTCCTAAAATCGGCCATCTCCAAGGCCTCCCGCCGGCTCATGCCCATGCTGGTGATCCTGTATGTGGTCGCCTTCCTGGACCGCACCAACGTCGGCTTCTCCGAAGCTGCCCTGGGCGTGGACAAGGGCATTAGCGCCGGCGCCTTCGCCCTGGGCGCCGGGATCTTCTTCATCGGCTACGCCCTGTTCGAGATCCCGAGCAACTTGCTCCTGACCAAATTCGGCGCCAAGGTATGGCTGGCCCGCATCGCCATCACGTGGGGCATCGTCTCGGCCTGCTTCGCGTTCGTGCAGGGTGAGACGTCCTTCATCATCCTGCGGTTCCTGCTGGGTGTCACCGAGGCCGGGCTGTTCCCCGGCGTCATCATGTTCCTGGCCGCGTGGTTCCCCAACAAGGTCCGCGTCAAGATGTTCGCCATCTTCTACCTGGCCCAGCCGTTCTCCCAGATGCTGGGCGCCCCGCTCTCCGGCTGGCTGATCAACATCGGCGACCAGGTCCCCGGCGTCCAGGGCTGGCAGGTCATGTTCTTCGTCGAGGGAATGCTGGCGGTCGTCGCCGGCGTCGCCGCGTACTTCTTCCTGATCAACAGCCCGCAGGACGCCAAGTTCCTGGACAASGRCGARAAGAASGCCCTCCTGGAGGTCATGGCGCTCGAGGACAMCGTCAAGGAAGAGTCCGGGCCGCGCGGCGTCCTGGCGGCCATGAAGAACGGCAAGGTCTGGTACTTCACCGTCATCTACTTCTGCCTGCAGATCGCCGTCTACGGCGTCACGTTCTACCTGCCGCAGCAGGTCGCCCAGCTGACCGGCCAGAAGGTGGGCATCGCCGTCGGCCTGATGGCAGCCATCCCGTGGTTCTTCGGAATCTTCGCCTGCTACTTCATCGGCAAGGCCGCGAACACCGTGATCCGCCGCCGGGTCTGGGGCACCGGGCTGTTCATCTCCACCGGACTCTGCATCTTCGGCTCCGCGTGGGCCGGCGCAAACCACATTCCGGCGCTCGGCATCATCTTCATCACCCTCGCCGTGTGCTCGTTCCTCTCCATCGGCCCCATCGCGTGGTCCTACCCGACGGCGTTCCTCACCGGAACCGCCGCGGCCGCGGGGATCGGCCTGATCAACTCGCTCGGAAACCTCGGCGGCTTCGTCGCGCCGATCCTGCGCACCTCGGTCAACCAGATGACCGCCTCGGAGACCGGGACCATGGGCGTCTATGCCCTCGGCGTGCTCCCGTTCCTGGCAGCGGCCATGATGTTCGCGACCCGCCGCTTCAAGAACAAGGCCGACGAGCTGCTGGAGCAGTAAAGGCCCCCCGGCCTCACTTCCAGCGCGACGTCCAGCGCCCATCCACTGGATCCAGCAGAAAGCACCAACACATGCAGCAGCGCCCCGGCAGCCAGACCTCCAACACCCGCATCCTGGTGGGGGTCAGCACGAAGATGTACCTCGGCTACCGGGACAGCCTGGACTGGCTCGAGCGGCTGCAGCACGAAGTGGACACCCGCCCGGCCCTCGCGGCCGGGCGGGTTGTCCCGTTTGTCATCCCGTCCTTCCCCGTCCTGCCCGCGGCGGCCCGGCTCCTGGCGGGTTCGCCGCTGCTGCTCGGTGCGCAGAATTGCGGCTGGTCGGACGGGCCATGGACCGGGGAAGTAGCCCCGTCCATGCTCGCGGAACTCGGCGTCCGGCTCGTGGAGATCGGCCATGCCGAACGCCGGCAACACTTCGGCGAGGACGACGCCATGGTGGCCCTCAAGGTCCGGGCCGCGGACGACGCCGGGCTCACCCCGCTGCTGTGCGTGGGGGAGCGCGACGGCGGGCAGCCGGCGGCCGCGGCGGACTTTGTGTTTCGCCAGATCGAGTCGGCTGTCGACGGCGACTGGGACCTCGCCGGCCGCCTGGTGGTGGCCTACGAACCGGTCTGGGCCATCGGCGCGGCCGAGCCCGCCGCCGCCGCGTACGTGTCCGACGTCGTCAGCCGGCTCCGGGACCAGCTCACCGCCGCCGGCGTGCCGGGGCTGCCGGTCATTTACGGCGGATCGGCCAAACCGGGACTGCTGCCGACGCTTGAGGGTCTCTCGGGCCTGTTCCTGGGCCGGTTTGCACACGAGCCCGTGAATTTCGGCGCCGTGCTGGATGAGGCACTCCTGCTGGCCGAGGGCCTCACTGCACCGGACCCCGCCACCGCTGGACATGTCCAGCCTTGACCGCGTGCGATGGGCATGATGCCTAGATGTCCCTTGGTCGAGGGCAAGAATGAGCATGTCCCGTGGGGTGGATGGCGAGGAATGGACATGTTCCGTTGGGTGGGTGGCGAAGAGTGGACATGTCCGGCCTTGGCCGCGTGCGACGGGCATGATGCCTAGATGTCCTTGGTCGGGGGCAAGAATGGGCATGTCCCATGCTGTGGCCACCGAGGAATGGGCATGTTCCGTTGGGTGGGCAGCGAAGAGTGGACATGTCCGGCCTTGGCCGCGTGCGACGGGCATGATGCCTAGATGTCCCTTGGTCGAGGGCAAGAATGAGCATGTCCCGTGGGGTGGCCAGCGAAGAATGGGCATGTTCCGTGGAGTGGGCAGCGAAGAGTGGACATGTCCGGCCTTGGCCGCGTGCGAYGGGCATGATGCCTAGATGTCCCTTGGTCGGGGGCAAGAATGGGCATGTCCCAGGCTGAGGCCACCGAAGAATGGGCATGTCCCAGGCTGAGGCCATCGAAGAATGGGCATGTCCCTCGTCGGAGGGTGCGGCAAAGACAGCTAGGCGCGGACTGACCTCTGGCACAGGCCGATGAAGCCGCCCAGCTGCTCCAGACCCTCGGGGTGGGCGGGGAGGTAGTTGGTCAGTTCGGGCGCGCGGACGATCACGGCACGCCATTGGCCGCGGGACACCGCCACATTGATCCGGTTCCGCGAGAGCAGGAACTCCATACCCCGCGGAGCCTCGGCCACCGCAGAACATGCCATGGACACAATCACGACCGCGGCCTCCTGTCCCTGGAACTTATCCACGGTCCCCACCCGCACGCCGGAGAGATTCGCGGCGTCCAAGGCATCGCGAATGACGTTGACCTGCGCGTTGTAGGCAGCCACCACCAGAATGTCGGCCGCCTCCAATGGCCGGGCTCCGTCTGCGGTGTGCCAGGAAAGGCCCAAATGGTGGCGCACCTGCCCGACGACCTCGGCAGCCTCCTCGGCCGACGACGTCGTGTTCCCGCTGTGCGGCACCATCACCGTCTCAATCCCCGCGGGCACACCCTCCAGACGGCGCAGATCCGCGGGCGGGGCGGAACGTAACCGGCCTTCGTAGGACAACTCCGAGACGGCCAGGCACAGCTCTGAGTTCATCCGCCACGAGTCGGCCAAGAAGTAGCCAAGCTCGGGCGGCAACGTGGCGTGGCCTGCGGAAATCCAGCCCAGGGCAGACTCGTCGACCGGCTCGGGGTGCCTGCCCTGGCTGACCTGCGGCAGCTGCTGCGGGTCGCCGAGCAAGAGCAGCCGGCTGCTGGCCTGCGCCACGGCAAGGGTGTTGGCCAGCGAGAACTGGCCGGCCTCGTCAATCACCAGGAGGTCCAGGGAGCCGGCCGGGACGGTGGCGCCGGTCATGGTCCATGCCGTGCCACCGACGAGGGCGCCTCCAGGCGCACCCAACAGCTCCGCACCGTCCTTGCCGGTGCGCCGGGCCCACGGCAGGGCGTCGTTGTGCTTCACGTCTTTGGCCACCAGCGCCGGGTCGACCCCGGCCTTCGTGACGGCGGTCTTCAGCAGGTTCTCCACCACCGCATGCGACTGGCCGACGACGCCGACTTTCCAGCCACGGGCCACGAGCCGGGCGATGACGTGGGACCCCACATGGGTCTTGCCCGTTCCGGGCGGACCCTGCACCGCCAGGTAGGAGTGGTCAAGGGCCAGCACGGCCGCCGTGATGGCTTCAATGAAGCGGTCCGGTCCGGCACCAGGCTGCGGCAGTGAAGCTCCGGCGGCCAGCCTCGGCGGCTGACGCCGGACGAGGTCAAGCGCAGGATGGCGGGGGAGGGAGCCGGACCCCAGGCCGGCGACCACCGTGTCAGCGAGGGCTGCCAGTGCTTGCTCGAGGCTCTTGGTGGCGAGGGGCTGGTCTTCCGTCAGCGCAATGGGGAGGTCATTGTAGGGCGGTATCTTCCGGTGCAGCCGGTCCCGGATGATGACGGTGTCCTTGCCGTCCTCACGCCCCAGCTCCAGGACCTCCGTGCCGAACCATCCGCTCCGCCCGGTTCCGTTCTTGCCGGTACCCTCCAGCCCGGCGGGAAGAGGCAGCTCGTACATGCGGAACCACTTGCTGCCCTCGCGGAGGTCCGACCCGGGACTCACGGAGCCGGTCAGCTTGACCCGCCGCTCCGGAAGTTTGGTCCCCGTCTGTTGCCAGTCGTCGAGGAGTTCCGCGGATTCGACGAGGAAAACGTTCCGGTCCCGTTCGTGCGTGTCCGGACCGTGCTCACACCGGTCGAAGTGCGACCACCAGAACGACTTGCGCTCCCGGCGGTGATAGCTCACGGCCGCGGCCAGCATGGCGATGGCCTTACGGTCGTCCTCGGACAAGCCGCCGCCCGGCTCAGCAAATTCCATCAGTGCCAGCTCAGCCGGGGCAAGCGCGGCATCGGCTCGTGCCGAGCCGTCGTCGTCGGGGCCGTCCTCTAAGCCCGCCTCCGCGCCGGACGCCGCGCCGTGCGGCTCCAGCCGGCGTTCCTTGGCCAGCCCGAGCAGCCAGTTCCGGAGCTCCAGCGTGGAGAGGCAGTCGTATTCGTTGTAGTCGGAGATCCCGGCGAGGATTGTGGCCGCTTCGTCGGGCCGCTCATTGTCCCTCGCGTCGCAGAACCGTGCATAGGCAATCACGGAGGCGCCGGCATCCTTCACTTCGCCAGTTCGAAGGTTCGCCCCCATGTAGAGCGGCTCGAGCTTCTTGATGCTGTAAGAGTTCTCGGAGATCCTGATGCTGTTCCGGACCGTTTGGTACAGGTCCACCAGCAGGCCTTCGCGGAGCCACTCGTCCACGATGTCCTCCCCGGCAACGTGCATCACCGAGAGTTTCCGAAGCGCCGTTTTTTCATACGGTGCGTAGTGGTAGACGTGCATGTCCGGGTGGTCCCGCCGGCGTTTCTCGACATAGTCAAGGAAATCGAGGAACGCCTGCTTCTCCGCCTCCCTGCTGTGGGCCCAGAATGGCCGGAACATCCCCGGACTGCCGGGCTCGGTGGGCGCCTCAATCACGCCGAACAGGTACTCGAGCCCCCACACTCCCGTGGCGCGGTCCTGCCACAGCGGATCGCCTTCGAAGTCGAAGAAAATATCGCCCCGGCTCGGTGGGGGCAGCTCGGCCAAGGTGTTCCCGGGCAGGACGCCGTAGCGGATGGTGTGCTCTTCGCCGTCCTTGCGGTAGCAGACTTCGCCGTCGGCAGGGCCAACGCCGCTCTGCATCCGCGCCTGTTCCTGCAGGCGCAGGAGCGTAGGTGTGGGCTTGGTGAGGGTCGCTTGCGCCAGGTCAGTGACTGAACTAATCCCACGTTCGTGGAGGTTCTTGCGCTGCACGGAGTTCATCCGGGCCACGAGGAGGAGATCGTCGGTGGCTTTGACTTGCTCCTGGCAGTAATCGCAGCGGCCACAGGCGGTGAGCCCGGGCGCGCCCCAGCCCACTGTTCCCGGCTGTGCGATGTGCGCGGCGGTCAGCGCGAGGAAACGCTCGCGGCGCTCGCGGAAAACCGGCAGGATCTCGGAGAGTTTGTGGTGGCTTCGCACGTAGTCGAATCCGCCACCGGGCAGCTGCACCGTCGAGCCAAGGACGAGTGTCACCGCCGGGTCCACCGGGATCCCGGCCTTCAGCAGCTGGTCGCCGTAGGCGGCCAGCTGGAGCAGAGCCGTCACCTTTGCGTGGCGGGCGAGCTTGGTGTCGAACACGGCGTAGCTGCCGTCGGACTGCCGCACGAGGAAGTCGGAGCGACCGTGGAACTGGCCGTCGAAGAAGGCGGCCTGGAAGACGACGTCGGCTCCCTCGCGCAGCGCCCCAATGGACTCGGCGTGCTTGGCCGCCAGCGTGGCACGGTCCATGGCCTCGGCCGGGACGACGTCGTACACGCCGTGCCCGGTGGCCGGATCCCAGTCGCCAAACTCCGCCACGAAACCGCCGAGGACCTTGCGCTCGTGGAGGTCACCCAACACCGCTGCATGCTTGAGCATCTCGTCGTCTTCGAACGTAGCCCTGGGGGACCGGCCCAGCTTCTCGTCGAGTTTGCGCAGCAGCTGATACTCGCAACTCGCTGCCACCACGAGGTCGCTCGCGGAGTAGACCAGATCCGGTGATGAGCCCGGTACCTCAGGTTCAAGAAAAAACACTGTGCCCCCGTTGGTGGTGCCCCGTTGTTGGTGCCTCCGCTATTCAAGCTATCAAAGCCCTCTGACAGTCAAACACGGGACAGGTACCAGGCAATGCCCTCTGGTTCCTGTCGCAGGACCGGCGTAGGGTCTGAGGACTATGACCGAACAGCAACCGTATGAGCTGGTCCAGCGCTACGCGCACTTCGAGCTGCGCCGCTATCCCGCGTACGCCGTAGCGGAAATAGAGGTCAAAGCGACCTTCGACCGCGCCGGGAATGCCGCTTTCCGGCACCTGTTCAACTACATCAGCGGCAGCAACGCGGCGCAACGGAAGCTGGCGATGACGGCCCCGGTGATCCAGGGGCCCGGGCCGTCGCAAAAGCTGGCGATGACCGCGCCGGTATTGCAAAGCGGCCCGCTGCCGGGAAGCGCAGAGCCCGCTGATTTCATCGTGGCCTTTGTGCTCCCCGCTGGGGTGACGGCGGAGACGGCGCCGGTCCCGGCGAACCCAGACGTTAGAGTCCGGGCCCAGCCAGGTTCCCTGGCAGCCGCCCTTCGGTTCTCCGGCAGCGGGTCGGAGGCGGCCTTTGTACGGCGAAACGATGGCCTCCAGGAGGCACTGAAGCTAGCCGGGCTGAAGCCTGTGGGGCCGCCACGATTCGCCCGTTTTGATCCGCCGTTCAAGCCGTGGTTCCTGCGCCGCAACGAGGTTGTTCAGGACGTGCAGGAGCCCTTTACTCCTCCGGGCGAGCCCGGCCGCTGACCGGGGTAAGGCAAAATGGTTTGGTGACCCAACACCCGCAGCGCCCCGCCTCACCCGCCTCGCCCGCCTCCGGCCCGTCCGCGAAGACCGGCTCACCACAGACCGGCACGCCGCACACCCAGGAGTCCGGCATCGCCGCCCAGATCGCCGGCGAGCTCGGCGTTCTGCCGTGGCAGGTCAAGGCCGCCGTGGATCTGCTCGATGCCGGGTCCACCGTGCCCTTCATCGCCCGCTACCGGAAGGAAGCGACCGGCACCCTGGACGACACCCAGCTCCGCGAGCTGGAGGAGCGGCTGCGCTACCTGCGCGAGCTCGAGGACCGCCGCCGGAGTATCCTCGAGGCGATTGCCGCCCAGGGCGCGCTGACCCCGGAACTGCAGGCCGCCGTCGTCGGCGCGGACACTAAGTCGCGGCTGGAGGACATCTACCTCCCGTTCAAAACCAAGCGGCGCACCAAGGCGCAGATCGCCCGCGAAGCCGGACTGGAGCCGCTCGCCGACGCCCTGCTCAAGCGCCCCGAACTGGACCCGGAGCGCGAGGCGGCCAAGTACCTCAACGCCGAACACTCGATCGGGGACCCGGCCGCGGCGCTCGCCGGTGCCCGCTCCATCCTGGTGGAACGCGTAGCGCAGGACGCCGACCTGGCCGCCACGCTCCGGGAACGGCTATGGACCCAGGGCCGGATGGTGTCCCGGGTGAAGAAAGGCAAGGAATCCGAGGGCCAGAAATTCAAGGACTACTTCGAGTTCTCCCAGCAGCCGGCCGGAATGCCCTCGCACCGTGTCCTGGCGCTGCTGCGCGGAGAAAAGGACGGCGCGCTGGAGCTGGACCTCGCCGAGGCTGATCCGAACGACGACGCCGCCCTCACCGCCGCCCGCGGCCGGTACGAGGCGGCCGTGGCCAGGTTCCTCGGGGTTGCCGACCGCGGCCGTGCCGCCGATGCCTGGCTGCTGCAGACCGCGCAGCTGGCCTGGCGCTCGCGCGTCCTGGCGCGGCTGACGGCAGACCTGCGCAGCCGGATGTTCGCCGCCGCCGAGGACGAGGCCGTGCGTGTGTTCGCCGCGAACCTGCGCGATGTGCTGCTCGCCGCGCCGGCGGGGAACCGCGCCACCCTGGGCCTGGACCCGGGACTGCGCACCGGCGTCAAGGTCGCCGTGGTGGATGGCACCGGCAAGGTGGTCGCGACGGACACCGTCTACCCGCACGCCCCGGCCCGGAAATGGGACGAGGCGCTGCGGACCCTCGTGGGCCTCGCCACGAAGCACGGGGTCGAACTCGTCGCGATCGGCAACGGCACCGCGTCGAGGGAGACGGACAAGCTCGCCGCCGAACTGCTCAAGCAGCTCTCCTCCKGGCCGGAAAACAAGCCGCAGAAAATTGTGGTGTCCGAGGCCGGGGCGTCGGTGTATTCGGCGTCGGCGCTCGCCGCGGCGGAGCTGCCCGGCATGGATGTGTCCCTGCGCGGCGCCGTCTCGATCGCCCGGCGGCTGCAGGACCCGCTCGCGGAGCTGGTGAAGATTGAGCCGAAGTCGATCGGCGTCGGACAGTACCAGCACGACGTCACGGCCGCGAAGCTGGACCGCAGCCTGGACGCGGTGGTCGAGGACTGCGTGAACGCGGTGGGCGTGGACGTCAACACCGCCTCGCCCGCACTGTTGAGCCGGGTGGCCGGGGTCGGGCCGCTGCTGAGCGAGAACATTGTGGCGTACCGGAACGAGCACGGGCCCTTCGCCAAGCGCAGCGAGCTGAAGAAGGTCCCGCGGCTGGGCGCCAAGGCGTTTGAGCAGTGCGCAGGCTTCCTGCGGATCACCGGGGGAGCGGAGCCGCTGGACGCCTCCAGCGTGCATCCGGAGGCCTACCCCGTGGCCCGGAAAATCAAGGCGGCCGCCGGTAAAGCGCCCGCTGCGGGAAGCTTTGCGGCGCTGAACCCGCAGGACTTCGTGGACGGCTCCTTCGGCCTGCCCACCGTGCAGGACATCATCGCCGAGCTCGAGAAGCCCGGCCGTGACCCGCGTCCGGCCTTCGCGGCGGCAGCGTTTTCTGAAGGCATCGAGAAGATCTCGGACCTCAGGCCCGGCATGGTGCTGGAGGGAACGGTGACCAACGTGGCCGCGTTCGGCGCGTTCGTCGACGTCGGGGTGCACCAGGACGGGCTTGTGCATGTCTCGGCCCTGGCCAACCGCTTTGTCTCCGATCCCCGTGAGGTGGTGAAGTCCGGGCAGGTGGTCCGGGTCAAGGTGCTGGAGGCGGATCCGGAGCGGAAGCGCATCTCGCTCACCCTCAGGCTCGACGACGAACCGGCCTCCGGCGGTCGTGCGGCGGGCGGCCGCAGTGCCGGAGACCGCCCGGCCGGCGGTCGTGCGGACTCGCGGCCGGAACGTCCGCGGCAGCCTGCGTCGCAGGCGCCGTCGACCCAGCCGTCGAATCAACCGTCCGGAAGGCAGCCGTCCGGGAAACCGGCAGCCGACCGGCGGACGCCGGGCAGGCAACCGCAGAAGCCGGCCCCCACGCCGTCGCCGGTCAACACCGCGATGGCCGAGGCACTCCGGAAGGCCGGCCTGGGCAAGTAGCGCCCGGTGCGGCTGCCGCACCACCGTTCGTCGCGGATTCCCTACCGCTTGGCGCATAACTAGTACGTTTGCTGACGATCTGCACCATGATTGCCGGAGGCAACGGCCCTCTACCGGAAGCTCGGTCAGAGGACCTGGCAGAGGGCCGTTTCCGCAATGTGCTGGACACCGATGTCCGTTGACGAGCAGGGGGAGTACTTATGGGTTGGCTGGACCGCGAACGAACCATCGCCCCGCCGGGATTTAACCGGTGGCTCGTACCCCCGGCAGCCCTCGCGGTGCACCTGTGCATCGGCCAGGCCTACGCGACGAGCGTCTACAAGACCGCGCTGGTGAAGCACTTCGGCGCGAGCCTGACCGAGATCGGCGTGATCTTCTCCGTTGCGATCGTGATGCTGGGCCTCTCGGCCGCCATCATGGGCACCTGGGTGGACAGGAACGGGCCCCGCAAGGCGATGTTCACCTCCGCCGCGTTCTGGGCGAGCGGCTTCCTGATCGGCTCCCTGGGCATCTTCAGCCACCAGCTCTGGCTCGTCTACCTCGGCTACGGCGTCGTCGGCGGCATCGGACTGGGGATCGGTTACATCTCCCCGGTCTCCACCCTGATCAAATGGTTCCCGGACCGGCCCGGACTGGCCACGGGCATGGCGATCATGGGGTTCGGCGGCGGCGCCCTGATCGCCAGCCCGGTCTCCACGGCCCTGCTGAAAATGTACGATCCCAACTCCGGGGCCAAGGGCTGGGTGGCCAGTGGTGAGTCGGTGGGCAAGCTCTTCCTGACCCTCGCCGTCGTCTATCTGGCCTACATGATGTTCGGCGCGTTCACCATCAGAGTTCCGGCCGAGGGCTGGAAACCGGCAGGTTTCGACCCCGCAAAGGTCAAGGCCGCCTCGCTGGTCACCACGGACAACGTCTCCGCCCGGAACGCGGTCAAGACCAGGCAGTTCTGGCTCGTCTGGATCGCCCTGTTCTGCAATGTCACGGCAGGGATCGGCATCCTTGAGCAGGCCGCTCCGATGATCCAGGACTTCTTCCGCCAGCCCGACGGCACGTCCCTGGCCAGCGCCGCAGTGGCCGCGGGCTTCGTGGGGCTGCTCTCGATCGGCAACATGTCCGGCCGCTTTGCCTGGTCCGCCACCTCCGATGTCACAGGCCGCAAGCGCATCTACATGGTCTACCTCGGCGTCGGCGCCGTGCTCTACACCGTGCTGGCGCTGGCCGGCTCTACGTCCACCGTCCTCTACGTGGCCCTCGCGTTCGTCATCATCTCCTTCTACGGCGGCGGGTTCGCGACGGCCCCCGCCTACCTGCGCGACCTCTTCGGCACGTTCCAGGTCGGAGCCATCCACGGCCGGCTCCTGACGGCCTGGTCCGCGGCGGGCATCGCCGGGCCGCTGATCGTCAACGCTTTCCTGGACGCGCAGGGCAAGCCCGGCGCGCTCAACGCCGCGTCCTACCAGCCCGCCTTGCTGACCATGGTGGGGCTGCTGGTGATCGGTTTCGTGGCGAACCTCTTGGTCACGCCGGTGGACGCACGATTCCACGAACCACGTCCTGGCCGCGTCCGGGCCGAAGAACCTGCCTTGGAGGGCTGAAATGAGTACTGCACAGAGTTCGGTCACACCGTCCACCGGGAGGTTGGTCATCGCTTGGGGGCTTGTCGGCGTGCCGCTCGCGTATGGCGTCTATGAGACCCTCACCCGCGTGGCGGCCCTGTTTGGCTGACACCGTGGTGGCAGAAGTCTTCGGTGGTAGTTCGCGCGCGGTGAGTGTGCCGTTCACACGCCCGGAGGCGTTCACCACCCGCCCCACGCTGCAGGGCACGTTTGGGATGAGCGCGTCCACGCATTGGCTTGCGACGGCGGCGGCCCAGTCCGTGTTGGAGCGCGGCGGGAACGCCTTCGATGCCGCGGTGGCGGGAGCGTTCGTGCTCCACGTGGTGGAACCGCACCTCAACGGGCCCGGCGGAGACATGACCGGGATCTTCGTCACCGCGGACCGGCCGGAGCAGCCCATAGTCCTGATGGGGCAGGGCCCGGCGCCGGCCGGGGCCACCGTGCAGCACTACGTGGCCGAAGGCCTGGACCTCGTTCCGGGATCGGGTGCCCTGGCCGCCGCGGTGCCTGCCGCCGTCGACGCCTGGCTCCTGCTGCTGCGTGACCACGGGACGTGGGAGCTGGACGCGGTCCTGGACTTCGCGATCGGCTACGCGCGGGACGGGCACCCGATGCTCGGCCGGGTCGGAACCACCATCGCGGCCGTGTCCGCGCTGTTCGAGGCGCACTGGCCCACGTCCGCTGAGCTGTGGATGCCGGGCGGCCGAATCCCGGTTGAGGGCGAGCTGGTGTGGAACCCGGCCTATGCCCGCACCCTGGAACGGCTCGTGCAGGCCGGAGTTAGGGAATCCACCCGCGAGGCGGGAATTGATGCGGCCCGCCGCGAGTGGCGGGAGGGGTTCGTGGCCCGCGCCATGGTGGAGTCGGTTCAGTCCCCGCACCGGCATTCCTCGGGCACGGATCACCGCGGAGTGCTCGCCCTGGACGATCTCGCGGGATTCGAGGCCGGGTATGAGGCGGCCGCCACTGTGGAGTTCCGGGGCCACACGATCGCCAAGACCGGGCCGTGGGGTCAGGGGTCGGCGCTGCTGCAGACCCTGGCCATCCTGTCCGGCTTCGAGGACCGGTTCCTTGATCCGTCCACCGAGCTCGGGGCGCACACCGTACTGGAAGCGCAGAAGCTCGCGCTCGCGGACCGGGAGGCGTACTACGGCGACACGGACGTGCCGCTCGATTACCTCTTGTCGGAGGACTACTGTGCCGGCCGCCGGGCGTTGATCACGGAACGGGCCTCCCACGACTTCCGGCCTGGCACCGTGCCCGGGCTGGCGCCGTACATGCCGCCACTGCGCACCAATTACACGCCGCCGGCGCTCGCGGGCCATGCCTCCGCGGCCGGACTCGGCGTCGGCGAGCCCACCGTGACACCCGCGGGGGTGACCCGCGGCGATACCTGCCATATCGACGTCGTGGACCGCTGGGGCAACATGGTCTCCGCGACTCCGTCCGGCGGCTGGCTGCAGTCCTCCCCGGCGATCCCGGAGCTGGGCTTCTGCCTGGGCACCCGGCTGCAGATGACCTGGCTGGAGCCCGGCACGCCGTCCACGCTGACGCCCGGCAAACGCCCGCGCACCACCTTGACGCCCACGCTCGTGCTGCGGGACGGCCACGCCGTGACCGCGCTGGGGTCGCCCGGCGGCGACCAGCAGGACCAGTGGCAGCTGCCGTACCTGCTGCGGACCATCGTGGGCGGGTATTCGCCGCAGCAGGCCATCGACGCACCGACGTTCCATACGACGTCGGTGCCCGGGTCCTTCTGGCCGCGCACCTGGGAGCCCGGCGGCGCCGTCGTCGAGGACCGGCTCGGTGAGGACGTCATCGCGGGGCTGGAACGCCGCGGGCATGTGGTCAGCCGGGCTGGTGACTGGGCGCTGGGGCGGTTGTCCGCCGTCGTGCGGGATCCTGAGACCGGGATCCTGCAGGCTGCCGCGAATCCGCGCGGTGCGCAAGGGTACGCCGCGGGCCGGTAGCGGTTGGCGGTGCGTAGCGGTGGAGCTGAGGAATGCTCGCTTCCTAGCCGGAAGCCTTGAGCCGGTCCATGAAGCGGAGCGACTCGGCAACTATCTGCTGCTGCGCCTCGTTGCGGCTGATGCCCGGCTCGCCGTCCCCGGGCTGCCCACCGTAGTCACCGAAGAACGCGTGCACGCCGCCCACAACCGTTGCGTAGGTGGTGGTTGGCGGGAGCAGGGACCTCGACGCCGCGATCTTGTCCGGGGTGCTCAGGCCATCGTTTGAGCCGGAGATGGAGAGCACCGAGAGGCCCTGCGCGTCCGCCATGTTCTCTGCGGGGTACGAAGCAAAGAGCAGCAGCCCGGAGACGTCGTGATTCGCCGCCGCGAAGGATGATGCGCTCACGCCGCCCAACGAATGACCACCGACGGCCCAGGAAGCGATTTCGGGATGCCGGTCCATGGCTGCACGGGCCTGGTTGGTGTCCAGCAGGGAGACGCCAAGGGGTGGTTTCAGGATGACGACTAGATGACCAGCGTCCGCGAGCGGCTGCAGCAGCTCCTGATAGGCGTGCGCGTCGACCCTGGCGCCGGGGTAGAAGACGAGACCCGTGGTGGCTTTGCCCGCCGGGGCAAGGGTAATCGAAGTGGCGTCATCTGCAGCCTTTGACCCGGCTGGCGCGGTCGCGGTGGGTCCATTGGCCGGGACCGTCTTCTCCCGGTCGGGTTGGTGGGGGAACGGGCTAAGCCACATCAGCGCCGCCACGAAACCGAGGACCGTGAGCCTGCCTGCGATCCCGCGGACCAACTGCCAGGTGGAAATGTCACCGCTACGCTGCTGTTTGCCGCCGAACCACCAGCGTCTGACCAGAATCAGCGCCCAAAGAATCCCCAGTGCGACGGCGGCCACCAGGAGAGTTGGCAGGGCGGGGTGGCCGCCGAGGACGGCCGGGTTGCTGAGCAGCATCCAGAGCGGGACCACTATCAGGGCGGCCGCCGCGAGAGCGCCGCTCCCGTTCAGGATCGAGGACTTCCAGGAAGTGGGGTTGAGCCCTGTGGGGCCGGGGCTGGGGGTTTCGGTGGGGTTCGCAGGACGAAAAGGCTGGCCTTCCTTCACGGTTTGATGATATCCCCCGGCAGCGGAACCCAACGGGGTCCGGCGCGACAAAACCCCCGTCACCGGCTCGATCAGCGGCCGCTGCGCCCCACCCACAGCCCATGCAGCAGCGGAAGCACCGACGCGATCATCAGGACATTGCCGAGCACCATGTCATCCGCGCGGACCACGGAGCCGGAAACCAGCAGGGCGCCGAAGATCAGCGCCGATGCCGATCGCTGCGCCGTGCGGTCAAGCCGTCCCAGCTGCCGCTCAAGGCGCGGATTTGCTACCGACAGTGAACCGTCCTCGAGCCGGGTTAGCAGCCCATCCAGACGTTTCGGCAGACCCAGCGCCATCCCGGCGGCATCGAGCGCCTGCTGGGCAACGTCCTGCACGATGTTGCCGCGCTCGTCGCGCAGCAGCTGCGCCGCATAGGGTTCGACCGAGTCCCACAGATTGAACCGGGCGTCCAGCGAGCTGCACACACCCGACGTCAGTGACATCGCCCGGATAATGAGCAGGAAGTTCTCCGGCATCTGGAACGGCAACGAGCGGACCACGTCACCGAACTCCACCGCAAAATCACGGAACTCCCGGGGGTCAACCTCGCGAAGCTCGGCGAAGCCCATCCCGCCAAAGCGGGCAAAGAGGTGCGTCATCGCCCGCTCAAGCTCGACCGTGTCGGCTGAGGGCACCAACACCCCCACGTCGCTGATCGCGGTCATCAACCCTTTGCCGTCACGCGAAGCGGCGGCGATGAGCAGCTTCCGCAGACCGCTGCGTGTGCTCGCCGGAACCTCGCCCATCATGCCGAAGTCGATGAATGTCAGCTTCCATGGGCGCTCCGTGGATGGATCGGCAACCGGCGTGACAAAGATGTTCCCCGGGTGCGGATCGGCGTGAAAAAATCCGCTCGTAAAAATCTGGTCGAACATGACCGAGGCAAAAACAGGGGCGACCTGGGCCGGATCGATGCCCGCCGCCAGCAGTGCCTCCGAGTCCGTGATCTTGATCGCCGTGACGTCTTCGAGGGTGAGCACGCGGCGGGTGCTCCGTTCCCAGACGACGTCGGGCACCTCCACCCGGCCGTCGTCGGCGAAATCGGCAGCGAACCGCCCCGAATTCGCCGCCTCATTCAGGTAGTCGATCTCCTCAAGACTGGTCTGCGCAAACTCCTCGACCAGGGCGGGCATGTCGGCACGATCGGACACCAGGCGCACGTGGCTGAGCCAGCCGCCCACTTTGCGCAGTGCCGCCAGGTCGACGTCGACAATGGCCTTGATGCCCGGCCGCTGCACCTTCAGCACCACGCGGTCGAGCCCGGTGTCGGCGGCGTCGCCCGGGCCAAGCCTCGCCCGGTGCGCCTGCCCGAGGGACGCTGCTGCGATCGGTGTCTCCTCGACCGAGGCGAACAACTGCTCCAGCGGCGCGCCCAGCTCAGCTTCGGCGAGGGCGCGGATCGCGGGGAACGAAACCGGAGGCACCTCGTCCTGCAGCCCCTCGAGTTCCTTGGTGATCTCGGGCGGCAGCACGTCGAGCCTGGAGGACAGGAACTGTCCGACTTTGATCATGAGGCCGCCGAGGTCCACCGCCAGCGTATGGAAGCGTTGCGCGAAGCGCCGCATCCTCTTCGCCCTGGTGCGCTCGGCAATCCGCACCAGCCCGATGCGGGGGAGGAACAGCTCGAACCACCAGGTCACCGCGAGATGCCATGCGGCGAAGCGCAGGATGCGGCGGTAACGGGCCCGGTGGCCCCGGGCGCCGGGTCCCGGAGCTGCCCGGTCCCGGCGAACCGACATCACCCCGGTCAGCCCTGGGCGAGGATCGCGTACAGCCGGCGGCGCGCGTCATCGAGCACCGCCACGGCTTCCTGCACCTGCTCCGGTGTGCCGGTGCGTCCCACCTGGGAGGCGGCCTGCGCGAGCTCGACGCCCGCCTTGGGCAGCGCCGCGAATCCCGAGCCCGACGCCGGACCCGTCGACTCCCAGGGCGCTGACGTACCGGCACCCGCCATCTCCTCGCGGCCCGCGTCCGTCAGGGAATAGATCTTGCGGCCGTTGGATTCCTCAGCACGGATAAGGCCCTCGTCGGCCAGCAGCTGGAGGGTCGGATAGACGGAGCCGGCGCTGGGCTTCCAGGTGCCGCCGCTGCGCTCCTCGATTTCACGAATAATCTGATAGCCGTGCATCGGCCGCTCGGCGAGCAGTGCCAGCACAGCCGAGCGCACCTCGCCACGCCCCGCCCGGGAACCCGAGCGCTTCTCGAACCTCGAACGCAACTCCTCTACGGCCTGCCACATGCCGTCGACATTGTTGCCGCGAAATCCGCCTGCCGGGTAAGAACTGCGCATCATGCTCTCCTCTGGACGACCGTGAACGATATACAACGATAGCCAACGATACACGCGCAAATTTGCGAAACCAAGAGCGCCGGCGATCCACATCTTGCATCGTGATCCGACAGCCGTCAGCGTTCCTTTTTTGCGGTTTCCCGGGCCTGCTGAGCGGGCTCACGGCGCTTACTTGCATGCTGCCAGGCCAGTCCTGCCTGAGTGCCCAAAATAAATCCACCGAACCATACGCTTTTCCTACTTCAGAATTGGTCGCCACGGTCGATCTGGAGATTTCGCGACGTGCAAATCACTAGCGCCGTTGAGCGCGGCGGCCGGCCTTTTGTCCTCGAAGCATTGCTGAGTATTCCCCCAACGCCTAACCCGGCACGACGATGGCCGTTGAGTACTCAACCCAATCCTCCCTCCGGCCCTCCCGAAAAAGGCGATCGGCAATCCGCTGACACTCCTGCAAGTCGCTCCAGGGGCTCCACTGATTCAGCATTGTGGTCAAAGGCCCATGTGGTTCAGAACGACTCCAACTTATGTCTGTAACTCGGAATCGCTGATTACTAATCCAGTGGGATACTCGACCCGTTTTTCCAACTCGCCGTCTCGGAACAAGCGGGCCGCGACGATCTCACATTCCTGCCAATCGCGACACCATTTAGTGGTTAGAAAGTGGTTAGGCGAGTGGCTTCTGCGTCGTTACCCGTCATCCATTCCGGGCCCAACGACGCTGATCCCGGGTTCCCGAGGAAATCTGTCAGTGCCGCCTCGACAGGTCCGAGGTCGTTAACGAACCGAAAAGGAATGAAGCCCGTCGCATCACCCATCGGCACATCCACCGATTCATCCTTCGCTTGTCCGGGCCGCAACAACACCGCCCAGGAACTCTCCTGGTCAGCATCAGCATTCCGGTGACAGACCATCCCCAGCCCAACACCACCGGCCACCTCAAAACGTGCCGACCCATGCTCAACAGCCAGCCGTCCACGCAACTTCCCGTCCAAGGAATGCAGCGCAGCACCAGCCGCCTCACGTGCCTCCGCGACGGTGCTAAGGCCCCGCCCATCAACAAGCCACTCCGCCTTATTTGTGGTTTCCCGGCTCGGCTTAGCGGGCTGACGGCTCCGCTTATTCGCATGCTGCCAGGCCAGTCCTGCCTGAGTGCCCGAAATAAACCCACCGAACCACGCGATTCCGGCTGGGCCCAACACCAAACAGAGAACGAGGGAAAGCACCAAAACCAACATGGCTAGCCATCGCCAGGGCGGTGAGAAACGCAGCAACCACACACCCACGGCCAGGCCGGCGAGTAGTGCCACGACCTCCTGTGACACGTGGTCCTGAGGTCCTACCAGGATCACCGCGACCGTTGCGCTCAATAACACGCCACTAAGGATCAGAGCATTCCTTACCGGATGCTCAGCTTTTCTTCCCACAACAACCAACCCTTTCTAGGCCTGTTTTGCTCACCATCCGAGTGCGCTCTGGAGTTGGTCGCCACCGAAGCCGACAGTGCCACCTCCAAAGGCGCCTCCCCACAGTCCCACGGTATTCGTCTGGTTGTAGTTAAACATGCCGTTCACAGTCCGAGGCGCAAAGTACGGCATCTGCCTTAGCGTGCTAACGCCTGTCTGGTTGAACGCCGGTATGCGCCCCACAGGTATCGCGGCAGCACCCGCTCCAAACAGGCCTGTTGCCCCGGCCTTCGCGGGGTCAATGGGATCCCCGGCGACGACGTTCTCCAGCATCGAACCTGTTCCCGCACCAACGCCACTGATGGCCATCGTTCCGGCCTTGGCAACCACGCCGGTCGACGACAATGACATCCCCCTGGCGAGGCTGCCGCCGGCCGGCCCCGCGAGGCCGCCTACGGCACCGGCGAAGCCACCACCAGCGATCTTGCCCGCAAAGTCCCAGCCGTTATTGATGCGCCCGCCTTTCTGATAAAGGTAGCTCGCGGCACTTGCACCCGCACCGACGACCCCGTTGGCGCCAGCACTTACTCCGAGCGCTGCTGCAGCCTGTCCGGCCGGCGCACCCGCGAGGACGCCCCTAGTCCACATGGCCGCGCCGCCACCTGCAGCACCGGTAGCCGCGCCTATCGCGGTGTTGCCGAGGACCGACCACCAGTCGACCGAACCCTTCTGCGATTTCTGGGAAAAGACCGAGAGGCCACCCGAGCTCAATGCCCCGGCGATAGCTCCTGCCGCGATGATGTTGAGCCCCGGCACGAACAATGCAGCAACGCCAGCGGCCACGGCGAGTCCCGCAACGACGTACTCCCAGTGGCTCCCGGCCGATTTGTCGTAGGCCTTCAGCTCGTCATCAGTGAGCGGACGCAGCCCGGTGGGGTCGGTGGTGTTGAGGGGGTTATTGCCGGCGTAGGCGTAGGGGTTGCCGTCCCAGCCCGCGCCGAGGACGGGGGAGAGAGGATCGGTGGAGAGGAAACCTCGAGTAGCGGGGTCGTACGCACGTGCCCCGAGCCACTCCAGGCCAGCGATGTCCAGGCCGCCGTTGCCGGTCAGAGTGATCCCGGCGGGCAGCACACCGGCCAGCCCGGACACCGAACCCAAACCAGCGGCACCACCAACGGCAGTGCCACCCGGACCCGGGCCAGGGACTGCCGGCGCGCCGATGACGGCCCAGGGGTCGGACTGGTCGGTGGGGCGGGCGGCCCGCCAGCCCGGCGCGATCCAGGCGTCCTCGATACCGGTGACACCACCAGGCAACGAAAGGACCTGTTGACCGCCGAAGCCGGCCAGGGTGGGGATGGGGGTGGCGGTGTCCCACCACAGCTCCGACCCATCAACGGCAGCCAGCTCGCCGAGGGCGTCCACCCACAGCTCATGCCGGGAGGTTTCCATGCCGTCGGGCGTGCGGTCGGCAACGCTCTTCAGCTGGCCGCTCTGACCCCACGAGTACTCGGTCCAGGACCCGTCCGGGTGGATGAGCCGGGTGCGGCGGCCCAGGCCGTCATGAACATACTCAGTCCGTGAATCGTCAGCGTCCGTGACGGCGAGGAGCTGTCCAGCGGCGTCGTACTCATAGACCCGGGAGCCACCCGGCGTGGATTCCCGGATAAGGCGCCCGCCGGCGTCGTACATCCACTCGGAGACCGCAGAGGGAAGCCACGGCTCCCCGTTCCGGGTGGTGGCGGCCGAGACCATTTGGCCGGCCCCGTCATACCCGTACTGGGTCACAGTACCGGCGCGGGTCAGGGCCGTGATCCGGCCGTCCTCGTCCCGGCCGATCAGGGTGACATCGGTCGAGAGCGGGTCAGAACGGTCCGTGCGGCTGTGCTCGGACAGGCTCCCGTAGCGGTAGGCCCATTCCTGGACCAGGTTCCCGGCAGTGGCTGCGGTGATACGCCCCGACGCATCGTGGGAGAACACGGCCTCCCCGAGCCGGGGGTTGCTGACAGCGGTCACCCGGCCTGCGGCATCCCGGACATAAGTGGTGGTGGTTCCGTGCGCGTCGGTGAAACCGGTGCGGTTCCCGTCGGCGTCGTACTTCCACGACATTCCCCGGCCGCCGCGGGTGCGGGACGCCAGCCGCCCGCAGCGGTCATACGCGAGCTCGTGCTCGACGGCCAGCCCGTCAGCGCCCGTGTAATCGGTAATGATTACGCGGCGGCGGATCAGGTCGCGTTCGACGCCGGCAATGGGCTTCCCGTCGAACGAGGTGGAGGATTCCCGGCCGGCCCGGTCATACGTCCAGGTTGTGGTGTGTCCGTCCGGGTCGGTCTGGGACAGTTGCCGCCCGGCGGGATCGTAGGTGGCGGTGCTCATCCGCCCGAGCGGATCGGTGACGGAATCAACCTGGTCCGTGGCCGTGTAGGTGCGGGTGGTCACCCCGCCCAGGGGATCGGTGATCCGGACCAGGCGCCCGCGGACGTCGTACTCGAACCGGGTCCGGCCGCCCACGCCGTTGACGGTCTCGGTCAGTTCCCCGGCGGTGTTGTATTTGAACCGGCGCGTGCCGTACCAGGAGTCCTGGCTGAACGTCAGCCGCCCGGCCTTGTCGTAGCCGTACCGGGAAACGCCCTGACCGGGGGTGCGGCGCAACACAAGCCGCCCGCACGGGTCGTACTCGAAGGTCTCGACCTCGCCCGTGGGCAGCGTCCGGGAAATGACGCGCTGATCGGCGTCGTAGGCCAGTTCCGTGACCGCGCCGAGGGGGTCCGTGGTTTTCCAGGGCCGCCCGCACACGTCGTACTCGTACCGGGTAACGGCCCCGCTGGGGGAGGTGATCGACGTGATCTTCCCGGCCACGTCCCGGCCCAGGACCGTCAGGCCGCCGTCGCCGTCGACGAGCTCCACCGGGTTGCCCGCCGCGTCATAGGAGATGAGCTCCGCGGAGCCGTCCACCCCCTGGACCTGCCTGGGGCGCCCGTACGCATCGAAGCTGTACGTCGAGGATGAGAACGCGTCCGTCAGCGTCGCCGTCCCGGCCTTGCGGTCCGCGGTCGCGTCTGTGCGGACCCCGGTGGGGTCGACGACGGCGGTCAGGGCGCCGATCTTGTCGTACTCCCGTACCCAGTCATGGCCGGCGGGGTCCGTGATCCCGACCAGCCGGGAAAGCGTGTCATGGACAAAGCCCCAGCGGGCACCGTCGGGCAGCACCGCGGCGGTGACGTTGCCGAGCTCATCGAAGACCCGCTCAATGGCCCGGCCCAACGGATCGATTGTCCGGACCAGTTCACCGTTGACGGCGTATTCGAGTTCGGTCCGCCCGCCGTCCGGGGCGACGAACGCCGTCGTCCGCCCCGCCGAATCGTGTTCGAAGGCCCAGACGGCGCCGTCCGGGTCCTCGCGCCGCACCAGCGGGCCCGCGGCGTCGTAGCTGAAACGGGTCTCAGCGCCCGACGGGCTGATGGCCGTGACCGGGCGGCCCGCATGGTCACGGACGATCCTTGCGATGTCTCCTACAGCGTTCCGGGTCGCGACCAGGTCCCCGAACCCGTCGTACTCAAAGCCGACCGTCACTCCGGCCGGGTCCACTACTTGGGCCAGTTGCCCGTTCCGCCACTGAAGCTCGGTGCGCCCGCCCAGCGGGTCCAGGATCACCGAGGGATCCCGCGACACCTCATCGGCATACTCATACGAGACGACCGACCCGGACTCCGTCACCAGCGTGGTGATGCGGTCTTGCTCATCCCAGCCGTAGGTGAGGTCCGCGCCTTCCGGGGTCACGGTCCGGGTCTTCCGGCCCCGCCCGTCGTAGGCGTGCACCGTGACCGTCCCGTCGCGCTCCGTGAACGACACCAGATTTCCGTGGCCGTCATACGCCATGGACTGACGCTGGTCATGGGAATCAAGCACCCCGACCAGGCGGCCCTTCGCATCGGCGATCCACGAGTTTGAGCGGGTACCGTCCTCATCCGAAACCACCGTGACCCGGCCCGGCAGATACGCGAACCTGGTCCGGCGCCCATGCTGGGAGGTCTGCAGGACAACCCTGCCGTGTTCGTCGTAGGTGTTCTCTGCCTCGAGAACGCCCGCAGCCGAGACCACGGCCTCGATCAGGCCCTGCTCATTCCACCGGTAGGTGCGCGTCCCCAGCCCGGTCTCCACACGCGTCAGCCTGCCAGCGGCGTCGTACGCGTACTCCACCCGGCGCCCGTCCGAGGCCCTCACCACGGCAACAAGCCCGTCCACGTACTCGACGTCGAGGAAACGGCCCCGCACATGCGCCAGCCGGGTCACGAGTCCGGCACTGCCGGCGTCAGCTGGCCCTTCCCGGAGAACGGACGCCGTCCGGCCAGGCCCGGACCCGGCACCGAGCCACACCCCGGCCAGGCTGTAAGCCCACCACGCGCCCTGGTTGTCCCGGACCACCAGGAGCTCGACCGTACCGTCAGGCAGGGAGCCCAGCTCCGCCAGGTCAGCTGTTGTTGCGGGCTCCCGGGTGAGCCAGTAATTCTCTCCCACGCCCCTGCCCCAGCCGGTGCCCTCCCGGGGGAAGTCCACGGCCCGGCCGTCGGCCATCACCCACCGGCAGCCCTCATCCGAGACCGCGAGGTACTGATCCAGAACCGAGGCCCACCCAGGACCAAACACCCCGGGCATCTCCAAACCTGACGCCAGCGAGTTGTACATCCGAGACAGCACCACGTTTGAGGCAATCCCGGCGAACCCCAGATCCGTTTCCGGCTCGATGAAGTTTCCCGTTGAGGTGTTCACGGGATCATTGGCGTACCCGCTGGTCGGCATCGCACCGGCCGCCGTGGGCGGATCAATCGCCAACGAGGACCGGGTCGCACTCACCCCCGCCGCAGCGAGCGCCTCGTTCACCGCCGCGTCTGAAACACTCGACACGGCCCCCTCGCCGCCGGCGGCGGCAAATGCATCCGCAACCGTCACCGCCCATTTCGCGTCGTTCTCGTTCGCCTGCAAGTACCGCCGGTATGCGGTGATCACTCCGGACGCGTCTATTGAACCCCAGTAGCAAGCAGACGCGAACGAGGACATTTGCCCGTGCAACGAGCCCGGCTCGGCCGCCAAACCGTCGTCCAGGCCCCGCGACCCTGCCGCGAAGGACCGCAGATCAGCCGGCCGCGCCGAGGACGTCCCGCCTCCATACCCGCCACCGGGCGCCGGGGTTTCCCGTGAGCCCAGGGCCGCCGAGGCCGGAGCAAACGACGGGGCCGGACCCGGATCCGCGTTCGGCCGCTCCGACTCACCAAAAAACCAGTCCCTGGCCTGTTCGAAGCCGTTCCGGTCGTTGTGCTCCCGGACCCACTCGTTGTTCCGCCGGCGCCGATCATCCTCATCACGCCCGGCCTCGATCATCTGGCCCACATAGCCGGCGACCGTCCGCAATGCTGAGGCCAGGGCCTCCGCGTCCCCCGCAGCCGTTACTGCGTTCGCCGCGAACAGGTCCGAGAAATGGCCCTGGAAGTCCGTCTTCGCCGTGGAAACATACGAAGCCCGCGACCCCGCCTGCCCCTCAACCCGCGACGCCGCTGATTCAAATACCGACTGCACCGCGTCGGCCACGGCATAACTGAACCGCCCGCCATGAGAAGCATCCGACGCCGGCAACAGCGGCACCTCAACGAAATCGGTCACAACCAAAGCCCCCCACAGAACAAGAACTGGAACAGAAAGACAAACCACCAAACGTGCATCGGCCAGGTAACCGCCCACTCACCAGAGCGGCGCGACTACCTGGCCCTCACGCAATCACATACAGGCTCAGGCGCCGCCGCCAGCAGAGAAGATGTCCTGCGAAATCTTCTGCAGCTGCCCCCGCAACTGCTCGAGTTCCTCCTTGGCCTTGTCCAAAGCAGCCTTCGTCTCCGGCCACGTAGAACCTCGGAACTGCGCAGCCAGGGGACCATCCCAAATATTCGGATCTGACAAAACTCGTCCCTGCGCATCCAGCGCCGAGATCTGATCCGTGAAACCACCGTTAATGATCGACTGCACCTGCCCAATCGCAGCCTTCGCTTGCTCAGTAGACAACACACGCGACATAGAAATTCCTCCCAAGAGACAAGCGCTTCTCCGCCGGACACGTAACCGCCGACGACCAGACGGTGCCGACGCTACCAACACACGTCAATAAATCCAACAAAAAGAAAAACTAGGACGGCGGGACATGACCGCCCAAGTCATGCGCATGACACAGGCAAACCGCGATTAGTCCATTCGTGAGTGAAACCCCGTATCATGCTGAAGGCACCATGAACGGAAGAGGGGACGATCATGTCCAGACGGACTACCACGCACCAGCACATCCCGGGGCGCCGCATCGCGCCCGGCCGGGCGCTGGGCGCCTTCCTTGCCGGCCTGGGGCTGATCGCGACGACGTCGTGCGGCCCGGCCCCCGAGCCGGAGTCGGTGTCCAATCCGGTCAAGCTCCTGCAGAGCGTGCGCGTGGGCATGTCCCCGGCTGCCGGGGTCGAGACGATCGAAGGCACCACCATCTCTGTGTCCGCGGCCGGCGACTCTTCCGCAGCGGACACGAAGTACGACGCCGCCCAGGCGGTGGGCGAACTGCCGGTGCGAGTGAGCTTGCAGTACCGGGCCGGCGACAAGTCCGGCTCCGACCTCACCGAGCTTCAAGGCCACACCGGGCCGGTCGAGATCGACCTGACACTGGAGAACCTCACGGTTAAGCCGCGGGTCATCGAATACGATGCCGCGGGCCAAACCCGCTCCGATACCGCCCTCGTGGGCGCCCCGCTGACTATCGCCGCCTCAACGAAGCTCACCGGTGTACGGGCCGACGACGTCACCGCCGGCTCTGCGGACGGCGGAACGGGCACCAACGGCGTCTTGAGCAGCACCGAGGACGGTGCCACCGTGGTGCAGTGGGCCACCGTGCTGGCCCCACCCCGTTCGGGTGCGAGCACCACGCTGCGCCTCGTTGCTGAGGTCAAGGACTTTCAGGTCCCTGCTTTCGACGTGGCGGTCCAGCCGGGCCTTAACACCGACCTCAGCGCGGACGGCGTGCTCGCCGGCGCGTTCTCCTCCGGTGCGGGCTCCGAGATGGGGCTGCAACGCCGCACCATCTCGCTGGTCTCGGACGTCAACACCGTGTTGACCAAGGCCGGATCCACCATCACCGAGGTCCGGCAGAACCTGCAGGAGACCTCTCAGACCCTGGGTGCGAAGACCGCGGGCGAGCTGCGCGATAACTCCACGGCCCTGGCCGCAACCATGGTGGACCTGAAGGAGCAACTGAAGACTCTCGGCGCGGACCTGGAGGCCGCGACGAAGTCAACGCAGTCCACCACCGCGTCCCAGCTGAAGCTGACCGTCGCCGCCGTGGACGCGATGCTGGGCGACACCTCGGCCGTGCCCGCGACGGCTCCCATCTACGGTGACGGCTGCACCGCGGAGGTGCCCAAATCGGGGAAGGCGGCCACGGTCTATTCCAGCATCCAGACCATGGCCTCGCAGCTCGACGCCTACGCGAAGGTGAGTGCGGGCTGCCGGGATATCGTGGCGGGCGCCATCAGGGCCACCATGGGCCCCGAGGACCCCACCGCGGAGGAATGCGCGGAGCAGGGCTCGATGACATGCTCCCTTTACGGCTCTGCCGTGACCGTCACCGGCGCGTTGCTGGGCCTGGTGAAGAAGGGCGACGAGCTTGTGGCGGACCTGCAGCCGCAGATGGTCGAGGGCGCGATCAAGGATCAGGAGGCTGCCGCCGTCACGCTGGAGAAGGTGCGCGCCGATTTCGCTGCGGTCCTCGACGGCGCGGAGACCACGGAAGACTACAAGACTGCCCTCGCAAACGTGGAAGAAGCGATCAGGTCCGCCCGGGGCTCCGTCGCCGCGACCCGGGACGCGGCCGCTGCGGTCCGCGGCAGCATCGACGGCCTGCGGCAGAAGCTGGGCGACATCAAGAAGACTGCGCAGGACGCCCGGGGCGAGTTGGGTGACCGCTCACTGCTGAACGGCTCGATGACGCAGCAAACGCAGCGGCTCGCCGACGAGTTGTGCAAGATGGCCGACGGCGCCTTGCCCCGCGAGGGCCGACTGTCCGCCGAGCAAGCGGAGCGGCTGCGTTCCTACCTGACGTCCGCACCGTGCGAGCCCACGGATGAAAGCGGAAACCCCGCGCAGGAACTGCGCCCGCCGCTGGGGTTCAAGGACCCGCTGGACGATCGGATCCAGGCCCAGACGGCCGCCTGGGACGCGGTCCTGGCGGCCACCGACACCACCGCCCCGGACGAGGAGATCGGCCAGGCGTTCACCACTTTGGGGACGACGATCGACGACATCGACGCCAAGCTGGACGCCATCAAAGAAGCCACGAAGGCGCTCGACGGCGCCGCCACGGGCGACGTCAACAGCAACAAGCGCGAACTCGTTGCCCTGGACGCCGCGCTTGGTAAGGCGATCGACTCCTCCGGCCGGGTCGGCTCGACGCTCGCGAAGCTCAAGGAGCAGCAGGACGGGCTCGGCGACAAGATCAAGAAGTCCCTCCGCGAGGTTTCGGCGCAGACCGCCGCCGAGGTCTACAAGACCGTGGACGAGCAAGTGCGCCGGGTCGCCGAGATCGGCGACGCGGGCTCCGACGCCGTGATCACGGCCTTCAACCGCTCTATCTCCGGTTTGAAGTCCACCTCGGACGAGGTGGTGAACGACGCCGAGGGCACGGTGAATAAGCAGCGGGACGAACTGCGCGGGCAGAGCGACGCGCTGGCCGCATCCCTGGACAAGGGCACGCAGTCCTCGCTCGCGAACATCGCCTCCAGCACGTCCGGCTCAACCCGTGACGTCGAGGGCGCCAGCGCCCTCCTGTCCTCAAGCCTCACCAAGGTGATGCTCGACCTGGGCGACCGTTCGGTGAACGGATCCGGCCTGCTCGGCTCCATGGCCACAAGCGCCGCCAAAGCCGACACCGCTGACTATCAGCTGGCACTGGCATCGCAGAACGCTGAGGGCTATGCCAATATCCGCTCCAGGGACGTGGCGGGGCTGCTCCTGCGCCAGGCGCAGTTCAAGGCTTCACTCACCGCGGTCGACGAACTGCCACCGTTCCACCTCGAGGTGCCGGCCGGCGCCACGTCGCAGACCCTGTACACACTGAAGATCGGCGGCACCGCATGAGCTCCCGCACCGGGCTCACGACCCTGATCGTCGCGGGCATCACTGTCGTCCTCGCGGCTGCGATCGCCCTGACGACCGTGGCGCTGAGCCGTCCCAAGGAGGCATCACGGCCCGATCCGGTAGCCGCGACGGTTCCCGTTGCGCTGCAGGCCGAGGGCCTGCCGAAGGACTTCTCCATCGGCGTCGTCCTCACCCTGGGCCAGTCCGGCGAGCCCGGCTCCGAGTACAACCGGGCGGCGCAGGGCGCGATCGTCGCCGCACAGCGCTTTGCCAAGGGCGGCGCCACCGTCGCCCTCGCAGCCCAGAACGACCGCGGCACGGAGGATGGCGCCCGCGCCGCCGTCCACGCGCTCGCCGAACAGGGAGCATCGGGTGTCGTCGTGGCGACCACGGGAGCGCCGGCCCGGGCCGCGGCAAAGACCGCCGAGGAGCTCGGCCTCCCGGCGATCCTGCCCTACGCCGAACCATCGGACCCCGCGCAGACCACCTGGACCACGAGGCCGTCGGGCGCATCCGTCGCGGCCGCCCTTCGCGCCGCGCTGAACGGCAAAAACAGGGTGCTGCTCGTCGGGGACGGCGGCGAGGTCCCTGCCTCGGTCGGGATCTCACAGACGCTGAACCTCGATGGCTTCGACGCGGTGACGGACCTGGCCCAGGAGGCCGCCATCCGAACAGGGGACCAGCTGCGCCCTCCTGCCGAGGACGCCCCAGCGGGCGCCGGGTCCACGAGGGTCGCCGAGCCCGCGGACGCCGTGGTTGTCTCGGCCGCCACCCCGCAGCGGCTGGCCCGGCTGGTCCAGGCCCTGCAGGCCCGCGACGTGTCCGTCCCCGTGGTCATTCCGGACGGCGCCACTGCCCCGGCCTTCGCCTCCACGCTGTCCGAGCTCGACGGCGCCGCCTCCGGGCAGCTGGTCAGCGTTGCCCCGGCCGGCGGCGATGCCACGGCGCTCCAGCAGGACGCCCAGGGGCGCGGGATGTCCGCATTCCTGTCCGCCGTGCGTCTGGCGTCCGGTGACCCGAAGGTCAAGAACCTGACGGGCGATGCCGCGTTTTCCGCCGACGCATGGGCGGCGGACTCACGCAGCCACGACGCCGTCGTCGCCCTCGTACGGGCGGCCGCGTCGGCTGGAAGCGGCGAGCCGTCCAAGGTCGGCGCGGCGTTGCGCACCATGTCCTTCGGTCCTGGTGACGGCCTAGCCGGGCCGGCGCTGGATTTCTCGCGCTCCGCGGCGCTGACCGCGGAGGCAATCCCGGTCTACGCTTCCCCTCAGGATCTGGGCCTGCGCCCGCCGGATGAGGCCGCTCCGCGGCTCGTCTGGGTGCCGGCGCCGGCAAACCCCTGACCACCTGCCCCCGGCTCGCCCCAAAGCGGGCGGGGACCATCCACCACTGAAGGAGCGCCCGGTGCGTGTGCTGATCGACCTGGACGAGCGTCGCTTTGAGTGCGACGTGGCTCACGCCGCGCCCGCCACGACGCTGACAGACCTCGTGGAGGCCGCCGGTGGCCCGCGCCTGGCACCCGATGAGGCGGTGTTCGTGAACGAGGCCGAGGTGCGTGGTTCCACCCCCGTCTCAGAGCTGATCTTCCTGGAGGGTAGCCGCATCTCGCGGGCGCCGTGGCAGATTCCGCAGCGCGTGCGCGGCTGGAGCGTGACGCTCGCCGGCGGCCAGAGCACCGGCGGCGTGATTGACGTTCCGCACGGGCGAGAGATGCTCATCGGCCGGTCCCCTCACGCCGATCTGAGCCTTCCTACCGAAAGCGCGTCATGGGACCACTGCCGCCTGCGCCGGGAGGAGGACGGGCTGCGGGTGTTCGATGGCGGGTCCACGAACGGCACCCTCGTCAATGGCGAGCCGGTGGGGGAGGACGGGGTCCTGGTGACCGAAACCGCCACGATCACGGCGGGCGGCGCCGTGCTCCTCCTGCGCCGGTCCCTGGACGAGACGCCCGCCCCGCCGCCTGGCAGCCTGCACAACCTCACGCCGGCGGCGACAGCGCCCTTCAACCGGCCTCCCCGCCCCGGGCAGGCCCCGGCGGGCGAGCCCCTGGTCCCGCCGGGCCGCAAGGACGTGCCGCCGGCGAGCAAATTCAGCTACATCACGGTGCTCGCGCCCCTCGTGATGGCGGCGGCGATGGTCTTGATCCTGCGGGACTTGCGCTTCGCGATGTTCGCCATGCTCAGCCCGGTCATGGCCGTGGGCATGTGGTTCGAACAAAAGCGGCGTCACGCCCGGGGCCTCAAAGAAGAGGACGAGCGCTTCGCCGGGGCGCTTCAGGGATTCGAGCGGCAGATCCGCGAAGCCGCAGCGACGGAGACCGCACGACTCCATCGGATGATCCCCGATCCCGCGACCGTAGTCCGGCGCCCCGCACTCCCCGCCACGTCCTTGTGGCAGCGCCGCGCAGACGCGGACGACTTCCTGGCCCTGCACGCCGGCACAGGTGACGTCCCCTGGAAGCCCGAGGTGGACCGCACCGCCGGGTCGCGGCTGGATGAGAAGGTGAAGGACTCCCTCGCGGCCGCGCGTCTTCAGGCCGCGCCCGTGCTCGTGGACCTGACCGACGCCGGTGTGGTGGGTATCGTCGGGCCGCGGGAGGGGACTCTGGCGCTCGCGCGATCCCTCCTGGCCCAGGCCGCGGTGCACGTCGGCCCAGCCGACCTGACCATCGGCGTCTTCTGCGACGCCGGACGCGCTGACGAGTGGGAGTGGGCTTCATGGCTGCCGCACACGCGCCAGGCCGGCAGCAGCACGGGCGAGCGGTGGATGTCCGCGGACCGCGAGGCGAGCCTGGCCATGCTGCGCACGCTCAAGGACGCAGTGCAGGAGCTGCCCACACCAGCGATGCTGGTGGTCCTGGACTCCGAGGTCCTCACGGAGGGCAGGGACTCACCGGCACGCGCGCTGCTCGGCACGGGCCGCTCCGTGCCCGGGGCCCATGGGAGCCCGCAGCAGCGCCCGTCCCGGGTGGCGGGCATCGTCATCGCGACTTCGGAGGAACAGTTGCCGGCCTCCTGCACCACGATCATCAGGGTCGGTTCGGACGCAGCGGCCACCGTGGACCAGCCGGAGGACCTGACCCGCGTGGAGGACGTCATCCTGGCAGGCCTGGACCAGGAAGAGGCCCTGCGCTGCGCAATGCGCGTGGCGCACTTCGACGATCCGGAGCTGAGCGTGCCCGGGGCCTCGCTGCCCCCGCTTGTGCGGCTGCCCGGGCTCCTCGGCTACGACCGCCCGGACTCGACCACGATCCGTCGCATGTGGCAGGCACCCACCGGAGTCTCCACGCCGATCGGCACAGGGGAGAACGGCACCCTGACCCTGGACCTGGTCAAGGACGGCCCGCACGGGCTGGTGGGCGGCACCACAGGCTCCGGCAAGTCCGAGTTCCTCCGCTCGCTTGTGGCCGGCCTCGCGGCACGCAACGATCCGACCCGCCTGAACTTTATCCTCGTCGACTTCAAAGGCGGGGCCGCCTTCAAGGCATGCGAACGCCTTCCGCACACTATCGGCACGATCTCCAATCTGGACGAGCAGCTCGCCGACCGGGCCCTCCGCGCCCTGGAAGCGGAGATGGAACGCCGCCAGCGGGTCTTCGCGGAGGCCGGCGAGGGCATCGACAACCTGAACGCCTACCTGGCCACGAACCCGGCCGAGCCCATGCCCCGGCTGCTGCTCGTGATCGACGAGTTCGCCATGCTGGCCAAGGACTTCCCGGACGTGCTCAAAGCTCTCGTCAGCGTGGGGGCAGTGGGCCGCACCCTCGGTGTGCACATGATCCTGGCGACGCAGCGCCCGGCGGGCGTCGTCAGCGACGACATCCTCGCGAACACCAACCTTCGGGTGGCGCTGCGGGTGCAGAGCCGCGACGACTCCAACAACGTCATCGGTGTGCCCGCCGCCTCGGCGATCGGCCGGGCCCAGATGGGCCGGGCATTTGTGAAACTGGGCCAGGACGACATCACCCCCGTGCAGACGGCCCTCGTGACCGGGCGGGCGCAGCTCGGCGCCGGGCCTGCCGTGGACGTGCGCGAGATCCGCCAGTTCGGCGTCCCCGTGCTCGCGGCGGCGCCGCCACGGTCTGCGGCCGTGGACGAGAACGACCTCGAACTGCTCATCGACGCCGTAGTCGCAGCCAACGCCGAGGCAGGGTACGCCGAGCCGCGGCAGGTCTGGCCGGAGGCCCTGGGCGAGCGTGTGGAGCTGGAGGGTTACCTTCCTCAGCCGAACGGCGGCCGTCGCGCCGCGCCGTCCGACACTTCCACCGATCCCGCACGCCGGCCGCTGCCGTTGGTGGGCGCCGTCCGAGGCTCCACGGTCCAGGTGGCAATCGTCGACGAGCCGGAGCTGCAGCGCCAGTCCGCGGCGGGATGGGACATGTCCGTGGGGAACCTGATGCTCATGGGCGTGGCCGGCTCCGGCACGAGCACCACACTGGCCTCGATCGCGCTGACACTGGCGAAGGACGCCGATCCGGCCGAACTGGACCTGATGATCCTCGACATGGGCTCCCGTGAACTCGAAGCCCTGGAACACCTGCCGCACACCGTGGCGTATGTGGGAACCGGGGCCGGTGCCAAGGAGCAGCAGGCCCGTTTCCTGCGGCACCTGCACACGGAGCTCGAGAGCCGCCGCGCCGAGCCTGGCAGGCACCGCCGCACCGTGGTGCTGCTGGACGGCCTGGCCTCGCTGCGGGACGAGTTCCAGGATTTCGAAGGGCAGCAGCTGCTGGCGCTGCTGTATCGGGCGTACGCGGACGGCCCGGCGCTGGGACTGTCCTTCGCGGTCTCCACCACACGCGCCAAGGCGGTGCCCTCGGCCATGAACGAGGTGACGCTGCAGAAGTGGCTCTTCCGGCTGGCGGACGACTACGACTACTCCTCGCTCGGCGTCCGGGGCAAGGAAATCCCCGCTGCGCTTCCTGGGCGCTGCGTGGATCCCCGCACCTCGCTCCAGATGCATGTGGCCACGCCCGGTATCGGGGTCGAGGCTGCGGTGGATCGCGTGCGGCAAAGCTGGGCACACGCACCCGCGAAGACTCCGGCGATCCGGCGCCTGCCCTCCAACGTCACCATGCTGGAGCTAGGGGTGGAACCCCGGCTGGAGGCCGAACCCTGGCTCATCCCGGTAGGAATAAAGGAGGCTGACCTCTCGCCGGCTTTCCTGGAAATCTACGAGGGCGAGCACGCGCTTGTCGCCGGGCCTGCCCGGTCGGGAAAGTCCACGCTGCTGCTGGCCCTGGCCGCAGCCCTGCGTGGCGCGGCCACCTCACGCGGGCCGGCTCAGGTGTGGGGCATCTGCGATCGCCGCTCGCCCCTGGCCCTCGCCGATCTGGATCGCGTGGCCGTCGGCACGGATGAAGTGCCGGCCCTGCTGGCCTCCCTGCGCCTCGAGCGCGGCCCAGTGTTCCTGCTCATTGACGACGCAGAGCGCTTCGAGGACACCGATCAATCCATCGCGGGGGCTGTGACATCCGGGCAGCCGGGGCTGTGCGTCATCGCGGCCGGACGGGCCACGGATCTCCGCGGGCTGTACAGTCACTGGACCAAGACGCTCCGCAAATCCCGCCTGGGCGTGTTGTTGCAACCGGATGTAGATTACGACGGCGAACTGCTGGGCACCGCACTCCCGCGCAGGGCGCCGGTGGCGCTGAGTGCGGGGCGTGGATATATCGGCGTCGGCGGGCAATTGGCACTGATCCAGTCGATGAGCGCCGAGGGCTGAGCCCGGCTACGAGCGCATACGACGAACGAGTGGACGGCCGGGGGCCTTGAAGAATCAGATCGATAGCGTTGGGGAGTACGGTATGAAATTCGCACAGACGGGTCAGGCTCTGGGAGCGTCCTACCGCTTCGGCGAACGGGTGGGCTCCGGCGCCGTCGGCGAGGTCTGGACCGTCACCTCTGCCGACGGCCGGACTTTTGCCGCCAAGGTCCTGCGCCCGGAGCACGCGGACGATCCCTCGCTCGTAGAGCGGTTCGTCCGTGAGCGATCCGTCCTGCTTGGCCTGCAGGACTCGCACATCGTCACGGTGCGCGACATGGTGGTGGAGGGGGCGCGGTTGGCCATCGTCATGGACTACGTCGCGGGAGGCTCGCTGCGCGACGCGCTCAAGGAGGCGGGACCGCTGCGTCCCGTGGACGCGTTCAACGTCGCCGCCGAAGTGTTCGACGCACTGGCTTTCGCGCACTCACGAGGCGTGACCCATCGCGACATTAAGCCGGACAACGTGCTCCTCGCCCGCCCCTGGCCCGAGTGCGCCGCGGGCGACGTACGGGTCTCCGACTTCGGCATCTCCGACGTCGTGGGCGAGAAGATCCGCCAGACGACCGGTCTCATCGGCACCCCGCACTACATGCCTCCCGAGCTCATCAGCCAGGGCCGGTCCGGCCCGCCGGGCGATGTGTACTCAACGGGCATCATGCTCTACGAGCTCCTCGCCGGGCGCACTCCTTTCGCCGGGCCGGGGACGGACTTCAGCGTCGCGTACCGCCATGTTTCCTCGCGCCCGCCACGGATCCCCGTGGACGACGCGGTATGGAACGTACTCGACTCGCTGCTGTCCAAAGACCCCGCCCGACGCCCGACGGCGAGTGAGGCCGCGGCGACGCTTCGGCGTCTCGCACCCCGCCTTGCCGGCAGCAGCCCGATCACGCGTACCGAGGCCCCGGAGGACTTCGACGCCGTCGAACGCTCGGCCACCGTCGTCCGGGGCGCCTTCACGGACGAGGACCTCGCGGCCTTCGCGTCAGGCTCGCCAGATGACCACGCCGGGAAGGCTCCCGAGCTCGGGGAGGCCGACAGCGCCACCATCGCCCGGCCAATCCCGCGTCGCGAAGTGCGGCCCCGGGCGGAGGCCCGGCTCGAGGAACAGGTCGCCACCCCGTTCTGGCGCACTCGCAAAGCGTTACTGCTCGCGGGCGCCGCCACCCTGCTCGTCGTCGCGATGGTCGTGGGGTTCGTTGTCCTCGCCCCTGCAGGTCAGCAAATGCAGCCCACCGCGGAAGGCCAGGTGTCCAAGCAACTTCAGGACGCGGCGCTGCCAACCGGCCTGACAATCTCGCGGGAGGCCTCCTATGAGCCGTCCTCCGGTCAGGTCCGCTTGACTGTCGCGTACGCGGCGCAGAAGGCGCCGTTGTCCGGTGATTTCCTTGAGGTGATCCCGGGCATGGCCGATGGGGAAGCGTGCCCGGCGGTCACATGGGACGGGGCTTCGGTGAGCAGGAATCAGGCCTCGATCACCGGCCTTGACGTCGAGTGCGGCTGGAAGGTCTCGGGGTTTGAGGTCCCGGCCGGAGGGGCAGCCCAGGTCACCGCCAAGGTGTCAGTGTCACCGGCGGACCAGCAGGCCCTCGACGCATGGCTGCGGGCTGGGTCCGAGGCGACGACGGCCGCGACGCAGGACCCTGCCGTCAAGGGCACCGCTTATACCGTCCAGCGGCTGAAGGGCGTGGAGGTGCGTACTCCGGCGCGCGTCGTGACGCCCAGCCCGCTAAAGATCACCCTCGTGCCAGTCTGGGCCGGCGGCGCCGACGAGCTAAACCCGCTCTACGTCAGTCCCGCGTCGGGCAAGCCCTCGCAGATGCTCGCCGCCGTGAGTGGCGGCGAGAAAGGAGTACGGTTCTCCGACGGCTGCGGCGGGGCGCTCGCGGTGGACAGCGCGGGGCTTACCGTGACGGCCCTGCAGATCACGCCCCAGTGCACCGTGCGCGCCAGCGTCGGGAACTTCACCGAGCTGCAGTCTCCGAGCTTTGGTATCACGTCCCGGGAAAACTCGTAAGACGGAGGGCTCCCGGGGCTCCCGGGGCTCCCAGGACTGAGGACTCGGGGTTGCCCCCCGCGCGGCCATGACCTTGGCCTGGACGTGCGAGCCGCTCAGCCCACCCGGCCGTCCTGGCTTCTGTTCACGGGGCGGCCAGCCCGCCGTCCGTCCGGGCCGCTGTTCACGGGGCGGCCAGCCCGCTGCCGTCCGAACCGCATGGCTCGCCTCCGTCCAAGCTTCTGTCACGCGGCCACCCGGCCGCCGTCCGAACCGCATGGCTCGCCTCCGTCCAAGCTTCTGTCACGCGGCCACTCGGCCGTCCGGGCCGCTGCCCGGGGCGGCCAGCCCGCTGACGTCCGACGCGCACGGCTCGCCTCCGTCCGGGCTTCTGTCACCCGGCCACCCGGCCGTCCGGGCCGCTGCCGTTCGAGCCACGCGGTCACCCTGCCGTCAGGGCGTCTGTCACGCGGCGGCCACGGGGTCACTCCAGGCGGAAGTAGGTGTTCCGGCGGGGTGTCTGGGCTGGGTCGAGGTGGGGTGGCGGGATGAACCAGGGKATGCCGGTGCGCATCTGGATGCTCCAGTGTTCYTTGTGGATCACGTGGTGGTGATGGGAGCAGAGCAGGGTKCCGTTGCCGGTTCCGGTGGTTCCGCCGCGGGACCAGTAGGTGATGTGGTGGGCCTCGCACCAGGRGGCCGGGATGGTGCATTGCGGGAAGGCGCAGCCCCGGTCCCGGGCCGTGATGGCCTTGCGGATGTGGGGCGGGAA